>OZ241883.1:2042542-2378814 GCA_965203445.1 Candidatus Oxydemutator sp.
AGCCGTCGCGATCCTTGTCCCACGGACGGCTCGCGCGCTCGGGATCGTCGTTGTGCGACGCGCACAACGCGCGCGCCGCGGCGAAACCGCCGACGCCCAACAGCGACGTCGCCATCTCGGCGCCGCCCGCGATCATGACGTCGGCGTCGCCGCGCGCGATCATGCGCGCCGCTTCGCCGATGTTGTGGTTGCCGGTGGCGCACGCCGACACGATCGCGAAGTTGGGGCCGCGCATCCCGTAGCGTATGGACAGGTTGCCGGAGATCATGTTGATGATGCTGCCCGGCACGAAGAACGGCGAGATCTTGCGCGCGCCGCCGGCGTGGTAGGCGTCGTGATTCTCCTCGATGAACGGCAGGCCGCCGATGCCGGAGCCGATTGCGACACCGATACGGTGGGCGTTGTCCTCGGCGACTTCGAGGCCCGAATCCTCCAGCGCCTGCACCGCGGCGCCGATGCCGTAGTGGATGAACAGGTCAGCGCGCTTCTGCTCCTTCGGCGGGATGTAGTCGTCGGCGTCAAAGCCTTCGACCGAGCCGGCGATCCGCACGCGCAGGCCGGAGGCGTCGAACGAAGAGATCTTGCGTATGCCGCTGCGCCCGGCCGTGATCGCCCGCCACGCGTCGCCTATGCGCGAACCGAGCGGGCAGACGATGCCGATTCCGGTGACGACGACCTTTCTGTCTTGCACGAGGTCTCGCGGGCGCTCAACCGTCGGTGTGTTTCTCGATGTAGTCCACGGCCTGCTTCACGGTGGTGATCTTTTCGGCCTCTTCGTCCGGGATCTCGCATTCGAATTCCTCCTCGAGGGCCATCACCAGCTCGAGCGTGTCGAGGGAATCCGCGTTCAGGTCATCTACGAAGGAGGCGCTCTCGGTGACCTTGTCCTCCTCGACGCTCAGTTGTTCGGCCACGATCTTGCGGACGCGCTCATGGATGTTGCTCATTCTTGTCTCCTGTTGTATTGGGTCTTTGAAAACACTGAATGGGGACGAAGGCGCGCGGCCTTCAAGCCATGTACATACCGCCGTTGACATGGACGGTCTCGCCGGTGATGTACGCGGCCGCCTCGGAAGCCAGGAAGCAGACCAGCTTCGCCACCTCGTGGGCCTCGCCGAAGCGCGCCGCGGGTATCGTGTGCATGATTTCCTTCCGGTATTTCTCCGGCAGCGCCCGCACCATGTCGGTCTCGATAAAGCCGGGTGCGACGCAGTTGACGGTGATATTACGGGTTCCCAATTCTTTTGCAAGGCTTTTGCTGAAAGCGACCATGCCGGCCTTGGCCGCGGCGTAGTTGGCCTGCCCCGGATTGCCGGTGGCGCCGACCACCGAGGCGACGTTGACGATCCGGCCCCAGCGTTTTTTCATCATCGGGCGCGCGCACGCCTTGCACAAGCGGAACACCGAATGCAGATTGACGTTGATGACTTCGAGCCATTGCTCCTCGCTCATGCGCGGCAGCAGATTGTCGCGCGTGATGCCGGCGTTGTTGACTAGAACGTCGGGCATCTTGCCGCGCGCGGACAGGTCGGCGACCGTCGCCGCGACCGCGTCGGAGTCGTCCACCCGCAGTTGCAACCCTTGTCCGGCAACGCCCGCTTCGGCGAAAGCCGCCGTGATCGCGCCCGCGCCAGCCTCGCTGGTAGCGGTGCCATAGACTTCCAGCCCGCCACGCCCCAGTTCGAGTGCAATCGCGCGCCCGATGCCGCGCGAGGCGCCGGTAACCCATGCGATTTTTGCGACTTTTTCTTGTTCTGCCATTTTTTTTCCGTCAGTATATAAGGGGGTTATAGCGGGAAGCTCGTTTTTCATCCAGTATAACGCGAGGTCATTGAAGCTCCGCAAGCGCGTCGGCAAGGCTGGCCGGATCGTTCACGTTGCAGGTCTCCACTGTTTTGTCCATGCGTTTGACGAGGTTGGTCAGCACCCGCCCCGGCCCGAATTCAACGAAGCGCCCGACGCCGGCCTCGATCATCCGTTTGATTGTGCGCACCCATTGCACCGGATTGCATAGCTGCCCGCCCAACGCTCGCAGTATGCCGTCGGGCGTCGAACGTGGCTGCGCGTCTATATTGTGCAGCACCTTGAAAGCGGGCGCCTTAATCTCGATGGTTGCAAGGAAGGCCGCAAACTTTTTGGCCGCCGGACGCATCAGCGACGAGTGCGCCGGAACGCTGACCGGCAGCAGCATGCATTTGCGCGCGCCCTGCTCTGTGGCCGCTGCCATCGCCCGTTCGACCGCCGCCTTGTGCCCGGCGATGACGGTCTGCGTCGGCGCGTTGAAATTGACGGCCTCGACGACCTGCCCGTCGCCGAGTGCGGCGCACAACGAGACGACCGCCTGCGCTTCGAGGCCGATGATCGCCGCCATCGCGCCATTCTCGACGGCGACCGCCTCCTGCATCAACTCGCCGCGCTTGGCGGCGACCGCGACCGCGTCCTCGAAGCCAAGCGCACCGGCACAGACCAGCGCGGTATATTCACCGAAGCTATGGCCGGCGACGACGCCCGGCTCGGCGCCGCCTAAGCGCCTCCAGATTCTCCAGACGGCGACGCCCGCGGCCAGCATAACCGGCTGCGTGTCGACGGTCCTGTTCAGCGCCTCCTCAGGTCCTTCCAGCGCAAGCGCGTAGAGATCGCGCGAAAGGATTTCGGAAGCCCGCGTGAAAGTCTCGCGCACTTCGGGGTATTCGCCCGCAAGTTCGCGCAACATGCCCACGTGCTGCGAGCCTTGTCCCGGAAACAGAAAGGCGGTGTCCGCCAACGTCCGCGTCGTCATGATAATGATGAAATAACTTGAGTTATGTACTCAGATTACCGATAATGTGCGCTCTTTTCCAGCGAAAAGCGATTGATGGCAAAAAGCGAACATTTCGAGATGAAGGGCATCGTCACCGAAGTCCTTCCGAACACCGTATTTCGGGTCAAGCTCGAAAACGATCACGTCGTCACCGCGCACATATCGGGCAAGATGCGCAAACATTATATCCGCATACTGACCGGCGACCGCGTCACCGTGGAGATGAGCCCCTACGACCTGACCCGCGGGCGCATCACCTACCGCGAGAAATAACCCCCGTCGCCATGACCCAGGTGGCCAACCCGAATCGAGGTGTCCGCCGGAATCATGCCGGTTTTGATTGTCGCCGGGGGATTGGGCGCAGTCTGGGTTCGGTTCCACCCAGTTGTGCCAATCGTCGGGCGCTTTCGCGCTCGATCAGGGCGCGCAACCCTTTATTGACCAGGGTCGTTTTTTCCGCTATCCCGGTCATCCGCTGCGCTTTCGCCAGCAGTTCGTCGTCAATATTCAGCGTGATTCTCATTGTGCTACCCCCGTTGATGCACTGAAAATAATCAATAGACGATATTCCATATGTATCTGCAAAAATGCAAGCGGTAGAAAGCGACAAGAATACATGGGAGTTATCGCTGACTAGTGCATGCGCCCCGTACGTTCCGGGGGCAGACCTCGCCGTTATTCCACGGGGGCGCTTTTCTTGCGGGGGGCGGTTTGGGGGGCGCCGTCGCAGGAGTAGCGTATGTCGCCGTTCTCGAGCGTGAAACGGGCGGTGCCGCCCTTCTTCAATTTGCCGAACAGAATATCGTCCAGCAGCGGTTTCTTCAGCCGCTGCTCTATCAGGCGGCGCATCGGCCTGGCTCCCATCGTCTTGTCGAAACCGTGTTCGACCAGCCATGCGCGCGCCTTGTCGTCCACCGCAAGTTGCACGCGCTTGCTTTCTAATTGCGCCTGGAACTGGGTCAGGAACTTGTCCACGACGTTCAGTATCGTGTTTTTGTCGAGCGGCTTGAAATGCACGATCGCGCTCAGGCGGTTGCGAAACTCGGGCGCGAACGCCTTCTTAATCTGTTCGGCGCAATCCGGCGTCCGCTCCTGATCGGTGAAGCCGATGCCGGCGCGGCTCATCTCCTCGGCGCCGGCGTTGGTCGTCATCATCAGCACCGTGTGGCGGAAGTCCACCTTGCGCCCGTTGGCGTCGGTCAGCAGGCCGTGATCCATGACCTGCAACAGCAGGTTGAACACGTCCGGGTGCGCCTTTTCCATCTCGTCCAGCAACACCACCGCCTGCGGAAACTTCAGCACCGCGTCGGTCAGCAGGCCACCCTGATCGAAGCCGACGTAGCCCGGCGGCGCGCCGATCAGGCGCGACACCGTATGCCGCTCCATGTATTCGGACATGTCGAAGCGCACCAGTTCCATGCCGGTGCTCGCGGCCAGCTGGCGCGCGGTCTCGGTCTTGCCGACGCCGGTAGGTCCTGCCAGCAGGAACGAACCGACCGGCTGGTTCGGTTCGCCCAATCCGGAGCGCGCCATTTTGACCGTGGCCACTATCGCCTCCAGCGCCTGATCCTGGCCAAAGATCACCATCTTCAAGTCGCGCTCCAGGGTGCGCAGCATCTTTGCGCTGTCGCCGGTGACGTTCCTGGCCGGCACGCGCATCATCTTTGCGACCATGTTCTCGACGTGGCTGGTGCGCACTATCGGGCGCGCACTTTGCGACGACGCGCAGATGCGCAGATGGGCGCCGGTCTCGTCCACCAGGTCGAGCGCCTTGTCCGGCAGAAAGCGGTCGTGCAGATAGCGCGACGCCAATTCGGCCGCGGTGCGCAGACTCTGCTTCGAGTAGCGCACGTTGTGAAAGCGCTCGTAGTGCTCCTTCAAGCCAAGCAAAATGCGATAGGTCTCGTCGAGCGACGGCTCCTCGACGTCTATTTTTTGAAAGCGCCTGGCCAGCGCACGGTCTTTCTCGAAGATCGCGCGGTATTCGCGGTAGGTCGTGGCGCCGATACATTTGAGTTCTCCGGATTGCAGCTTCGGCTTGACCAGAGTCGAGGCGTCCATCGCGCTGCCGGACGCGGAACCCGCGCCTATCAGCATGTGAATCTCGTCGATGAACAGGATGACGTTTTTCTCCTTCTGCAGCTGCGCCAGCACCCTCTTCAGGCGTTTCTCGAAGTCGCCGCGGTACTTGGTGCCGGCCACCAGCGCGCCTAAGTCGAGCAGATAGACGACCGTGTCCTTCATCATCTCGGGCACTTCGCCGTCCGTGATTTTCTTCGCCAGCCCCTCCGCCAGCGCGGTCTTGCCGACGCCCGGCTCGCCGACGTACAGCGGATTGTTCTTGTTGCGCCTGCACAACACCTGTATGGTTCTGTCTATCTCGGCGTCGCGCCCGACCAGCGGGTCTATGCGCCCGGCGCGCGCCTTCTCGTTCAGGTTCTCGGCGAATTGCTCGAGCGGTCGCGGCGGTGCCTGGCGCTCGCGCCCGCTCTCGCCGCCGACGGCGCCATCCGCGTCCTCTTTTGCGGTTTCTCTGGCGATGCCGTGCGCGATGTAGTTGACGACGTCCAGGCGCTCGACGTTGTGGCAGCCGAGCAGATAGACCGCCTGCGATTCCGGTTCGCTGAAGACCGAGACCAGCACGTTATCGCCCTTGACCATGTTCGTCGGCGACACCGACTGCACGTGAAACACGGCGCGTTGCAGCACGCGCTGAAACGCGCGCGTCTGTTGGATATCGCCGTCGTCGGACGGCTCGAACCTGGGCGTAGACTTGTTGATATAGTTGGTGAGATCAGAGGCGAGTTCACGCAGGTTGACGCCGCACGCGCCCAACACCTCGGCGGCGTCGCGATTGTCTATCAGGCCGAGCAGCAGGTGCTCGACGGTGACGTATTCGTGGTGGTTTCTCGAGGCAAGCTCGAACACCGAATTCAGCGTACGTTCAAGATTTTTGTCGAACATGGTTCAGTCCCGTTCCATCTTGCACAACAATGGATGCTTGTTCGAGCGCGAATAGTCGTTGACCGCGCTCACTTTGGTCTCGGCGATCTCGCGCGTGAACACGCCGCACACGCCCCGGCCCTGCGTATGTATCGCCAGCATCAACTGTACCGCCTTGTCGAGACTCATGCGGAAGAAACGTTGCAGGATGTGGACGACGAACTCCATCGGCGTGTAATCGTCGTTGATCAACAACACTTTGTACATCGGCGGACGCTTCGGCTTGGTCGCGGCCGGGGCGAGGGCGATACCGCCGGCCTCGTCCACGTCATCCGGTTCGCGGACGTCCTCGCCCGCGCCCTGCAAGACGAATTTCCGTTTCATAGTCAATGGCGCGCCGCTCGCGCGCGGTTCATATGGATTATTATAGGGATTATGCGGCAGCAGCGCAAAAAAACATGGCTTGGCCGTTGCACGTGACGGTGGCCGCCGTCGCCGGCAAGGGCGATTCCTTCCTGCTCGTCGAGGAGCAGGTCGGCGGCAAGCCGCTCTACAACCAGCCCGCCGGTCATCTCGAGGAAGACGAGAGCCTCGTCGAGGCCGTGGTGCGCGAAACCTTCGAGGAAACCGCGCACCATTTCACGCCGCGGCACGTGGTCGGCGTCTATCAATGGCGGCAACCCGGCGCGCGCGACACCTATATCCGCGTCGCGTTTATGGGCGACGCGCAAATCGCGGACGATCCGCCGGCGCTCGACGACGGCGTGTTGGGCGCACACTGGATCGACGTCGGGCGAATCCGTGCCCTGCCCGAGGCGCGTTTCCGCAGTCCCATGGTAAGACGCTGCATCGAGGATTGCGTCGCCGGCCGGCGCTTGCCGTTGGCGGCCGTCGCCTGTTTGAACGAGCACGGAAAGTCGCGGCGGCGGTGAGCACGACGGCCAAGACTATCGTCGGTCTGTCCGGCGGCGTGGATTCGGCCGTCTGCGCGCTGCTGCTGAAGCGCCAGGGCCGCGACGTGGAGGCGCTGTTCATGAAGAACTGGGACGAGGACGACAACGAGTACTGTCACGCGGCCGAGGACCTGGACTCGGCCCGCGGCGTCGCCGACGCGCTCGACCTGGTGCTGCACACGGTCAACTTTGCCGCCGAATACTGGGAGCA
Source organism: Candidatus Oxydemutator sp. (assembly GCA_965203445.1). Classification (GTDB taxonomy): domain Bacteria; phylum Pseudomonadota; class Gammaproteobacteria; order Poriferisulfidales; family Oxydemutatoraceae; genus Oxydemutator. The sequence continues at coordinate 2,049,450 of OZ241883.1, forward strand.
GGTATTTTGCCGCTTCCTGGACGAGCACCGACGCGGGCGCACGCCGAACCCGGACGTGCTGTGCAACCGCGAAATCAAGTTCAAGACTTTCGCCGAACACGCGCGCAAGCTTGGGGGCGCGATGATTGCGACCGGCCATTACGCGGGCATAGGGCGGCAAAACGGCCGCCGCCGGCTGCTCAAGGGCGCGGACGCCGACAAAGACCAATCTTATTTTCTGCATACGTTGGATCAGGACAGCCTCGCCTGCTCGTTGTTCCCGCTGGCCGAGCTGCACAAACGCGAAGTGCGAAACACGGCCAGGCGACACGGCCTGCGATGCCACGACCGCAAGGACAGTACCGGCATCTGCTTCATAGGCGAAAGGAGGTTCCGGGAATTCCTGTCGAGGTACCTGCCGCCCGAAAGCGGCGCGATAGTGGATGAGAACGGACGCGAGATAGGACGCCACCGGGGCTGCTGGTATTACACGATCGGGCAGCGCAAGGGACTAGGTATCGGCGGCGCCAAAGGCGGCGACGGCCGTGCCTGGTACGTCGCCTCGAAAGACGTCTGCAACAACGTGCTGACCGTGGTGCAAGGCGAGCGACACCCGCTGCTGTTCCAAAAAACTCTGCGCGCGGGCACGCCGCACTGGATCGATCCCGTTCGCCCGGCGGTGCCGGGCGAACGGCTTGCGTGCAAAATACGCTACCGCCAAGCCGATCAATCGTGTATCATTACCGAAATAGATGAGAACGCGCTCGAGGTAAGCTTCGAGCAGCCGCAAAGGGCCGTGACGCCGGGGCAATCCATCGTGTTTTATCGCGGGCGGGAATGTTTGGGCGGGGCGGTTATCGAATGACGGCGGATACCCGCCTTGCCTGCAAGCGATCCTTTGTTTCCTCTATATCTTGCCAAAACAAGTTCTTGAATAGAATATCTGACACAAACCATCACCATGAAAGACAGTTTCGGTAGCGAAACGGAAATCGTCGCGGGCGGCAAGCGTTACCGCGTCTTCGACGCGAGCCGTCTGGCGGACGCGGCGCGCCTGCCGTATTGCCTGAAAGTCCTGCTCGAGAACCTGCTGCGCCACGAGGACGGCGACGCCGTCACGCGCGGCGACATCGAGGCGCTGCTTGCGCGCCGCCCCGGCGACGCGCAAGCGCCGCGGGAAATCGCGTTTCGCCCGGCGCGGGTGCTGATGCAGGATTTCACCGGAGTCCCCGCCGTAGTCGACCTGGCCGCGATGCGCGACGCGATATGCAAGCTGGGCAAGGATCCGGCGCTGATCAACCCGTTGCAACCCGCGGAACTGGTCATAGACCATTCGGTGCAGGTAGATCGCCACGCCAGCGAGCGGGCGTTGGATCTGAACACCCGCATCGAGTTCGAGCGCAACCGCGAGCGCTACAATTTTTTGAAGTGGGGGCAGAAGGCGTTCAGCAATTTCAAGGTCGTGCCGCCCGGTTCCGGCATCGTCCACCAGGTCAATCTCGAATACCTGGCGCGCGTCGTCTTCAGCCGGCGCGACGGCGACGGCCTGCTGGCCTACCCCGACACGCTGGTCGGCACCGACTCGCATACGACGATGATCAACGGTGCCGGCGTCCTCGGCTGGGGCGTCGGCGGCATCGAGGCCGAGGCCGCACTGCTCGGACAGCCGATCTCGATGCTGATCCCGAAGGTCGTCGGCTTCCGCCTGTCGGGCGAACTGCCGGAAGGCACGACGGCCACCGACCTGGTGTTGGTCGTGGTCGAGCAACTGCGCGAGCACGGCGTCGTCGGCAAGTTCGTCGAGTTCTATGGCCCTGGCCTGGATCATCTGTCGTTGGGCGACCGCGCGACCATCGCCAACATGGCGCCCGAATACGGCGCCACCTGTGGCTTCTTCCCGGTGGACGAGGAAACTCTGTCGTATCTGCGCCTGAGCGGGCGCGACCCCGACCACGTGGCATTGATAGAAACCTATGTGAAAACGACGGGCCTGTGGAGGGATGATCGGAATCGGCCGGACTACGACGAGGAACTGCACCTGGATCTTGCGCGGGTCATTCCCAGCATCGCCGGCCCCAGACGCCCGCAGGATCGGGTGCCGCTGAACCGCGCCAAGGCGCATTTTTACGAGGAACTGAAGCAAATCGGCGGGCGCTCCCCCGACGATGGCCGCAACGCGGACGCCGTCACGGTCGAACTGGACGACGGCGCCGGCAGCGTCGGACTGCGCGACGGCTTCGTTGCGATAGCCGCGATCACGTCGTGCACGAATACCTCCAACCCTTCGGTCATGCTAAGCGCCGGGCTGCTCGCAAAAAACGCGGTGGCGCGCGGACTTGCCGTTCCCGCCTGGGTAAAGACCTCGCTCGCCCCGGGATCGCGCGTCGTAACCGACTATCTGGAGGGCGCCGGCCTGATGGCGCCGCTGCAAGCATTGGGCTTTCACACCGTCGGCTACGGTTGCACGACCTGCATCGGCAACTCCGGCCCGCTGTCGCCGGCCATCGCCGCCGCGATCGAGAAACACGACCTGGTGGCCGCGGCGGTACTGTCCGGCAACCGCAACTTCGAGGGCCGCATCCACGCCAGCGTGCGCATGAACTACCTGGCGTCGCCACCGCTGGTCGTCGCCTATGCACTGGCCGGCAACGTCGGCATAGACCTGTATTCCGAGCCTCTGGGACACGACGACAAAGGCGCCCCGGTGTTCTTGAAGGACATCTGGCCGGCGAACGCCGAACTGAAGGCATTGCTGGCGCAGGCGCTGGCGCCGGCGCAATTCCGCAAGGTGTATGATGCGATCTACGACGGCACCGACGACTGGCGCGACCTGCGCGTCATGGACGGCGACGACGCCGAACTGCTGTATCCGTGGCCGGACTCGACCTACGTCGCCCACCCGCCCTACTTCGAGCAAATGCAGCAAGACGCGCGCACCGCCGATCACGACGTGCGCGGCGCGCGCGTGCTCGCGTATCTGGGCGACTCGGTCACCACCGATCATATTTCCCCGGCCGGTGCGATTGCGGCGGACGGCCCGGCGGGGTTGTACCTGCGCGAAAAAGGCGTCGCCGTCGGCGATTTCAATTCGTACGGCTCGCGGCGCGGCAACCACGAGGTCATGGTGCGCGGCACTTTCGCCAATGTCCGCCTGCGCAATAAACTGGTGCCGACCATCGAGGGCGGCTACACGCGCCATCTGCCGTCGGGCGATACGATGACGATCTACGACGCGGCGATGCGCTATGCGAGCGAGTCGGTGCCGGTCATCATCATCGCCGGGCGCGAATACGGCAGCGGTTCATCGCGCGACTGGGCCGCGAAAGGCCCGAAACTGCAAGGAGTGCGCGCGGTCATCGCCGAGAGTTTCGAGCGCATTCACCGCTCGAATCTGGTCGGCATGGGCATCCTGCCGCTGCAATTTCAGGACGGCGAGAGCGCCGAGACGCTCGGTCTCAGCGGCGAGGAAGTCTATGACGTAACCGGTCTTGCGGAGCCGGGCGCGGCGGCCGGAGAGGCCGAAATCATCGCCACCGACGCCGGCGGCGTGCGCAAAAAGTTCACGGCGAGGATACGCATAGACACCCCGCGCGAGGCCGAATACTTCGTCAACGGCGGTATTCTGCCCTACGTGCTGAGGCAGCTGGCGGCATAGACGGGGGCTTAGGGCGGGCGCCGTGAGACGCCGCTCGTCGGGAGCGCTTACTCAGGCCGCTCACTCAGGCTGCTCAGGCCGCGTCAGGGCCGCCGGATTGAGCAGGCGCGCCGCCTCGGCTTCGGACAGGTCGGTCTCCTCGAGCACGACCTCAAGGATGGGACGCTTCTCGCGGTACGCCTTCTTGGCGATGGCGGCACCCTTCTCATAGCCGATCAGGCGATTCAGCGCGGTCACCAGGATCGGGTTCTTCGCGAGCGCCGCCCGGCGGCGCTCGTCGTTGACGATGAAGCCGTCCACGGCCTTGTCGGCCAGCACCCTGGCGGCGGCGCCCAACAATTCTATGCTCTGCAACAGGTTGTAGGCGATGATCGGCAGCATTACGTTCAGCTGGAAGTTGCCGGACTGCCCGGCCAGCGTTATGGTCGCGTCGTTGCCGACGACCTGCGCGCAAACCATCGCCACCGCTTCCGGGATCACCGGGTTGACCTTGCCCGGCATGATGCTGCTGCCGGGCTGCAACGCCGGTAGAGCGATCTCCCCCAGCCCCGCCAGCGGCCCCGAGTTCATCCAGCGCAGATCATTCGATATTTTCATCAGACTCACCGCGATCGTTCTTAGTTGGCCGCTCATTTCGACCGCGGCGTCCTGGGCGCTCAAGGCCTCGAAACGGTTCGGCTTGATACAAAAGGAAACGCCGGTCTCCCGTGTCAACAGCTCGCAGAACAATTTCGGGAAATCGCGGTGGCAGTTGACGCCGGTGCCGACCGCGGTGCCGCCCTGCGCCAGTTCCTTGAGGCGCGGCATCGAGGCGTCTATGCGCTGTATGCCGTAGTTGACCTGCTGCGCCCAGCCGCTCAATTCCTGGTCGAGGCCGACCGGCATCGCGTCCATCAGGTGGGTGCGCCCGGTCGTGACCTTGCCGGCAACGTCTTCCATCCTGGCCTCGATGCGCGCGGCCAAGTGCAGCAGCGCCGGCAGCAGCGCGCTTTCGATCAGCAGGCAGGCGCCGACGTGTATCGCCGTCGGCACGACGTCGTTCGAGCTTTGCCCGAGGTTCACGTGGTCGTTCGGGTGCACCGCAAGGCCCGTGTTCTGGGTCGCGACGTGGGCGATGACCTCGTTGGCGTTCATGTTGAAACTGGTGCCGGATCCGGTCTGGAACACGTCCACCGGGAAGTGGTCGTTGCAGGCGCCGTCGGCGACGCCGCGCGCGGCCTGCTCGATGGCCTCGGCAACCTCGGGATCGAGCAGTTGCAAGCGCCGGTTGGCGCGCGCGCAGCACAGCTTGATCAGGCCGAGGGCGCGAATAAACGCATCCTGCATACGCAGGCCGCTGATGGGAAAATTGTCAATCGCGCGCTGCGTCTGCGCGCCGTAAAACTTGTCCGCCGGCACGCGCAGCTCGCCCATGCTGTCCTTGACGATGCGATATGAAGTCACGTCGTTTCCTTTGTCGGATAAGTGAATTCCTGATGAGATTCCCGATGCCGCGCGCCTCACGCCGCCGGCCGGTGTCCCCGCGTTCCCGTAGTCGTCAACATTATCACAGGAAAGCCGTTGCGGTCAGCTATTCTCGCCACGTCCTCTTCCGGATGGATGGCTCTGGATGGTTGCAGTATAATCATCCGCTTGCAGGCGCCCACGTGTGCCCGATTCGGATGACTTTATCGCCACTCACCGCCGTGTCCCCGATAGACGGGCGCTACCACTCCAAAACCGCCTGTCTCGCCGACATCTTCAGCGAATATGCGTTGATCCGCCACCGCGTGCTGGTCGAGATCGAGTGGCTGAAACTGCTGGCGCGCACCGACGGCGTCGGCGATCTGGCGCCGTTGTCCGAGGCTGCGCGGGGCCGCCTCGACGCACTGGCGGCAGACTTCGACGAAAACGACTGCGCGCGCGTCAAGGAGCTGGAAAAATCCACGAACCATGACGTCAAGGCGGTCGAGTATTTCATAAGAGAGAAACTTAAGAAAGACCCGGAGCTATCTGAAACGGAACACTTGGTCCATTTTGCCTGTACCTCGGAGGACGTCAACTCGGTCGCCTACGGCCTGATGCTCGCCAAGGCGCGTGCCGACGTTCTGCTGCCGCGTCTTAACGCGGTGCGGGAGGCGCTGCGGGAGCAGGCGCTGCGCTACGCGGCGCTGCCGATGTTGGCGAGGACCCACGGGCAACCGGCGTCGCCTACGACCCTGGGCAAGGAGATCGCGGTCTTCTGCGAGCGCCTGCGGCGCCCCGTCGAACGCATACGCAACGCGCCGATTGCGGCCAAGATGAGCGGCGCGGTCGGCAACTACGGCGCCCACTACGTCGCATATCCCGACGTGAATTGGGACGCCGTCACCGCCGCATGGATTTCGTCGCTGGGACTGTACCCCGCGCGCTGCACCACGCAGATCGAACCGCATGACTGCCTTGCGGAACTGCTAGACGCCGTCGCCCACAGCGCGCGCATTTTGATAGATTTGTGCCGCGACGTATGGGGTTACGTCGCGTTAGGAGTCTTTGTGCAACAGGCGGTCGCAGGCGAGGTCGGTTCCTCGACGATGCCGCACAAGGTCAATCCGATAGACTTCGAGAACGCCGAGGGCAACTTCGGTGTCGCCTGCGCACTGGCGCGCCACCTTTCGGAAAAACTGCCGATCTCGCGCTGGCAGCGCGATTTGTCGGACTCGACCGTGATGCGCTCGCTCGGCAGCCTGTTCGGGCATTACCTGATCGCCGCGGACAGCCTGTGCCGGGGATTGGAAAAACTCGACGCCGACGCGCGGCACCTTGCGACCGAGCTTGCAGCGCACCCGGAAGTGTTGGGCGAGGCGGTGCAGACCATTTTGCGCAAACACCAGGTCGAGGACGCCTACGAGAAGGTCAAGGCGCTGTCGCGCGGAAAGAAAATCACAAGGCGCGATCTGGCCGCGGGCATCCGCGAGCTGAAGCTGCCCGACGAGGTCGAGAAAGAATTGCTGGCGCTTGCGCCCGAGGACTGCCTCGGCATTGCCGAGAAACTCGCGCGCACCGTCGAGTGATTCCCGAATGTCAAATCAAAGCAGAAATGTCCTATTGTTTCCAACGCACAGAGGTCCTATTGTCGGCAGGGCTTAGCGCTTTCGGGATCCCCCGCCAGCGTCTCCACGGATGATCCGGCGCCGGCTTATGGCCTGAACCGCGACGCCGGCGCGCAACCCTCGGCACTGCTCATCTCCTGCGGCCGCCGCGAAAAAGGCACCGGGGCAACCTCGGCAATGCCGACCCGTTGCCTACGGCGCCGAAAACGTCCTGCACCGACCCTGGTTCCCCGGCGCGAGCATGAAACACCGATCGGCGGATAACACCTCGCCGTCGAAGTCCAGATCCGCGTCCACCGCGTAATTGCCGGCCGCGTCCGGGTCGCGGTACGCGCCCGCGCCCAACGACCTCAGGTTGTGCACGCGGATCAATACCTCGTCTCGCTCGTCTATCACGCCGTTGCGATCCACGTCGCCCGCGAACATCGCATACGTGCCTTGCCCGACTTCGGCCTGCCCGTCCCCGTGCGACTGCGCGAACCGGAAGTCCACGCAGTAGCCGGCGGTGCAGCCCTCGCTGCCGGGCGCCAATGCATTCGCGGATATTACCGACAGGTGGTTGCGGTGGTGAACCAACACGTACACTTCCTGACCTTCGGGCAGCTCCGTCTCAAAACGCACGCCGTTCAAGAACAGCGTATCCGCCGCCGTCGCCGCCTCCTCGTTGATCCCTGCGATACGACCGTCGCGCAACAGCAAACCCGCCGCGCGACCGCCCGTCGTCGGCGCCGATGCCAACGCCGCGTCCGCGGTCGCGCCGGTGCGCAGCTCCACCAACACCCAGTCCACTATCGTCGAAGTTACGCCGCTCAATCCGAGCTCCTCCCCGACGTGCGGCACCGTCGTCGCCGCCGGGTAGTTCCACGGAGCCACGTTATAGGGTTGTCGCCTCGGCAAAACGTCTATCAATCCGGTGCTCATGCCACGCGAACCCCCATACGCACCCTGCAAATACACGCGCGCGTCCACCACCACCAACCTGTCGTCGTTGGCTATCGTTACGACCGTCGAAAACCGGGTCGTGGCAACCGCAACGCTATCGCCCCGAGTACGCAACAGCTGCAACACCAGCTCCTCCTCCGGTTCTATGACGTAGTCGTCCAACAGGCGCAACCGTATCACCGCCCTCGTCGTGCCCACGGCCATCACCACCATGCCGCCATCCTCGTCTCTATAATCGGCACCCGCCGTCGCCGTGCCGCTTACCTGATAATGGATGGTTACGTCCTCGCCGATAACCGCAGTAGCAGGCGACAAAGCCACCTCGAACCGAAGCTCCACGTCGCTCTCCGTCGTGCGTATATGGGCCGGCGTCGCCAGCATCACCACCGGCACCGACGGCTGCCTCTGGCGCTGCACGCGGATACTCGTGGTGTTGCCGCCGGGATAACGTATGCTTACACCGCGCAACGCCGGATAATCGAAACGACTCCCGAAATCCCACGGCGCGTCGTCATTCAACGTCACGACACCCATGGCCGTGCTCGCCACGCCGTCCACGTCCAACTGGTCCCAACCGGCGTAGATGCCCATGGCCGCCGTCGGCGCGCGCAACTCGATGGACGTCCTGGACGACCGATCCGGCGACGGCTCGTTCTCGCCACAACACGAACTCTGCCCGCTGCGCGCGTGGTCAAAGTAGCTCGCCTGAACGTCGTATTCGGCCGCGTCGGCTTCATCACGCCCCCCCACCAGGCCGCCCCGGTAGATGCTTGCGCCGTGCGCTCCCCCCGTCACCCTGCCTATCGAGTAACTGGCGCTCACCACCGAACCTGCGGCGGCCCGGCCTATCAGACCACCCGAGCGGAGCCCATCCGCGTGCACTCCCACGGCCGCGTAACTCGCCAATACCGCGCCATAATTGGCACCCGCCAGACCGCCCGTCGCGGAAACACCCTTTACCCTGCCGCCTGTCACGTAACTCGCCGCCACCTTGCCTTCGTTACGACCCACCAACGCCCCCGTGTGCATACTGCCGCCACCCACCTCCACGTTCACGTCCCGCAAGCCCACGTTGCGGATCGTGCCGGCGCCGCTTACGGCGCCGAACAAGCCCGCGTTATCCAACCGTAGCGACGACTGGATACGCAAGTTGCTTACGACGTGGCCGTTGCCTTCAAAAACGGCGGTGTAATACTTTGTCGGATTCCCGCCCCCTATCGGCGTCCAGTTCCGCACGCTCGACAAGTCCACGTCGTTCGACAACTCGTAGCCTTTGCAACCGCCCGCGCAAGTCTCGGCCTCGTCAAAAAACGGAAAGGCCTCGTCGTAGGCAACCACGTCTCCATCAGCCACGCCGCGCAAACCCGCGCCGCCCAAGTCATGGCGGATCGCCGCCAACTGCGACGTCGTCGCAACGTTTATCAGATTGTTGCCGTCGGGATCGTAATCCTTCCCGTGCGGGGCGATGACGCTGACGACCGCGGAACTGGCGACGTTCAAGCGCCGGCGCAACGCGCTCGACGTCACAAATCCGCTCACTCTCACTCGGAACGTCTCTCTCAAATCCGGCGTCCCGTCATCCGCTATACTCACCTGGAAAACCGCGCTCCTGGTATTGGTCAGGAACAGAAATCCATCCCTGTCCCCGTCAAAATCCGACGCCTCGGCGTGGCCGTCGCCGGCACCGGTGTACTCCACGGACCAATTCATCACCAACTGGATGACGCTGGGAACGTCCAACTCTACGATGTACTCCACGTCCTGCCCCTCCGTTACCAGGTCGGCGCCCCGCTGCGACAACGTCAGCGACACCGGCGGCTGCAAGCGCCGTTGCACGCCGGCACTCGTGGTGTTGCCGGTGGGATAACGCGCGCTCACGCCGCGCAATACCGGATAATCCAAACCACTCCCGAAATCCCACGGCGCGTCGTCATTCAACGTCACGGCACCCATGGCCGTGCTCGCCACGCCGTCCACGTCCAGCTGATCCCAACCGGCGTAGATGCCCGCGGCCGCCGTCGGCGCGCGCAACTCGATGGACGTCCTGGACGACCGATCCGGCGACGGCTCGTTCTCTCCACAACACGAACTCTGCCCGCTGCGCGCGCGGTCAAAGTAGCTCGCCTGAACGTCGTATTCGGCGGCGTCGGCTTCATCACGCCCCCCCACCAGGCCGCCCCGGTAGGTGCTTCCTCCACGTGCTCCCCCTGTCACCCTGCCTATCGAGTAACTGGCGCTCACTACCGAACCTGCGGCGGCCCGGCCTATCAGACCACCCGAACGGAGCCCATCCGCGTGCACTCCCACGGCCGCGTAACTCGCCAATACCGTGCCATGATTGGCACCCGCCAGACCGCCCGCCGCAAAAACACCCTTTACGCTGCCGCCTGTCACGTAACACGCCGCCACCTTGCCTTCGTTACGACCCACCAACGCCCCCGTATGCATACTGCCGCCACCCACCTCCACGCTCACGTCCCGCAAGCCCACGTTGCGGATCGTGCCGACACCGCTTACGGCGCCGAACAAGCCCGCGTTATCCAACCGTAGCGACGACTGGATACGCAAGTTGCTTACGACGTGGCCGTTGCCTTCAAAAACGGCGGTGTAATACTTTATCGGATTCCCGCCCCCCAGCGGCGTCCAGTTCCGCACGCTCGACAAGTCCACGTCGTTCGACAACTCGTAGCCTTTGCAACCGCCCGCGCAAGTCTTGACCTTGTCAAAAAACGGAAAGGCCTCGTCGTAGGCAACCACGTCTCCATCAGCCACGCCGCGCAAACCCGCGCCGCCCAAGTCATAGCGGATCGCCGCCAACTGCGACGTCGTCGCAACGTTTATCAGATTGTTGCCGTCGGGATCGTAATCCCTCCCGTTCGGGGCGATGACGCTGACAACCGCGGAACCGGCGGGGTTCAAACGCACGTTGTCCGGGCCTTGCAAATCGCTTATCCTCACTCGAAACGTCTCTCTCCTCTCCGGCGTCTCGTCCTCCTTTATCCCTACCTGGAAAACCGCGCTGGCGGTGCCCGCCAGAACCACCTGCCCGCTCGTCGCACCGTCAAAATCCAACGCCTCGGCGTGGCCTTCGCCTACGCCGGTCAACTCCACCGACCAATTCATCGTCACCGCGCCGGCGCCGCGAGTGCTCAAGGTCACCGCGTACTCCGCCTCCTCACCCTCCGATTTTCTTCCGGCGCCCTGCGACAACGTCACAAATACACCGGCCGCCAGCCGCTGCGCTCGGATGCCGGTGGTGTTGCCGTCGGGGTAACGCTCGCTTACGCCGCGCAGCACCGGATAATCCAGATTCGTACCGAAGTCCCACGGGTTGTCGTCGTTCAACGTCAAAACCCCCATCACTGTGCCCGTCGTGTCGTCCACGTTCAGACCGCTCCAGGCGGCATAAATGCCCTCGGCCGCGACCGGCGAACGCAACTCCCGGCTCGTCCTGACCGCCGTCGCCGACACGTTCGTACCGCCCGATGATAAGCCGCCGCTATCTCTGTCATAGTAACTGGCCTCTATCGCGGTCGACGCGGCATCGTTTTGGCCCACCAAACCGCCATCGTTACGCGTCGCATGGGGCCAGACAACACGCGCCAGCCCTACGATTCCTAATGAATAACTCGCTATGATCTTCCCGCCGGGAGCGTTATAACCCACCAGACCACCGGTAGGGGATGCAGCCCCCCTGACGTACGCGTTGGCGTAACTGGCAATGATCGTCCCCTCATTGCCACCCACCAGACCACCCACGGTCCAACTGCCGATCACGTCTCCCTGATCATCTTCGCCCACCACGTAACACGCCGCCACTTTGCCGCCGTAGTTGACCCCCGCCAACCCGCCCGTTGATATGCTGTTCATGTGCACGGCCACTTTCGCGCCCATCAGGCCCACGTTGCGAATGACACCGCCGGCGCCCAAGCCCCGGAACAAGCCCACAAAGTGCCAGACAACGTTCGGCGCGTTCACTTCCATGTTGCTGATAACGTGGCCGTTGCCTTCGAACACCGCTTTGTAAAGGTACTTCTCAGGCAGCCGGCCATCCACCCGGGGATCGAGCCCCCCGCCCCCTATCGGTTGCCAGGCCAGGCCCGACAAGTCTACGTCGTTCAGCAACTCGTAACCCTTGCAGCCGCCCGCACACGCCCCGATCTCGTCAAAAAACGGAAACGCGCCTTCGTAAGCGGCTACAGCGGCCACGTCTTCGCCATCCACGCCACCCAGACCCATACCTCTCAAATCATAGCGGATCGCCGACAACTGCGACGTCGTCATAACGTCTATCAGACCGTTGTCGTCGGCGTCGTAATTTTTGCCATGCGAGGCGATGACGCTGACAACCGCGGAACTGGCGACGTTCAAGCGCTGGCGCAACGCGCCCGACGTCAAAAATCCGCTCACCCTCACTCGGAACGTCTCTCTCAACTCCGGCCTCACGTCATCCGCTATCCGTACCTGGAAATCCGCGCTGCTGGTATTGGTGAGGACCAGCACCCCATCCATGTCCCCGTCAAAATCCGACGCCTCGGCGTGGCCGTCGCCGGCACCGGTGTACTCCACGGACCAATTCATCACCAACTGGCTGACGCGACCATCCAATTCCACCGTGTATTCCACCACCTGCCCCTCCGTCAACAAGTCAGCGCCCCGCTGCGACAACGTCAGCAACACCTGCGGCTGCAAGCGCCGTTGCACGCCGATACCGGCGGCGTTGCCGCCGGGAAAACGCGCGCTCACGCCGCGCAGTACCGGATAATCAAAACCACTCCCGAAATCCCACGGCGCGTCGTCGTTCAAATCATCGTCATCAAGCTGATCCACGCCGTCCACGTCCAATTTGTCCCAACCGGCGTATATGCCCACGGCCGACGTCGGGGCGCGCAACTGTAAGGACGTCCTCGACGTATGCGCGTCCGACGACGGCGGCGTCTGGCCGCCACAGCACGATGTCTGCCCGCTGCGCCCGCGGTCGTAGTAGCTTGCCTGAACGTCGTATTTGTCGGCATCGCTTTCATTGCGCCTTCCCAACAAGCCGCCCCTTACGGTGCTTCCGCCATAGCGACCCCCGGACACCATACCGACGGAGTAACTGGCGCTCACCACCGAACCTGCAATGGCTTCGCCTATCAGACCACCCGCCGTGTGGGCGTCCGCATGTACCCCCACGTCCGCGTAACTCGCTATTACCGTGCCACCATTGGCGCCCGCCAAACCGCCCGCCCCCCAAACACCCTTTACCCTGCCGGCTTGACCATCTACGCTGCCACCCAGCACGTAACACGCCGCCACTCTGCCTTCGTTACGACCCACCAGCGCGCCCGTATGAACTCCTGCCCCCACGCTCACGAAAACGTCCCTCAGGCCCACGTTGCGGATCCTGCCGCCGACGCCCACGGCACTGAACAAACCCGCGTTATTCAACGACGGGCTCTCAATACGCAAATTGCTTATGACGTGGCCGTTGCCTTCAAAAACCGCGGTGTAATACTCTAACGGAGACCCACCCCCTAACGGCGTCCAGTTCCCCACGCTCGACAAATCCAGGTCGTTCGACAACTCGTAGCCGGCGCACGTGCCGGGACAGGTGCTACTCTCGTTAAAAAATGGAAATGCCTCTTCGTAAGCATCCGCGTCGTCTCCATCAGCCACGCCGAGCAAACCCATACCGCCCAAGTCATAGCGGATCGCCGACAACTGCGACGTCGTCGCAACCTCTATTAAATTATCGCCGTCGCGGTCGTAATCCATCCCGCGGTTCCTTTCGATGCTGCTGACGACCGCGGAACTGGCGGCGCTCAAACGCAGCCCGTCCAAACCCCTCGGTTCGCTCAAGCGCACGCGGAACGTCTCTCTCCCCTCCGGCCCGTCGCCATCCCTGATAGTGATGCTGAAAACCGCGCTGTCGGTGTTGACCAGGACCACCTCCCCGCGCGTCGCCTCGGAAAAGTCGTCCGCATCGGCGTGGCCTTCGCCGACGCCGGTCAACTCCACCGACCAATTCATCGTCACCACACCAGCGCCGTAAGCGCTCAATGTCACCGCGTACTCCGCCGCCCCGCCCTCAAAGTTCCTTCCGACACCCTGCGACAACGTCACCAATACGTCGGCCACCGGGCGCTGCACTCGGATGCCGGTGGTGTTGCCCTTGGGGTAACGGGCGCTCACGCCGCGCAGTACCGGATAATCAAAACCACTCCCGAAATCCCACGGCGCGTCGTCGTTCAAATCATCGTCATCAAGCTGATCCACGCCGTCCACGTCCAATTTGTCCCAACCGGCGTATATGCCCACGGCCGACGTCGGGGCGCGCAACTGTAAGGACGTCCTCGACGTATGCGCGTCCGACGACGGCGGCGTCTGGCCGCCACAGCACGATGTCTGCCCGCTGCGCCCGCGGTCGTAGTAGCTTGCCTGAACGTCGTATTTGTCGGCATCGCTTTCATTGCGCCTTCCCAACAAGCCGCCCCTTACGGTGCTTCCGCCATAGCGACCCCCGGACACCATACCGACGGAGTAACTGGCGCTCACCACCGAACCTGCAATGGCTTCGCCTATCAGACCACCCGCCGTGTGGGCGTCCGCATGTACCCCCACGTCCGCGTAACTCGCTATTACCGTGCCACCATTGGCGCCCGCCAAACCGCCCGCCCCCCAAACACCCTTTACCCTGCCGGCTTGACCATCTACGCTGCCACCCAGCACGTAACACGCCGCCACTCTGCCTTCGTTACGACCCACCAGCGCGCCCGTATGAACTCCTGCCCCCACGCTCACGAAAACGTCCCTCAGGCCCACGTTGCGGATCCTGCCGCCGACGCCCACGGCACTGAACAAACCCGCGTTATTCAACGACGGGCTCTCAATGCGCAAATTGCTTATGACGTGGCCGTTGCCTTCAAAAACCGCGGTGTAATACTCTAACGGAGACCCACCCCCTAACGGCGTCCAGTTCCCCACGCTCGACAAATCCAGGTCGTTCGACAACTCGTAGCCGGCGCACGTGCCGGGACAGGTGCTACTCTCGTTAAAAAATGGAAATGCCTCTTTGTAAGCATCCGCGTCGTCCCCATCAGCCACGCCGAGCAAACCCATACCGCCCAAGTCATAGCGGATCGCCGACAACTGCGACGTCGTCGCAACCTCTATTAAATTATCGCCGTCGAGGTCGTAATCCGTCCCGCCGCTCCTTGCGATGACGCTGACGACCGTGGACCTGGCGGCGCTCAACGACGAGTTGGCCGGCGCCTGAAAGTCGCTCAACTGCACTCGGAACGTCTCTCTGCCTTCCGTCATCTGATCGCGCGCTATGCCGATCTGGAAAACCGCGCTGTCGGTGTTGACGAGGGTTACCGTCCCTCTCGTCGTGGAAAAATCGGCCGCAACGGCGTGGCCGGTGCCGACACCGGTGAGCACCACCGACCAGCTCATCGTCGCCACGTCGGCGACGCCGCCCAATTCCACCGCATACGTCGCCGTCGAACCTTCCGCTGCCAAAGCGCCGCCTCGTTGCGAGAACGTCGCAAATACCGGCGGCTGCAAGCGCTGCTGCACGCCGATATTCGTGGTGTTGCCGTTGCCGCGCAACACCGGATATTGGAACGGATTGCCAAAGTCCCACGGCGCGTCGTCGTTCGTGCCGGCGCCGTTCAAGTCCAGCTTGTCCCAACCGGCGTATATCTCCACCGCGGACGTCGGCGTGCGCAACGCGACGGAACTCTTGGGCGACCGATCCGGCGACGGCGCGTTACTGTCGCAGCACGAACTCACTCTGGCGCGCCTTTTATCAAAGTAGCTCGACTGAATCTCGGCGGCTGAATCATGCTGCCCCACCAGACCGCCGAACCCGGAAGGGTTCTCCGACACTACCAGCGTGTAACTGGCACTCACTATGCTATTGGCGCGGGTACGGCCTACCAGACCGCCCAACGGCTGAGACGTGGCACGAGGTATCGACACATTGGTATAACTGGCAATTATGATTCCACGCGCGCGCAAATCGCCCACCAGACTGCCCGTGTAAAAACCGCCGGATACCGTGCCACCTGCCACGTAACTCGACGCTATTCTGCCATGGGCAGTTCCCGCCAATGCGCCCGTATAGAAGCTGAAGCTGCCTGTATGCAAGCTCACGTTTACGTCCACCAAACCCACGTTGCGGACGACACTGGCGGCGCCCAGGCCGCGGAACAAACCCACAAAGTCCCAATCGGAATTCCCGCCGTCAATGCTCATGTTGCTGATAACGTGGCCGTTACCCTCGAACACTCTGTTGTAATGGTTCCCATCAGGCAAAATTGCAGGAAAAGATGCGCGCGATCCGCCCCCTATCGGGTTCCAGTTCGCGCCCGACAAGTCTATATCATTCAACAGTTCATAACCGGTGCAGGTGGAAGGACAACCCATGCCTTGTATGGCGTCGGGAAACGCGTCTCTATAGGCGGCCGCGGCGGCGTTGCCGACGCCCATCAAATCATGGGTGATGGCCTGTAACTGCGCCCGATCTCTGACGTCTATCAGATTGTTGTCATTATTGTCATAGTCAACGGAGGTTTGGATTTGGGCCGCGGCACCCGTGGCAAAAAACATCAACAGCAAGTATGCGACAATTTTCATTGTCCGCGCCTTGGCCATGAGCAACCGCGGCTGCTCGCCCGCAACTCGCGCATTAATTCCAAATCTGAGGTTCATTCTATATCGCATCCAGCGAAACTTGACAGGGTTACTATTACGGGTTTGCGATGCTCGCGCCTGCCTTACGGTGTCTTCTTGCGCGTCAGGGTGTCCGTGCTCGCGGTAAGCGGTTCATAGACCGCATCGTGTAAGCGGTAGTACCAACGGGAGAAATGCTCGTCCAAGGATTGCGCCTCGGCCGCGATCTTGGCACGCTTGTCGTCTGCGACCGCGAACTGCTCCATGATCTGATCGTCGGCGTGCGCGCCGACCGCGGCGTAGGGGGTTTCCCCGACCCGATACACCCGTAACGCGATCTGCAAGCCGTCGAAAGTCGTAAATATCGCCGTTATGGTGTCGTCCGGCAGGGTGAAATCGTCGTTTTTGACGTAGACTTCGTTAAAGTCGAGAAAATCCACGGTCGCGGCGATTCGGTTCAGCGCTCCCGGATCTTTCAATTCATAATCCTCGCCAAGCGCCGCAAGCGCCAACTCCTGGCCGCGGCCCTGGCGCACCATCTCGAGCGTCTCGCCGTCCGGCTTCGCAATCGTCGCGCGGTGCAGATCGGCCGGCTCCATATGGATTATGCGCGTATCGAGCCAGGTGCGCGCCTCGGTTTCCAGGAAAAACCTGCGGTTTATCAGCCAGCTCGCATCTTCGTCCGCGATACGCACGAACTGGCCCTCGCTCAGCTGGCTGCTTGGATTGCCCATGATGACCTCCCAGGAACGCTGCGCACCGGCGAGCGCTACCGACAGACCGCCGCCCGCCTCCGGGCCGGCGACGCCCAACTGCTCGTATTGCTCCGGCTTCGAGGTCATACGCTCGACCCGTCGCGCCTCCGACAGCGCCAGCAGCAAGTTGCGGATTTTCACCCGATCCGCCGGGTAGCCGTCCTTATTCGCAACCCGCCACACGTCGCGCTCGCCGCGCACAAGATGCACTTCGGCGCCGCCCGCGCCCCGCAACGTGATTGCGGAGACGCGATTGGCCGCGTCCACGTCGAGATCGGGGAACAATGCGCCGTGGCCGTCGCCGTCGTCGTCCTCGCCGGCGAGGAACGCGACTCCCGCGATTGCCAGCAGCGCGATCAGGACGATGAAGACGACCGACCGGTTACTCATTCCTAAGGCGCCCGCGGAAGCGAATGAACGCGAACAACAACGCCAGCAGTATCACGATACCCGGCACCAGACCGATGTTGATCACTTTCAGGCGGTTGCCGAGCGCGTCTATGTCTTTCGCCAACTTGTGCTTGACGTCGCGCAACTCCTTGCGCGTCTGCACCATCTGCGCGCGCAGGCGCGCGACTTCCTGCTGCTGTTCGGCGGTCAGTATCGTCGAGCGGCTGTCGGTGCGCTTGCTTTGCAGTTCCTGAAGTTTGCGTTCGGTCTCGCCGACCTTGCGTTGCAGGCCCTCCTCGGTCGCGCGGTACCTGGCGCTCGATTGGCGCTCGAGTTCGAGCACGCGCGTGAACGGGCGGCTCAGGCTTGCGCGCCCGCGGATGCCGATCAATTCGTTGCCGCCGGTGTAGTGGTCGACCGCGTTGATCATGAAATCGCGGTTGCTGGCGTGGGGCTGATAGATCCTCCTGCCGAAAAACTCGCGCGCCTGCACCCACATGCGGTCGGACAGCACGTCGACGTCGGCCACGACCAGCAGATTGGCCTCGCCGTCCGTCCGTGCGACGTGTTCCCGTTGCGGCGGCTTCGCCTGTTCCTGCTCTTTCTGATCGTCGCCGCCGTCCTCCTCTTGGTCGTCGGGCGGCGGGCCTTCGAAGGCGCTGTCAAGCGCGCCCGTTATCTTGGCGACCACCGGGTAGCGCTCGCCGCTCGGAGAAAACCCCTGCATCAGGGCGCTCGCGTCGGCGACGAAGCGCAGGCGCGCCAGCGGCATCAGCATCGAGTTTTCGCTCGACTGCACCAGCGGCGTCATCTCGACCCGCTCCTCGTCGAGCACGCGCACGTGCGATGCGATCCCGAAATTGACCTGCTCGAGCATTGCCGTTACGACGTCCTCGCGGTTCATGTTGCCCTTCGTATATCCGAGCAGCACGGCGTTGCGGCTCGGCGTCTGTCCCGGCGCCGCCGCCATCAGCGCGTGGTTGGGGTCGGCGACCACGGTGTCCTCGGGCACGACGAACCCCCACGACTTGAACAGGCGGTTCAGCGACGAACTCCTGGCCCGGGCGTCGGGCAGCGGCACGTCCTGCGGCACCGGTATC
Organism: Candidatus Oxydemutator sp.; assembly: GCA_965203445.1. Lineage (GTDB taxonomy): Bacteria > Pseudomonadota > Gammaproteobacteria > Poriferisulfidales > Oxydemutatoraceae > Oxydemutator. The sequence continues at coordinate 2,068,000 of OZ241883.1, forward strand.
TCCTCGACCTCGGCGTACGGATCCACGAAAAACAGCGCCTTGCCGCCCTTCATCACGTACTGGTCTATCGCGTACAGGGTCTTGTCGGCAAGCTGCTTCGGATGCGCGACGACCAGCAGGTCGACGTCATCCTCCACGCGCTCGGCGTCGGTGAACACCAACTTGACCGTGAACAACTGCTCCAACTGCTCGATAATCACCCACGGGTTTTGCGGGTTGCCTATCGGCGAGCCGAAGCCGGTCGGATACATCGGCAACGACGTCATCAGCCCCAGCACCGGCTTCTTCGGATGTATCAGGCTGTAGAGCAGCTTGTCCACGTCGTATTCGAGAAATACCTCGCGGTTCGAGTGCAGAAAAGGTATCACCTCGACGTTGCCGACCGCGTTGCTGCCGGCGAGACCGAAGTACAGCGACTGGCCGGTGTTCTGAATCGGCACCTTTTGCAGGCCGAAGCCAGTGGCGCGGTCCTCGTCCTCGGAAAAAGGTTCCGGGTCTATCGTGTGCAGCTGAATCTTTCCGTCGGCGTGAAACACGAACTCCTCCAACAGTTCACGCACTTGCGCGTGGTACTTGCGCAGCGGCGCCAAGTCCCTGCTGGGGTCCTCGGAAAAGAACAGATAGAGCTTGATCGGCTGCTCTATGCTTTCGATGATCTCCAGCGTGTTGTCCGACAACGTGTAAATCTTGTTCTCGGTGAGATCGAGGCGCAAGTGTTTCAGGCCGATATTGGCGAGCGTCATCAGCACGATGAAGGTCAGCCCCAGCAGCGCGTAGATTACGGGCGCCGGCACGGCGGCGCTTTTTTTCACGTCACTCGCCACGCCTGCTCTCCAGTACGACGACGTTGGCGCCCAGCCAGAACACGATCATCAGCACAAAGTACACCAGGTCGCGCGCGTCTATCACGCCCTTGCTGATCGAGACGAAGTGCGACAAAAAACTCAGCGACGAGATCGTGTCGACGAACATCTGCGGCAGCCACGCCTGGAACAAGTCGAGCACGAACGGCAGGCTGCTCGACAAAAACACAAAGCAGATGACGATGCTGATGATGAAAGCGATGACCTGGTTGCGCGTGGTCGCCGAGACGCACGAACCGATGGCCAGAAATGCCCCCGCCATCAGGAAGCTGCCAAGATAGGCCGAGAGAATAACGCCGTTGTCCGGCTCGCCCAGATAATTGACCGTGATCCAGAGCGGGAAAGTCAGCACCAGCGCGGTGCCGGTGAACAGCCACGCGGCGATGTATTTGCCGAGCACCGCCTGCGCCGGGGTGACCGGCAGCGTCATCAGCAGCTCGATGCTGCCGCTCTTGCGCTCCTCGGCCCACAGGCGCATCGAGATCGCCGGTATCAGAAACAGATACAGCCACGGATGGAACTGGAAAAACGGCTGCAGATCCGCCTCGCCGCGCTCGAAGAAATTGCCCAGATAAAACGTGAACGTCGCGATCAGCACCAGAAAAATGACGATGAACACGTACGCCAGAGGCGTCGCAAAATAGCCGGCCAGCTCTTTTCTCAGTATCGCGCCGACGACCTTCATGCGATGCTGCCTTCGGTGATCTCACGGAACACTTCATCGAGCCGCCCGTGCTCGATACGCAAATCGTCCGCAGCCAGTTCGCGGCCCGCGATGCGCCGGCCCAGGTCCTGATAGACGGCGTGCCGGCGGTCGCCTTCGGTGAAAATCACCCAGCGCTGGTGGACCAGGTCCTCCTCGACCGCGGTCACGCCTTCCATTTCGCCAAGCGCGCGCACCGCGTCGCGGTCGTCGCTTTGCAGGCTGACGGCGTGGTGGTAGCGCGAACGCGCCAGCAGTTCCGGCGGCGTCGAGTCCGCCAGCAGGCGTCCGTGCGCGATGATCAGCGCGCGCGTGCACACCGCCGAGACTTCCTCGAGGATGTGCGTCGAGATGACGACTATCTTGTCTTTGCTGAGCGAGTTGATCAACGCGCGCACGTGGTGCTTCTGGTTCGGATCAAGCCCGTCGGTCGGCTCGTCCATGATCAACACGCGCGGGTCGTGCATCAACGCCTGCGCCAGTCCGACGCGCCGCTTGAAGCCTTTGGACAGCGTATCCACCGGCTGGCGCAGCACGTCTTGCAGTGCCAGCTCCTGCACGACGTAATCAAAACCGTCGCGCGCCCGCGCCTTGCCGAGCTGCCTGACGCGCGCGATGAAACGCAGAAAATCGGCGACCGTCATGTCGCCGTAGCTGGGCGCCCCCTCCGGCAGGTAGCCGATGATGCGCTTGGCCTCCAACGGCTGCTCGGTGATGTCAAAATCGCAGACGCCTATGCGCCCCGAGGTCGGGCGCAGGAACCCGCAGACCATCTTCATCGTCGTGGATTTGCCGGCGCCGTTCGGCCCGAGGAAGCCGAGCACGTCGCCCGGGCGCACCTCGAAAGAGACCTTATCAACGGCCACAAGCCGGCCGAAACGCTTGCAGAGATTTTCTACTTTGATCATGACGTTGCAGCTGAATCCGCGCCGGCCCGGAATTTTCGGGCGCTATTTGTAACGAAAATCGCGGCGCTTTTCAAGTGCCCGTATGCGTCCAATCGCCGGAGTTTGGGGAATATCATCCCGTGCAAGCTGCTGAAAGACAACTCTCCCGTTTGCCCAGAACATGGTGGCCCACGCGCACCCGCACCAGGCACGACCCCTCGAGCACCTCAAGGCCGGCCGCTACGCGCTGCATCGAGAGGCACGACCCGGTGACCACCTCGACGAAGCGGCGGCTTTCTCCAGGTCTTCCTCGGTGTCTATGCCAAGGTGGCGCGAGTGGCGGGCCAGGACGATGCGGATGCGATGGCCGGATTCCAACAGGCGCAGTTGCTCCAACTTCTCGCGGCGCTCGAGGGAGGAGCGGGGCAGCGCGGCGTACTGCCTGAGGGTTGCGTGGCGGTAGGCGTAGATGCCCAGATGACAAAGCCAGTCGCCCTCGCCGGCGGGAATCGGGGAGCGGCTGAAATACAGCGCGAATCCGGCCGCGTCGCGGACTACCTTGACCTTGTTCGCATCGTCCTTGCCTCGCGGCGAAGTCACTGCGGCGGCGAGCGTCGCGCAGCCGGCGTCCTCGGCGGCGAGACCGGCGGCCAGGCGGTTGACGTCGGCGGCCTCCAAAAACGGCTCGTCCGCCTGCACGTTGACGACCACCATATCATCCGGCCACCCTCTGGCCGCGGCCACCTCGGCGACGCGGTCGGTGCCGCTTGCGTGGGTGCCCGCCGTCATGCAGACGTCGCCGCGCACGCTTTCCATGCATTCGGCGATGCGCTTATCGTCGGTGGCGACTATCACCTCATCCGCGGCGCTGGCGAGCGCGTTGTCGTACACGTGCCGTATCAGCGGCCGCCCCGCCAAGTTGCGCAACGGCTTGCCCGGCAGCCTGTGCGAGCGATAGCGCGCGGGAATGACGATCTTGAACTCAGGTATCGGGGTGTTTCTTCCGGTGGCTTTCATACTCCTCCTGGAAGATCTGCCGCGCTTCTTCGGGCAGCATGACCGGGATGCCGTCGCGCACCGGATAGGCCAGGCGCGCCGACAACGAGAGCAATTCCTGCCGCTCGCGGTCGTAGATCAACGCGCCTTTCGTCACCGGACAGACGAGTATATCGAGCAAATGTTCATCCATTGAGCAGCACCTCGACCCGGTCCAGCAGTTGTTCCTCGAAATCGGCGTCGAGCCGCGCTTCGGTATCGACGATCCACGCGTCGTGCAAAGTGCGCCGCCAAGCCGCGGCGTCGGAACGCGCCGCGGCTTGGCATTGTACTCCATCCTTCGCGGTCATGACAACGGCGAGATCGTCGCCAAAACGCAGATCGGATCCGCGATAGGCGTGATGATCGGGAAACACGTGCCGCTGCGATTTCATGCCAAGATCATCCAATAGTTCGAAGAAACGATCCGGATTGCCGATACCGGCGCAGGCGTGGACGCGCTTGCCTCGGAAATAATCGCAAGCCTCCTCGCGCCCGCTCAGCAGGTGGCGCAAACGCAACGGGCGCACCTCCATGCGCCGAGGTTCGGCGATTCCGGCGACGGGCGCCGTGTCGCTGCCGTTGACAACGACGTAATCTACCGTCTCGAGGCGCGACAGCGGTTCGCGCAGCGGGCCCGCGGGCAGCAGGCGCCCGTTGCCGAACTTTCTGCCGCCGTCGACGACGACGATCTCAAGCGAGCGCGGCAGCGCGAAATGCTGCAAACCGTCGTCCGACAAGATCAATTCGACGCCGCAGTTTTCGATCAGATACTGAGCTGCTTCCCGGCGGCGCGCCGCTATCACAATCGGGCAGCCGGTCTCGTCGGCGATCAGGCGAGGTTCGTCGCCGACCAAGAGCGCGTCATCGTCGGTGTGCACGCGGTGGGGAAAGCGCCGCAAACGCGACCGATAACCGCGGCTGACAATGCCGATATGATGGCCTCTATTCTTAAGAAGCCGCGCCAAATAAATGACAAAAGGGGTCTTTCCGCTGCCGCCTGTAGTAAGGTTGCCGACGACGATAACCGGAACCGCCAGCGCCGGCGACGAACGTCGCCCCAGCACGCGCGCGACGATGAAGCCGAGGCGGTAGATCGCCGCCAAAGGCGCCAGCCAGGCGCCCGCCCGGTGGCCGCCGTACCAGACGCGCGCGGCAACGTCGCTCGCCAAAGCGCGCGCGTTCACGCGATTATTTTGTTCGCTTCGGAAGCGCTGTACAAGCGACAATAGCGCCCGCGCGCGGCCATTAATTCCTCGTGCGTGCCCTGCTCGACGACGCGCCCCTGCGACAGCAGCACGATACGGCTCGCCAATGCTATCGTCGAGAAACGGTGCGCGATGATCAGCATCGTCCGGGTGCCCGCGATCTCGGCGAGAGCCGCCTGCACCGCGCGCTCGGACTCGGCGTCGAGTGCCGACGTGGCCTCGTCGAAAATCAGAATCGCCGACTCCTTCAACAGACCCCTGGCGATCGCGACGCGCTGGCACTGGCCGCCCGACAGGCGCGCGCCGGCGTTGCCTACCGGCGTGTCGAAGCCGCGCGGCAGGCGCTCGATGAAGTCGAGCGCCTGCGCCTTGCGCGCCGCCTCGATCAGCGCCCGCTCGCTGACGTCGCGCCCATAGACGATGTTGTTGCGTATCGTGTCGTTGAACAACGCGACGCTCTGGCCGATGTAGGTGATCTGCGCGCGCAACTCGGACAACGAGACGTCGCGCACGTCGCAGCCGTCTATCTCGATACGCCCCTCGCTGCAATCGTAGAGGCGCGGAATCAAGCCGACCAACGTGGACTTGCCGGCGCCCGACTTGCCGACCAGGGCGACGCTCTCGCCCGCGTCTATGGACAGATCCACCGCGTGCAGCGCGGCCTCATCGCCAGCGCCGCCGCTATCGTCGCCGTCGTAGCGGTGCGACACGCCGACGAAGCGGATCGCGCCGCGCCAGCGTCGCCCGGTGCGCCTGCCGGTGTCCCGTTCCGGCGGCGTGTCGAGCAGGCCGAAAATACTCTCGCCGGCGGCGATGCCCTGCTGGACAACCGCGCTGACGTTGACGAGATTGCGCATCGGCCGAAACAACAGCATGGCCGCGACCACGAACGAGATGAAAGTACCCACCGAAATCTCGTTGGCGACGATCTGAAAGCTCGCCAGGTAGATGACCCACGCTATGCTGGCGCCGATCAGCAACATCACCACCGGCGCGCCCGCGGCCCGTGTCAGCGCCATCTTCATGCTGTGCTCGAAGGTGCGCCGGTTGCTGGCGCTGAAGTTCGCCAGCTCGTATTCGTAACCGCCCAGCACCTTGACCGCGCGGTTGGCGTTGACTACCTGCTCGACGTCGCTGGCCAGGTAGCCCATGGCCCGTTGCAGCTTGCGGCTGATCCTGCGAAAACGCCGGCTCAGGTAGCGCAGCGCCCACGCGATCACCGGCGCCGCCGCCAGAAAAATCAGCATCAGAAACCATTGGATGTACAACATCCAGGCGAGCAGCCCGACGACGGTCAGGCTGTCGCGCACGATGATGGTCAACGCCTTGGTCGCCGACGTCGAGATGCGTTCAACGTTATAGATCATCTTCGAGATAACGTCGCCGCTGGCTGCTCGGTCGTAGTAGGACGAAGGCAGGCACAGCAGGTGCTCGAACACCTCTTGGCGCAACTGCCTCATCACGTGCTGGCCGACGTAGGCCATGCAGTAGCCCGACAGAAAGGCGCCGACGCCGCGCAACAGCAGGATACCGACCAGGCCTAGCGACAGCAGTGCGCCCTGCTCCGGGTCGCGGGCGACGAAAGTCTCATCGAGAAACGGCTTCATGATCGCCGCGAAGCCGACGTCGGTCGCCGAATACACGGCCATACCGAGGATCGCGAGCGCAAACCAGCGCCAGTGCGCCGCGGCGTAGTCCAGCAGCCGACGATAGACTTGCAGCGGCGAGTACGTCGCGCCGACGCCGGCGTCCGCCTCCGGGCGCACGTCAAGCGCCAGGCGCATCCGGCAGCACCCGGCGAACCACGTCGGCGGAATAACCTCGGCGGCGCAGGTAGTTGCCGCGCTTGGCGTACTCACCGTAGTCCGCGGGCGGTGCCTCCCCGAAACGTTTGCGATGGCAGCGCACGGCGTTATCGAACCAGTCGTCGCCGCCGCCTGCCAGGGCGCGCCGGACGACGTCCTCGTCAAAGCCCCGCTGTATCAGTTCCAGGCGGATGCGCTCCGGACCGTAAAGACGCCGCCGGCGCTCGGCGACGTAGGCCTCGAGGTAGCGGGCATCGGACAGCCGTCCGTCCGCGCGCAGCCCGGCCAGCGCCCGTGCAATCGCCTGCTCGCGGTAGCCGTCGCGGCTGAGCTTGCGCCTTAACTCTTCCTCGTAATATTCTCTTCTGGCAAGGTATTTCAGCGCCTTTTCAAGCGGCGCATCCGCCTTCGAGGAGGTCTCGTCAACGGGCATGCTCTTCGGTTTTGTCGGCGGCGGACGCCGCGCCCTGAAAAAGAATCTCGCGCAACCGTTGCTCCACCGCCTCGGCCGCTTGCGGGTTCTTATCCAGATATTCGCGCGCGTTGTCCTTGCCCTGCCCTATCTTCTCGCCGTCGTAGCTGTACCACGAACCCAGTTTCTCGACGATGCCGTGGTCGGCGCCCAGGTCGAGCAGCTGCGACGACTTCGAGATGCCCTCGTCGAAGCGGATGTCGAAGCGGGCCATGCGAAACGGCGGCGCCAGCTTGTTCTTGACGACCTTGACGCGCGTCTCGTTGCCGAGGAACTGGTCACCCTTCTTGATCGAACCAGTGCGCCGTATGTCGAGGCGCACCGACGAGTAGAACTTGAGCGCGTTGCCGCCGGTGGTGGTCTCCGGGTTGCCGAACATGACGCCGATCTTCATCCGTATCTGGTTGATGAACACCACCAGCGTGTTCGAGCGCGTGATGATACCGGTGAGCTTGCGCAGCGCCTGCGACATCAGCCGCGCCTGCAAGCCGACGTGGCTGTCGCCCATCTCGCCCTCGATCTCGGCGCGCGGCGTCAGCGCGGCCACCGAATCCACGACGATGACGTCGACCGAAGCCGAGCGCACCAGCATGTCCACGATCTCGAGCCCCTGCTCGCCGGTATCGGGCTGCGAGACCAGCAGGTTGTCCACGTCCACTTTGAGCTTGCGCGCGTACACCGGGTCGAGCGCGTGTTCGGCGTCGACAAAAGCGGCGGCGCCGCCGGCCTTCTGGCATTCGGCGATGACGTGCAACGCCAGCGTGGTCTTGCCCGAAGACTCCGGGCCGAAGATCTCGACGACCCTGCCGCGCGGCAGGCCGCCGATGCCCAAGGCCGCGTCCAGCGCCAGGGAACCGGTCGGAATGACGTCCACGTCCATGCCGGACTGCACGTCGCCGAGGCGCATGATCGAGCCTTTGCCGAATTGTTTTTCGATCTGCGACAAAGCCGCCGACAAAGATTTTTTGCGATTTTCGTCCACTTTCCCATCCTTTATTCAGGTGACAAATATGCCAAGAGCGTTCCCGGCAGCACGGTCGGGAAGTATCCCACATCCGCGCCTTCGGATAAACCGGCGATAAACCGGCCGAGCCGCCCCCGGCCGCCCGGTGGCACGCTACCGCGGGCGGTCGGCGACTACGGCAAAAGCCCGACGAAACGGCTCATCTGGCCGACGAATGACCGACGGCGGCAGGCCACGAGGAGCGAAGCCGGGCGGCGTGCGCCACGATCCGCGTCGGCGGGCACACACCGTCGTATTCATCCGTCTTCGGCCATAATCCAGGTTTTCACATCGGCCCCGCCAGCAACTGCGGGTCGAGGCGCCGCTCAAACCAGTTCACCCGCCAATCGAGGTGCGCTCCGGTGGCGCGGCCGGTGGCGCCGACCTCGGCGATCGGCGCCCCCCGTTCGACGCGCGCCCCGGGCGCCATCAGCGCTTTGCTCAGGTGCAAAAAAGTCGAAGACACGCCGTAGCCGTGATCGAGCACCAGCGTGATGCCCGAAAAATACATGTCGTGCACCAGGGTTACGATGCCGCCGGCGGGCGCGCGCACGACGGTGCCCGCGGGCGCCGCGATGTCAACGCCGTAATGCGGGCTGCGCGGCTGGCCGTTGAGAACGCGCGCGCTGCCGTAGACACCGGTGATCGTATTCTTGAGCGGCCACCGAAATTCGCCGAAGCAGTCCCGATGCTCCAGGGCGCGCCGCCGCACTTCGGCGATCAACGCCCGCTCTCGGCGTATGCGCGCGAACGTCTCCGGCGGCGGGTTGACCTGGGCCTCGGCGAGATTGTCTATCCGCTGCACTTCGTAGTTCCTCCGGCGCACCGCTACGACGCGTCGCTGCCGCTCGCCGCCGGGAAGCGCGACCTCCAGCTCCGACCGCGCCGGTGCGTCGCGCCCGAAACCGACGACGAAGCGCCCGTCCGGCGCGACACGCACGTCGCCACCGTCGAACCGTACCTCGGCGCCCGGCGCGACGCGCCCGCGCACCATGCCGCCCTGCGTGAAATCGCCCTCGAGGAACAACGGCGGATCACCGGCCAGCGGCGGCGCAAAAGACAGCAGCAAAATTAACAAGCGGCGCATGAAACGAGCGGCGCCGTCATCGAGGCGGCTTCCAAATGCCGAAAGCCGATTGCGCCCGCGGCCGCGCGCGGCTGAGATCGGTATAGACGTGGCGCATAAAATCCCTGAGCTCCTCGAGGAGATCGTCCTTATGCGCCGGCGACGCGCTGTCCGAGGCCACCAGGTAGGCGACGACCGCGGCCAGATATTGCGCCGCTATCAGGGCGTCGTCGCACGCCGGCTCGCGGTGCCGCAAAACCTCGACGATCTCCTCCACCAGGCGGCGCGAAAGATTAATTTGCTCCAACGTCTCCTCCTCGAGTCTCGTTCAGGGATCGGCGCGCGCCAAGCGCGGCCAGGCGCCCGACGACCCGGCGGGCGAGATCGCGGCGCACGTGTCGCAGCGTTCGCCGGCGTTCGCTCTCGCTGGCCGATGGTCTCCTGTCGTCATAAAGATACGAACCCTCGGAACGTATGCGTTGTCTCGCAAGCAGCACGCGCCCGTTGTCAGCGTGCACTGAAAACTCGAGGGACGCGGTCACCAGGTACTCGCGCGCCTTGGCGTCGCCGGTGATCGCCAGCGGCCGCCGCGTGATCTCCTCGCCGGCGAGAACCAGGCGCGCCGGTGCCGCGCCGGCGGCCACGACGCGCACGCCGCGCACGCGCAGCGCCGATTTCAGCGCCACGCGCAACGGCGCGTGGCGCTGCATGCCCTCGAGCGATATCTTCGCCAACGACGGGGACACGAAGCGCGCGCCATGGTCGCTGGCGCCCAACTGGTAGCCGCAAGCGGCCGCGAGCGTCGCCGCGGCGACGCACAACGCGGCAAGCGCGCGCCGGCGGGCGGCGTCAGCGCACGACGAAATTGACGAGTCTACCCTCGACGTGGATCGTTTTGACAACGTCCTTGCCCTCGATGAAGCGGCGCACCCTGCCGTCGGCCAACGCGCGCTTCTCTATCAGCGCGCGTTCACAGCCGTCGGGCAACCGCAGCCTGGCGCGCAGCTTGCCGTCGACCTGCACGACGATCTCGCGATGATCGGTCTGCATCGCGCGCTCATCGGCGAGCGGCCACGTGCAGTCGAGCACCGGCGTGCGGTGTCCGAGGCGCCGCCACAGACAATGCATGACGTGCGGCGTCACCGGCGCCATCATTTTGACAATCGCCTCGTAGCCTTCGCTCCGGACCTTGCGCCCCTTGTCGGAATCGTCGGCGAACCGCGCCAGCGCGTTGCTCAGCTCCATGTTCGCCGCAATCGCGGTATTGAAGGAGCAGCGGCGCGCGTAGTCGTCGCTGACCTTGGCGATGGTCGCGTGGATGCGGCGGCGCAGGTCGCGGCATGCGGTCTCGTCGGGCCGGGCGCCGACGGGCGCGGGTGCCGCCAACGCGCGGCAATGCTCCGACACTTGGCGCCAGAAGCGCCGCAAAAAACGAAAACCGCCCTCGACGCCGGCGTCCGACCATTCCAGCGCTTGCTCCGGCGGCGCCGCGAACATCAGGAAAAGGCGCACGGTGTCGGCGCCGTACTTTTCTATATAGCGTTCTGGATCCACGGTGTTGCCTTTCGACTTCGACATCTTCGCGCCGTCCTTCAGCACCATGCCCTGCGTCAGCAGGCGCGTGAACGGTTCGTCGCCCTCGACCAGGCCGAAATCTCGCATCAGTTTGTGGAAAAAGCGCGCGTACAGCAGATGCAGCACCGCATGCTCTATGCCGCCGACGTAACAGTCCACCGGCAACCAGTAGGCAGCCTCGTCGTCGGGAAGATTCCTGCCCGCGGCGGCAAAGCGCACATAGTACCAGCTTGATTCAAAAAAAGTATCGAAAGTATCGGTTTCACGAGTAATTTCGCGTCCGTCACCATCATGCCCCGCGTGCCGAAAATCGGGTAGCTGCGACAATGGCATCACACCGGCGCCGCTCTGCCGAGGCAGGCGTACCGGCAATTCATCCTCGCTCGCCATGCGACAGTCGCCGTCATGATACAACGCCGGAATCGGTGCTCCCCAGTAGCGCTGCCGCGATACGCCCCAGTCCTTGAGGCGGTAGTTCACGCGCTCCTCGCCGCGCCCGCGTTCCACCAGGTCGCGCAAAATCGCATCGAACGCGGCGGCAAAATCCATGCCGTCGTAGCGCCCGGAGTCGCACAGCACGCCTTTTTCGGTGAACGCGCCTCGTTCGAGATCGGTCTCGCTGCCGTCGGCCGGGCGGATGACCCGGCGCAGCGGCAAACCGTGGCGGCGCGCGAATTCCCAGTCGCGCTGGTCGTGCGCCGGCACCGCCATCACCGCGCCCGCGCCGTATTCCATCAACACAAAGTTGGCGCACCACACCGGCAGCAAATCGCCGCTCAACGGGTGCAGCGCACGCAGCCCGGTGTCCACGCCGTGCTTCTCCCGGGTCATCGCTTCGGCTTCCGAGGTCGGCCTGCGACGACATTCCTCGACCAGTCCGGCCAGCGCCGGGTTGCCGTCGAGCAACCCCTCGAGCACCGGGTGTTCGGCGGCGACCGCAACGTAGGTCACACCCATCAGCGTGTCCGGGCGCGTCGTGAACACCGTCAATGCGTCGTTCCGACCGGCAAGATCGAAGCGAACGGCGACGCCGCGCGAGCGCCCGATCCAGTTGCGCTGCATCTGCCGCACCTGCTCGGGCCAGGCTGCGAGGTGCTTAAGGTCGTCCAGCAGCTGCTCGGCGTAGGCGCCGATGCGCAAAAACCACTGCGGTATTTTCTTGCGCTCGACGCGCGCGCCGGAGCGCCAGCCGAGACCGTCTATGACCTGCTCGTTGGCGAGCACGGTCTCATCCACCGGATCCCAGTTGACCCACGCCTCCTTGCGGTAGGCCAGCCCGCGCTCGTGCAGCTTCGTGAAAAACCACTGCTCCCAGCGGTAGTAGTCCGCTTCGTTGGTAGCGAACTCGCGCTTCCAGTCGTAGCCGTAACCCAGGCGTTTCAGTTGTCGCCTCATGTGCGCGATGTTGCGCTCGGTCCATTCCTGCGGCGCGACGCCGCCGGCGCGCGCCGCGTTCTCGGCGGGCAGGCCGAAGGCGTCCCAGCCCATCGGTTGCAGCACGTTCTTGCCGAGCATCCGCTGGTAGCGGCTGATGACGTCGCCTATCGTGTAATTTCTGACGTGGCCCATGTGCAGCCTGCCGCTCGGGTACGGGAACATGGACAGGCAGTAGAATTTCTCCCTGGCGTCGTCGCGCACCGCGCGAAAACAGTCGTTTTCCTCCCAGAACGACTGCGCCTGCCGTTCGATCTGGTGCGGCGCGTAAACGTCCGCCTCAGGACGGTTCGGTGCGGCCATAGGCGTCCTCGAAACGCTCGATGTCATCCTCTCCCAGGTAATCCCCGCATTGCACCTCGATCAGATGCAGAGGTTCGGCGCCGCGATTTTCCAGGCGGTGCTTGACGCCGACCGGTATGCAGACGGATTGATTCGACACAAGCGTCAACACTTCGTCGCCAAGCGTGACCCGGGCCTCGCCGCGCACGACGACCCAGTGCTCGGAACGGCGACGGTGCGATTGCAGCGAAAGGCGCTGCCCCGGATTGACGATCAGGCGCTTGACCTGAAAACCTTCGTCCCGGTCCACGCGCTCGAAGGAACCCCACGGCCGGTACACCTTCCGGTGCCAATCGCTCTCGGCGCGGCCCGCCTCCCGCAGCCGCGACACCAGCCGTTTGAGCGACTGGCCCGACGCGCGATCCGCGACCAGCACCGCGTCCGGCGTCTCGACGATCACGTGGCCGTGCACGCCGACGGCGGCGACGAGGCGTCCCGAGGCATAGACCACGTTGTCGCGCGCGTCTTGCAGCACGACGTCGCCCGCGGCGGCGTGAACGGAATTCCCGGCGGCGTCGCGGCCGACGATGTCGGCGCATGCCTCCCACGAACCCAGATCGGACCAGCCGGCGGCGACCGGCACGACGACCGCGGCCGCGGTCTTCTCCATGACCGCGTAGTCAATCGAGACGTCGGTGCTCGCGGCAAAGTCGGGCGCGCCGGCGCGCTCTATGAGGACGTCGGCGACGTCGTCGCGCCGGCGCGCGCGCCAAGCCCTGGTGCAGGCCTCGAGCAGCGCCGGCTGATGGCGTCCAAGCTCGGCCAGGTACGCCTTTTCGCCGAACAGAAAAATGCCGCTGTTCCAGTAGCAATCGTCTCTCGCCGCGTACGCCTGCGCCCGCGAAAGCGGCGGCTTTTCGGTGAACTCGGCGACTTGGTGAACACCATCGCCCGTATCGTCGCCGGCGATGATGTAGCCGTAGCCGGTCTCGGCGCGAGTCGGTCGAATGCCGAACGTCACCAGCGCGCCCCGCGCCGCGGCCGCGCGGGCCGCGGCAAGGCGCCCGGCGAAGGAGCGGGGGCCCTCGTCCTCACCGGCGATATAGTGGTCCGACGGCAGCACCAGCATCGCCCCGCCGCCGTCCTCCGCCAGCGCCAACGCCGCCAGCGCCGTCGCCGGGGCGGTGTTTCTCGCCGCCGGTTCGACCACGATGCGACAGTCGTCGCCGACGGCGCCGGCCTCGTGCAGCCCCTCCAGCGCGAAGAAGCGGTGCGCCTCGTTGCAGACGATGATGAACTTCGCGCAACCAAGGCGCCGTGCGCGTTCGAGCGTGCGCACGAACAGGCTGCGCCCGCCGATCAACGGCAGGTACTGTTTCGGAAAGTGGATCCTAGACAGCGGCCACAGGCGCGTGCCCGAACCGCCGCTCAAAACGACCGCGGTCAGCTCAGACACGGCCCCGCCGAGAGCGCGCCGCGCGGCGCAACGCCGGTATCCAACACAGCGACAACGACAGCGACGACCAGCCGAGCACCGGCCAGTCGCGCCAGCGGGCGTACGGCGTGGCACCGCCGCGCATACGCACGACGTCCTCGACCACGCCCTGCTCGAAAAGTCCCATGTCTTTCACGATTGCACCTTGGTAGTCTATGATCGCCGAAATACCGGTGCTGGTCGCGCGCACCATGTAGCGTCCGTTCTCGACGGCGCGCACCCGCGCCATTTGCAGAAGCTGGAACGGCGCCAGCGAATCTCCGAACCAGGAATCATTGCTGAAGTTGATCAGATAGTCGGCGCGCGGCGCGGCGTCCGCGACCTCGGCACCGAACGCGACCTCGTAGCAGATCGAGACCCCGGCCTCGTGTGCTCCGACGCGCATCAGCGGCGGGCCTTGACCGGCGCTGAGATCGGACATTGGAATGATAACAAAGCGGCGGAACAACTCCAACAGAACGCGCAACGGCATGTACTCGCCGAAAGGCACGAGCCGCCGCTTATGGTAGAAGGAGCCGTCGGAGACGTTCAGCACGCTGTTGTAGGTTTTGCCGGTGGCGGGGTCCTCGTGAAAAATGCCGGTCAGCAGGTCGCCGCCGGCGGCGTCGAGACGTCGCCGCAGCCGCTGCAGAAACGGTGCCTCGGCGTGCGCCGCGCGGATCGGGAGCGCGGTTTCCGGCCATATGACGACGTCGCTGCCGAGCACCGGTTCGCTCAACGACGAATACGTCCGGAACAAGCGCCGCAGATAGTCGCGTTCGAACTTCAAGGTCTGCACGACGTTGGCCTGCACCAGCGCGACCGTCGCCTGTCCCGGGCGCGCCGTCGTCCATTCGTAATCGCGCGCGGCGGCGCCGCTGGCCAGCACCGCCGCCAGTATCACCGCCGCGTATCCCCTCGTTCGGCCTTTGCAAGACACGGCACACACCGACGCGCCGGCACAGAACGCGGCGAACCAGCTGGCGCCGAATATTCCGAACACCGGCAGCGTGCCGCTCCACGGAGAATCCACCAGCGCCTGCCCCAACAAATTCCATGGAAAGCCGCTGAACAGCGTGGCGCGCAGCCATTCGACGCCGACCCACGCCGCCGGGAACAACAACAAACACGCCCGCCAGCGGCAGCGGCCTGAGTATTTCGCGACGCCCCACGCAAGCAGCGCGTAATACAACGCCAGCACCGCGGCCAGAAGCGACACCGCGACAATCGCCAGAGCCGCGTCGGCCTGCCCGAAATCGTGCAGGCTGTAATACAGCCAATAACAGCTGCCGGCCGAGTACAGCAGACCGAAACAATAGCCTTGCGCAAAGGCCCGCGCCGGCGCCGCGCGCAGCCACAATACGAGCAGCAGCGCGGGCACCGCGAACACCAGCGGGTACCATGACCACGGCGCGAACGCCGCGACCAGCAACAAACCGGCGGCGGCGGACGCGACGTATCCGATGACCATGCGCGGCGCCCGGGCGGCGCGGTCAGGCCGCGCTTTTGCGCACCGCCAGCAGATGCACGCGCCGGCTGTCGGCGTTGACGACCTCGAACAGGAAGTCGCCGACGGCGACCGCCTCGCCGCGTTCCGGCACGTGGCCCAGCGCCTCGATGACGACGCCGCCGACCGTGTCGACGTCGCCGCGCCTAAGGTCGCACTCGAAATAGCGATTGAAAAACGTGAGCGGCGTCAGCGCCTTGACGGAATAGCAGCCGTGCCCCCGGTCATAGATGTATTCGCTCTCGGTGACGTCGTGCTCGTCGCTGATGTCGCCGACAATCTGCTCGAGCACGTCCTCGATCGTGACCAGGCCCGCGGTGCCGCCGTACTCGTCCACCACGATCGCCATGTGACTGCGGTTTTTACGGAACTCGTCGAGCAACACGTCGAGACGCTTGCTCTCCGGCACCATCGTCTGCGGACGAATGCAGTCGGCGAAGCCTTCGGCGCTCTCGCCAGGGCCTAGGCAACGCAGCAGGTCTTTCGCCAGCAGCACGCCGCGCACGTCGTCCAGGTCGTCGCCGGTAACCGGAAAACGCGAATGGCCGCTGTCCATCACGATTTTCAGAATCTGCCTGAGCTCCATGTCATAGGATACGACGGTCATCTGCGAGCGCGGCACCATGATGTCGTTGACGCGCAGATCGGCGACGTGGCCCAGGCCTTCCATCATCGCCAGCGTGTCGGCGCCGCGCAGGCCGTTGCGCCGGCAGTTCTCGAGCAGGCGGCTGATGCGGCGAACGTCGCCCGGATGCTCGACCCACAGCATCCGCAGGCGTTCGCAAAGACGCGCCAGAAAAAGGGGGCGCCCGCCGGCGTCGGGATTTTCGGCGCGGTTCACGACGCGTCTCGCCACGGGTCGGCGAAGCCTAGGCACCGCAGGACGTCGCTCTCGCGGGCTTCCATGCGCGCCGCGGCCGCGGCGTCGTCATGGCGGTAGCCCCGCAAATGCAGTAGCCCGTGCACGAACAAGTGTGCCCAGTGATTCTTGAGCGGCCGCTTGCGGCGTCGCGCCTCGCGCGCAACCAGCGGCGCCGCGAGCACGACGTCGCCCAGGTAGTTCGGATCCACCGGCACCGGCGCCGGTGTCGCGTCGAACGGAAACGACAGCACGTCGGTCGCGCGGGCGCGGCCACGGTAGCGCAGGTTCAACTCCGCGGACTCCCGTTCATCCACTATGCGCACGCACACGCGCGCGTCGCCGGCGACCGCCGCGCCCCAGGCGCGAAACTCGCGCACCAAAGGCAGCCCCGCGGGTCGCGGCCGCACGACCACTTGCACGACGACTCCCACCGTCAATCGTCGGGCGCGGTGTCCGCCGCGCGCGTGCGCGTGGCGGCGCCTTCGTAGGCGTCGATGATCCTGCGCACCAACGGGTGGCGAATGACGTCGCCGGAGTCGAAGAAGCTGAAGCCGATGCCGGCGACCGGGCGCAGTATCGCCAGCGCGTCGCGCAGGCCCGACTCCCTGCCGTGCGGCAGATCCACCTGGGTCACGTCGCCGGTGACCACCGCTTTCGAGCTGAAGCCAATGCGCGTCAGAAACATCCTCATCTGCTCGACCGTCGTGTTCTGCGCCTCGTCGAGAATAATAAAGGCGCCGTTCAGCGAACGCCCGCGCATGTAGGCGAGCGGCGCCACCTCGATGACGCCGCGCTCGATCAGGCGGTGCACCCGGTCGAAGCCGATCATCTCGTAGAGCGCGTCGTAGATCGGGCGCAAGTACGGGTCTATCTTCTGCGAGAAATCACCGGGCAAGAAGCCGAGCCGCTCGCCGGCCTCGACCGCCGGGCGGATCAGCACCAGTTTTTCCGTCTGTTCGCGCTCGAGTATCTCGACGCCCTTGGCCACGGCAAGGTAGGTCTTGCCGGTACCGGCGGGGCCGATGGCCAAGGTCAGATCGTGCGCCGTCATGTTGCTCAGATAGCGCGCCTGGTTGCGCCCTTTCACGCGGATGACCTTGTTGCGCAGGCGCACGTAGCCGCCGGCATCGTGATCATCGGAGCCGGCCGCGAGCGAATTGGGTTGCAGGCTTTTGTGCACGTCGTCTAGCGTCAGCTCGCCGTCGGCCTCGGCATACAACGATTGCAGCAGGTTCGCGGCGGCGCGTTTGGCGCGTGCGCCGCCGTTCACCGAGAAACGATTGCCCTGCTGCGTGATGCGCACCCCGAGATGGCGCTCGAGCTCGCGGATGTGGCGGTTGAACGGCCCGCACAAATTGGCGAGGCGCGACGGATGGGCGGGTTCGAGCACCACCAGCTCGGCGCTTAGCGGCGCCGTTTTCAAGGCCGACGCGACCCGCGCCCGGCGATGGGGCAATCCGTCGGCGTCATCGAACCAGCCGTCCGCGCAGCGAATTCGGCAGCGCCTCGGTGATCTCGACGTCCGCGAACTCGCCGATCAGAGCGCGCTCGCCGTCGAAGTTGACGACGCGGTTGTTGCCGGTGCGCCCGCACAACTGCCCGTGTCCTTTCTTCGAGACGGCGCATACGAGCACGTTCTCGACGCCGCCGACCATGGACTCGGACACGGCGCTCGCCATCTCGGCGACGCGCCGCTGCAAGAGCGCGAGACGGCGTTTCTTGACCGCGCGCGGAGTGTCGTCCGGCAGCGCCGCGGCCGGCGTGCCGGGGCGCGGGCTGTAGAGAAAGCTGAACGACTGATCGTAGCCGAGGTCCTCGATCAAGGCCATGGTGCGCGCGAAATCGTCGTCGCTCTCGCCCGGGAAACCGACGATGAAATCGGACGACAGCGACAGGCGCGGGCGCGCTTTTCTGAGCTTGCGCACGATGGATTTGTATTCGAGCACCGTGTAGCCGCGTTTCATCGCCGCGAGCACGCGGTCGGAACCGCTTTGCACCGGCAGGTGCAGATGGTCGGCGAGTTGCGGCAGCTCGGTATAGGCCGCGATCAGTTCGTCGCTGAACTCGATGGGATGCGACGTCGTGTAGCGGATGCGGTCTATGCCGTCGATCGCGGCGACGTGATGCAGCAGCAACGAGAAATCCACGAAACCGCGGCCTTCCTCGGCGTTTTCCCAATAGCGATAGCCGTTGACGTTCTGCCCCAGCAAGGTCACCTCGCGCACGCCCTGGGCCGCGAGCGCGGCGATCTCCTCGAGCACGCCCGGCAACGCTCTGCTGCGCTCTTCGCCGCGCGTGTACGGGACGACGCAAAACGTGCAGTATTTGCTGCACCCCTCCATGATCGAGACGAAAGCGCTGGGGCCGTCGGCGCGCGCCTCCGGCAGGCGGTCGAATTTCTCCATCTCGGGGAAGCGCACGTCCACTTGCGGCGCGCGCTGCCGCGCGACGCCGTCGAACATCGCCGGCAGGCGGTGGATCGTCTGCGGCCCGAACACGATGTCCACGTACGGCGCGCGCTCTCGAATCGCCGCGCCCTCCTGGCTTGCAACGCAGCCGCCGACACCGATGGTGACTTCTTTATTGCGCTTTTTCAACGCCTTCCAGCGCCCAAGTTCGGAGAAAACCTTGGCCTGGGCCTTGTCGCGCACCGAGCAGGTGTTGATCAACAACAGGTCGGCTTCCTCCGGGTTTTGCGTGGGCCTCATCCCGTGCGAGGCTTCGAGCAGATCGAGGATCTTGCCGGAGTCGTACTCGTTCATCTGACAACCGTAGGTCTTCAGGAAAACTTTGGGAGCGTTCATCGCGATTGTCCGGCGCCGCTCGGCGGCTTGTCGCAACGGTAGGAGGGAACCGCCTGCGCCAACAAACGACGCAGCCGACCGGCGTCCCTCTCGCGCAACGCCTGCTCGAACTCCCGCAACGTGGACTCCAGCTGCCGCGGTTGCGGGCACGGCTCCCTGGCGCGCATGATTTTCGGATGCAAAGTGGTCTCGGCGCCGCTGCTCAACAATTCCTCGCGCAGCTTCTCTCCCGGGCGCAGGCCGGTATAGCGAATTGGGATGTCCCCCGGTTCATCATCGTTTTCTCGCGCTCGCAAGCCGCTCAAATATATCATTTTACGGGCGACTTCGGCAATTTTCACCGGCTTGCCCATGTCGAGCACGAATATATCGCCGCTGTCGGCCAACATACCAGCCTGGATGACCAATTCCGCGGCCTCGCGCACCGTCATGAAGTAACGCTCGGCCTCGGGGTGGGTCACGGTCACCGCCAAGCGGCGGTCTATCTGTTCGCGGAACAATGGAATAGCCGAACCCGACGACCCCAGCACGTTGCCGAAACGCACGATCGAGAAACAAGTGGCACCCGGCTCCAAGGCCATCGTCTGCAACACCATCTCGGCAAGCCTCTTGCTGGCACCCATGATGCCGGCGGGGCGCACCGCCTTGTCGGTCGAAATCAGCACAAAGCGTCCCACCGCGGCGGCGCGCGCGGCCGCGGCCACGGTACGCGTGCCGAACACGTTGTTGCCGACGCCGGCGATGACGTTGTCCTCGACTATCGAAACGTGTTTATAGGCGGCCGCGTGATAGACGACGTCCACCGGCCACGCGGCGAACAAATCGGCGACAAAGGCCGCGTCTTCGACCGAGCCGAGCAGCGCCACGACGTCGGTCGTGCCGGCGACGGACGTCTCGCCCAGGCGCTTGCCGATCTCGAACAGCGCGTACTCTGACTGCTCGACCAAAATCAGCCGTCCGGCCCCCAACGCCAACATCTGCTCGCACAGCTGCGAGCCGATCGAACCGCCGGCGCCGGTCACCACGATACAGCGGCCGCGAACGCCCTCCTCGAGCAGCGCGCGATCGGGCGCCACCGGTTCGCGCCCCAGCAAATCCTCGATCTCGATCCGGTGCAGACGCCCGGGATCGACCCGCCCCTGCACCCATTCCCTCATCGGCGGCAACGCCTTCGTCCGCAGCGGATAGTTGCTCAGGAAATCGAGTACGCGCAAGCGCTGGCCGGCGTCGTCGGAAAACGCGGTGACCAGCACCTCCTCGACGTCGCCGCGCTCGACCAGCCGCGCGAGCGCATCCGGCGCATGCACCGGCAGCCCGGCGACCTCGCGCCCCCACAAGTCGTCGTTTTCATCCAGGAAAAAGCGCGGGCGGTAGCCCGAATCCGAGTTCATCAACATCAGCGCAAGCTGCATGCCCTCGGTGCCGGCGCCGTAGATCGCGACCGGCGTCTCAGGCCAGGGTTTTTGCGGTTGTCGCTGTGAGCGCGCCAGGAACAAACGGTACATGACCAGGCGACTGCCGACGATCAGCGTGAAAAAGATAAACCCGTATATCAGTATCGCCGAACGCGGCATGCCGGGGATCGCGAGCAGCAGCGCGGCGATTCCCCACAGCGCGACGGCCAGCGAGACCGTGACCGCGACCGTGCCGATAGCCTCGAGCGCAAAGCGCCTGATGACGGCGCGGTATAGGCCCAGGCGCACAAACACCGGGATCGCGGCCAACGGCGCCGCGACGAACAACGGCCACCATTTGGCCGCCAACGGCACCCACTGTTCGAGGCGCAGCGACAGCGCGACCCACAGCGAAAAGACGCTGATGATCGAGTCCGCCGCCACCAGCACCGCGCGTTTGGCGGGGCGCGGCAGGCGCGCGAGCCACGTCAGCATCGGCGTCCTCCGCGCAAGCTCATTCGCCGCCGCCGGCGCCGGCGTACAGCGCGACGCCGGCCAGCGGCAACAACGCCAGCGCGGCGCACGCCGCCCCCCATTCGGGACGCAGCGCCGCGAGCAGCGCCAGCGGCGCCAGCCAGAAAACGTTGACCGCACCGACGCCGAGCGCGACGACCGCGTGTGCGCGCCCGCGCCGCGCACCGTCCGCGCCGCCGTAGCGTCGCTGCAACGCGCGCGCAAAACGCTGATAAGCATGATCGCGATGCGCCTTGTAGAACTTCTTGCGGCGCCATACGCGGCGCAACAGAGTCACGGTCGCGTCGCAAAAAAACACGCCGAACAAAATCATCCAGACCCAGACGTTCACGTCGTCGTCCATCGAGGTGCGGATCGCAAACAAACCAAGGCAAAAACCGAGAAAACCGCTGGCGGTGTCGCCCATGAACACCTTCGCCGGCGGCCAGTTCCAGACCAGAAAGCCGGCGGTCGCCGCGGCCAGCATCATCAGCGACGCGACGGCGTAATGCCCCGGCGAGACCAGCGTCAAAATCACGCCCGCGCCGAGCGCGATGGTAATCGCCTCGACGCCGGCGATGGCATCGGTGCCGTCCATGAAGTTGAACAAGTTCAGCACCCATATCAGCAACACGCCTTCCAACAGGTAGAGAGCGCCGCTCCCCGGCGCTATCACAAACGAACCGAAGGCCAGCGGCGGCGTGCCCAACCACAGACAGCAGGCCACGACCGCCGCCAGCGTGAGAACGAAGCGCGCCAGCGGGCGCAATTCAAGCACGTCGTCGGCGAGGCCGACGGCGGCGATCCAGGCGCCGCCCACGAGCAGCGCCCAGTAGAGGCGTTCATCGAAGCCGGCGCGTTGCCCGAGCAACGTGATCGCCGCGAGAAACACGATGACGGCGGCCAGGCCGCCGCCGCGCGGCACCGGCCGCGCATGCGAGCTTCTGGGGTTCGGAACGTCCAATATACGCCGCGATTCCAGCTCTCGCGTCAGCAGCCCGGTCAAGCCGGCGCTGGCGGCAAAGACCGCGGCGAGAACGAGGTAATCCGAGGCGGCGGTCACGTGCCTTCTCCGTGGGTGGTGCTCATCACCGGCCGCGGACGGCGCCGATCTTTTGCTGCCAGCGCCACGCGCTGGCGATGATAGCGTCGAGCTCGTCGTGGCGCGGCGTCCAGCCGAGCACCTTCCGGATCTCACCGTTGTCGGCGATCAACGCCGCGGGATCGCCGGCGCGACGCGGCGACGGCGTTACCGCAAAGTCCACGCCGGTCACTTTTTTCGCGGCGGCGAGCACCTCGGCCACACTGTAGCCGTGCCCGTAACCGCAGTTCAGGACCCGCGATTCGCCGCCGCGCGCAAGGTAGTCGAGCGCGCACAAATGGGCTTCGGCTACGTCGAGCACGTGGACGTAGTCGCGCACGCAGGTGCCGTCGGCGGTGTCGTAATCGGTGCCAAACAACCTGATTTCCGGCAACAGTCCCGCGGCCGCGCGACAGGCGACCGTTATCAGGTGTCCGGCCTCCCGGGAATACTGACCGATACGCGCCTCGTGATCGGCGCCGGCGACGTTGAAATAACGCAGACTCACGCTGTTGAAGCCGGCGGCACGGGAAACGTCGGCGACCATCATCTCGCAGGCCAGTTTCGACGCGCCGTACGGATTGATCGGACGCAGCGCAGCGTCCTCGCGCACCGGCAGCGACGACGGCGCGCCATAGACCGCGGCCGTCGAGGAAAACACAAAGTGGCGTATGCCGCTCCTGCGACAGCAGTCGAGCAGGTGCAGCGTCGCGACCGCGTTGTTCTTGTAGTAGGCATGCGGGTCGCGCACCGACTCGGGCACCGACACCGAGGCCGCGAAATGCATGACGGCGTCGAAGGAACGGCGCGCGAAAATCCGCTCCAAACCATCACCGCCGACGTCGGCGATCTCCAGATCCCCGGCGAGGAGCGCCTCGCGCACGCCGCTCGACAGGTCGTCGCAAACGACGATCCGATGGCCGGCATCGGCAAGCATCAGCACGGCGTGGCTGCCAATATAGCCGGCGCCGCCGGTCACCAGAACGTTCACGCCGCACGCTCCAGCGAAGCGCGGTAGACGCGTTGCAGGAGGTCGCACATGTGCTCGCGCGTGAACAGAGCGTCGAAACGGCGGCGCCCGCGCTCCCCGAAGCGCCGCGCCAGTCCGGGATTGCGCGCCAAAACGTTGATCGCGCGCGCCAACGCCACCGGGTCGCGCGGCGCGACGTTCAAGCCGCTGACGCGGTCGGCGTTGACCCAGGAGACGCCGGAACCAGGCAGCCGCGTCGCCACCACCGGCTTGCCCAGGCGCATTGCCTCGACCTGGACGATGCCGAAGGCCTCCGACGGCAGTACCGAAGGCAGGCAGAACACGTCGCACGCCTGGTAGCAGACGTGCGCCTCGTCGTCGTCGAGAGGCCCCAGCAGAAAAACCTTGCGCGTCAACCCGTGGCGCGCGATCAATCTGTGCAGGCGGCGGCGGTACGGGCCGTCGCCGCCGATCAAAATTTTGAGCGATCCGTCGAGGTGCGCGCCCGCCTCTACCAGATACTCGAACCCCTTGTAATAGACGAGCCGCCCCAGCGCGAACACCAGAACGGCATCCGCGTAGCGCGCGCGGAACGCGGCGACGCGCGCCGCGTCGCCGCGTGGCGCACGCCGCTCTATCCCGATCGGAACGACGGACACTTTGTCACGGACGACTTCGAGATGCCGCGAGCGCGCGTATGCCGGCGAACTGACGATGACCGCAAAAGCACGGCGCAACAGCCACCGCTGCAACGGTAGAAACAGCCGCAACGCCACCTTCTGGCGCACGACGTCGCTGTGCCAGTGCACCACGATCGCGGCCCGCACCCGCCGGCGCAGCAGAAACAACGCAAGCGTCGCCGCCGGGTCGGGGTGGTGCAACGCGATCACGTCGTAATTCGCGGCGATTCTCCAAAAACGCACGAACAGCCCGGGCGACAGCGGCATCGAAAAAAGATGGCCGAAAAACCCGGCGCGATATATCGTGCCGTTGCGCGCCGCCTCTCGCAGCGAGGCCGTCCCCCTGTTGCAGCACAGAACGTCGCAACGGACGCCGCGCGCGGCCAGGCCCTCGCGGACGTTGTATATCGCGCACTCGATACCTCCTCGCGACGGCGGATAAAACCGCCCGAACTGCAAAACTCGCATGCAAAACGAGAAAGATTCAGGCGCGGCGGCGGTGTCCTCTAAAACGGAATGTCATCGTTTTGATCCAGCGCCGTATCGGCACCGCCGACCGTCGTATCCACCGGCGTCGGCGCGGCGCGCCCGGCACCCGGCTGTGCACTCCTGTGGCGCGACCTCTCGGACCTGTCGTAGTGGGCCGTGTTGTCGCCGCCCGTTCTGCGTCCTAGAATCTGCATGTCAGAAACGACGATCTCGGTGTTGTAACGGTCGTTGCCGGCCTGGTCCTGCCATTTGCGAGTCTGCAAGCGCCCCTCGACGTATATTTGCGAACCTTTGTGCAGATATTCGCCGACGATCTCGGCGAGCCTGCCGAAGAACACCAGCCGATGCCACTCGGTTTCCTCCTGCCGCTCTCCGGTCTCGCGGTTCTTCCAGCTCTCGGTCGTCGCCAGCGACAAGTTGCAGACGGCCGATCCCTTGGACGTGTAACGCACTTCGGGATCCTGTCCCAGATTGCCTATCAAAATCGCCTTGTTGACTCCTCTTGCCATAAAACAAATCCTCTATTGATCGGTTATGTTAAAAATATAGTAACGGACAATCCGTTACTATATTACCTTTTTGCAGTCTCGGCCAGCGTCCCGACGCCGAGCGCCGCCCGATTGGCCTTCGACGGGGGCAGCTCCAACGTGGCGGCCGCCTCAAGGGCGCCCTCAACGCGCGCAAGACGCCGCCTCAGCGCGCCGCTTCCCGGTCTCCGACCCTGCCGACTTGTATCACGCGCCCGGCGCCGGCGCCGGGCGCCCGCATGCCGAACGCGCCCAAAAACCAGACGAACAGCATCGCCGCCGAGAGCGGCGCGACAAAAGCCTCTCCCAGCCGCTCGCCGACGAGGCCGGCGCCAGTGGCGCCGCAAAACACGCCCAGAAACTGCGCCGCCGAAAAAACCCCCAGCGCGCCGCCGCGCGCGCGCGCCGCACAGGTTCGGCTCACGAGCGCCGGCAGACTTGCCTCGAGATACATGAACGCGGTGAAGAACAGCACGATCAACACGACGAAGAACGGCGCCTGCGGCGGGAAATACCAGGCCGCCTGGGTGATCGCCGCGAGCGCCACCATGGCCAGAAAAAGATCCTTGACGCGGCGGCTCCGGGCGCTTGCCGCAAGCGCCGGCCACGTCAGCGCAAAAGCGAGCGCCAGCAGCAACAGATAAAAAAGCCAGTGCCGCTCGGCGCCAAGCCCCAAGCGCGGTTCGAGCACCGTCGGCAAAACCATGAAATTGGCGGCCAGCACCGCGTGCAACGCGAAGATGCCGGCGTACAGGCGCAGCAGATCGCGGTCGGCAAAAGCGCCACGCAAGCTTTCGCCGAGCGCCGGAGCCCGGGCGACGATCGCGGACGGCACCAGCAGCAGCGTCCACGCGACGGCCGCCGCGCCAAGGGCCGCGCTCACGAAAAAAATTCCCGACAAACCGAACCACGCGTGGAAAACCGGCCCCAACACCAGCGCCAGCGCGAACGCGACGCCGATACCGGCACCGATGGCGGCGTTGACCTTGGCGCGTTGTTCGTCGCGGCTGACGTCGGCGGCAAGCGCCATCAACGCCGCCGCGACCGCCCCCGTGCCTTGCAACGCGCGCCCGGCGATGACGCCGTAGATCGTCTCCGAGAACGCGGCGACAAGGCTGCCGGCGCAGAATAACGACAAGCCGGCGACGATGATACTCTTGCGCCCGAAGCGATCCGACAACATGCCCATCGGCACTTGCATCAGCGCCTGGGTCAGGCCGTACACGCCGAGCGCGACGCCGGTCAGCAGCTGGGTGGCGCCCCGGAATTCGCCGCTGTGCAACGCGAACACCGGGAACAGCAGAAACAACCCCAACATGCGCACCACGTAGACGCCGCCGAGGCCGACGGCGGCGCGCTTCTCGACCCGGTTCATTGCAGACTTGGACATCGGTGCGACAACCCGCGGGTGAATACAAACCACTCAGCGCCACTCATGAGATGCGGTAATATTAGCAGCTTTGGCCGTATTTTTCTAATTGCGATGATACGAATCAAGGGCGCGCGTACCCACAACCTCAAAAACATCGATCTTGAGATTCCGCGCAATCGGCTGGTCGTGATCACCGGCCTGTCGGGTTCGGGCAAATCGTCGCTCGCCTTCGACACGATCTTCGCCGAGGGCCAGCGTCGTTACGTCGAATCGCTGTCGGCCTACGCGCGGCAGTTCCTGACGCGCATGGAAAAACCCGACGTCGATCGCATCGAGGGGCTGTCGCCGTCCATCTCGATCGACCAGAAAGCCACGTCGCACAACCCGCGCTCGACGGTCGGCACCGTCACCGAAATATACGATTACCTGCGGCTGCTGTACGCGCGCGTCGGCACGCCGCGCTGCCCGCGACACGGCGAACCGCTCGAGGCCGAGACCATCGGCGAGATGACCGACCGCCTGATGGCGTTGCCCGCGGACACCCGCCTGATGCTGCTGGCGCCGCTGGTACGCGAACGCAAGGGGGAATACGCGCGGCTGTTCGACGAGCTGAGGAGGCAGGGTTTCCTGCGCGCGCGCATAGACGGCCGCTTGCACGAACTCGAGCGGGCGCCGACGCTCGACTTGCGGCGCAAGCACACGATAGAAGTCGTCGTGGATCGCCTTACGATCAAACCGGGCGCGCAACTGCGGCTGGCCGAGTCGCTCGAGATCGCGTTGCGGCTCGCCGACGGCCTGGCTCTGGCGGTGCCGCTCGAGCGCCGCCGCGGCGACGCGATCCTGTTGTCGGCGAAGTTCGCGTGTCCGCGCTGCGGCTACACTTTGAGCGAGCTCGAACCGCGCTTGTTCTCGTTCAACAATCCGACGGGCGCGTGCCCGGAATGCGACGGGCTGGGCACGGTGGAATACTTCGACGAGGACAAGATCGTAACACCGTCGCTGAGCCTGGCCGGCGGCGCGGTGCGCGGCTGGGACCGGCGTAATCGCCAATACTTTCTGACGATGCAGTCGCTCGCCAAACATTACGGCTTCGACGTCGAGGCGCCGTTCCGGTCGCTGCCCAGGGGCATACGCACGCTGATCCTCTACGGCGGCGACGACGAGCAAATCGCGTTCACCTACCAGGACGGCGCCGGGCGCCGTGTGACGCGCCGCCACCCGTTTAGCGGCGTCATCGCCAGCATGGAGCGCCGTTACCGGGAAACCGGCTCCGACCAGGTGCGCGACGAACTCAGGCGTTATCTGTCGTTGCAAGCCTGCGCCGAATGCGAAGGCGAGCGCCTCAATACCGCGGCGCGCCACGTGTACATGCAGGATACGCGGCTGCCCGAGATCAGCGCGATGACGATTACCGACGCGCTGGCGTTCTTCGAGGCGCTGAAACTGCCCGGCGTCAAGGCCCGGATCGCCGACAAGATCGTCGCCGAAATTCGCCGTCGCCTGCAATTCCTGGCCAACGTCGGCCTCGATTATCTGTCGCTCGGGCGCAGCGCCGAGACGCTGTCCGGCGGCGAGGCGCAGCGCATCCGCCTGGCGAGCCAGATCGGTTCGGGGCTGGTCGGCGTCATGTACATCCTCGACGAACCTTCCATCGGCCTGCACCAGCGCGACAACCGCCGCCTGCTCGACACGTTGATCGAACTGCGCGACCTCGGCAACACCATCATCGTCGTCGAGCACGACGAGGAGGCGGTGCGCGGCGCCGACCACGTGATAGACCTGGGGCCGGGCGCCGGCGAGCACGGCGGGCGCGTCGTCGCCCAAGGCACGCCGCGCCGGATCGAGAGGGCCAGCGCGTCACTGACCGGGCAATATCTGGCCGGGCGCAGGCGCATCGAGGTGCCGAAAAAACGCACTCCGGCGAACGCGCGCCGGCAGCTCGTGATCCGCAAGGCGAGCGGCAACAACTTGAAGAACGTAAACGTTGCGATTCCGCTCGGGCTGTTGGTCGCGGTCACCGGCGTCTCGGGTTCCGGCAAATCCACGCTGATCAACGAGACGCTGTACAAGCACGCCGCGCGGCGGCTGCACGGCGGCAATCTGCTCGAGGCGCCGTGCGAGGAAATCACCGGGCTGGAACAGATAGACAAGGTCATAGACATCGATCAAAGCCCGATCGGCAGGACGCCGCGCTCGAACCCCGCGACCTACACCGGCCTGTTCACGCCGATCCGCGAGCTGTTCGCGGCGACGCCCGAGGCGCGCTCGCGCGGCTACGCGCCGGGTCGCTTCAGCTTCAACGTCAAGGGCGGGCGCTGCGAGGCCTGTCAGGGCGGCGGCGTGCTGCGCGTCGAGATGCACTTCCTCCCCGACGTGTTCGTCACCTGCGACGTCTGCCGCGGCCAACGCTACAACCGCGACACGCTCGGCGTACGCTACAAGGACAAGAACGTCAACGAGGTGCTCGACATGACCGTCGAGGAGGCGTGCGAGTTCTTCCACGCGGTGCCGGCGGTGCGCAACAAGCTGCAGACGCTGACGGACGTCGGCTTGTCCTACGTCCGCCTGGGGCAAAACTCGACGACGCTGTCCGGCGGCGAGGCGCAGCGCGTCAAACTGTCGCGCGAGCTGTCGAAGCGCGCCACCGGCAAGACGCTGTATATATTGGACGAACCGACCACCGGCCTGCACTTCCAGGACATCGAGCAGCTGCTGCGCGTGCTCTGCCGACTGCGCGACGCCGGCAACACCGTCATCGTCATCGAGCACAACCTCGACGTCATCAAGACCGCCGACTGGATCATAGACCTGGGGCCGGAAGGCGGCGACGGCGGCGGCAGGGTCGTGGCCGCGGCCACGCCGGAGCGCCTGATCAAGCACAAAAACTCATGGACCGGCCGCTACCTCAAAAAACACCTCGACGGCGCGCGCCGGGCGCGCAACAAAGCCTGACCACGGGACAATATCATTCGATTCCGGCGGTTTCCGCCCAGTCCCTCGCCGCGGAAGGCAGCGCGACAATGGCGCCATGGCGCCTATGGGGGGGTCAACGAGGCTTTTTGCCGGCGGGCGCTTTGCGCACCGGCACCCTCAACTTCTGCCCGACCCGAATCCGATCAGACTTGATCCCGGAAAACCTCTTGATCTCGGCGACGCTGGTCTTGAACCTAAGCGCAATCTCGGACAGCGTATCCCCGCTGCGCACCTTGTATTCCGCGACCGAGGTGCGCGCGAGCAACAGATCGGGCGTGGCATGCTCGGCGAAATAGCGGCGGATGCCCGTCGCCAGCTTCGACGCGAGGCGGCGCTGGTAGCGTTGGTCGTTTAAGCTCGCCTCCTCCTTCGGGTTCGTCAGGTAGCCCAGCTCGACCAACACCGACGGCGTGTCGGGCGACTTCAGCACGGCGAAGCCGGCGGCCTCGATGCGCCGGCTCTTCGCTATCTCGCCGAAGCCGCGTAGCAACGCCGAGGCCAGCCTGGCGCTGCGCTCCATCGCCGCGGTCTGCGACAGGTCTATCAGGATCGAGGCCAGCGTCTCGTCCTTGTCTTGCAGCGCGACGCCGCCCATCAGATCGGCGGCGTTCTCGCGCTGCGCCAGCAGGCGCGCGGCCTCGGTCGAGGCGCCCTTGTGCGAAAGACGATAGACCGAGGCGCCGCGCGCGCGCGGCGTCGGCGCGGCGTCGGCGTGGATCGAGACGAACAGGTCGGCGCGGTGGCGGTGCGCGAACGCAACGCGCTTGCGCAACGACACGAAGCGGTCGCCGGCGCGCGTCAGCAGTGCGCGCATGCCGTATTCGCGGTTTATCAGGTCGCGCAGGCGCCGCGACACCGCGAGCGCGACGTTCTTCTCGTAGCTGCCGCGCGCGCCGATTGCGCCGGTGTCCTTGCCGCCGTGGCCCGGGTCAATGACGACGACCGCGTCGCGGGGAGCGGCGGCGGGCGCGCGCTTGGACGCGGCAGACCGGCGGCGCAACCCCTGCGGGTGGCGCACGGTCACAACCAGTTCGCGCGCGCGCCCCTGCGGGCGCCGTGCCGCATACGCGCCGCCGACACTCGCCGCAAGATCGAAGACCAGGCGGTAGCCGTCGGTGCCGCGCCGCGCGTGGCGCACCCTCCTGATCAATATGCTGTCGGCGGTGACCGCCGGCCCGGCGGCGACGAACCGGGTGTGCCTGAAGTCCATCACCAGGCGCGGCGGCGAGTCCAGTTCCAATATGGCGTAGTCGGGCACGCGGTCGAACTGCATCACGATGCGGGCGCTGTTGCCGGTGTCGCTGACGGCAACGTCGCTCAGGCGGGCGCCGTCGGCCGGTGCGACCGCCGGCGACACCAGCGCCAACACCGCCGCGATGCGACGCGCCACCGGCGTCACGCGCGCGGCTCCGGCGCGGCGGTGGGAGCGGCGCGAAAGGCTTCGATCACGCGCTCCGCCGGAAAATCGCCGCGCGGGTACATGACCACGCGACGGGCCGCGCCTCGGCGCGCGTCGTCAAACGCGAGCACCACGCGCAGCACCGGCGCCGGCACGCGGCCGCGCGCGCGCTCCGGCCATTCGATCAGGCACACGCCGGCGGCATCGAAGTAGTCGCGGATGCCCGCGCCCTCGATCTCGGCGGCGTC
This sequence comes from Candidatus Oxydemutator sp., assembly GCA_965203445.1. Lineage (GTDB taxonomy): Bacteria > Pseudomonadota > Gammaproteobacteria > Poriferisulfidales > Oxydemutatoraceae > Oxydemutator. The sequence continues at coordinate 2,098,626 of OZ241883.1, forward strand.
CTTGATGCGGTAGAAATCCATGTGGTGCACCGGGTAGCGCTCGCCCGGATAACTCTCGATCAGCGTGTAGGTCGGGCTTTTGACGCGGCCACGGTAGCCCGACGCGCGAATGAAGCCCCGACACAGCGTCGTCTTGCCCGTACCCAGTTCGCCTTGCAGCCAGATCGAGGACGCCGGACGCACGCGCGCGGCGAGACAGGCACCGAGTCGCTGCATCGAGTCGGCGGTCTCTATCGTCAATGTCGCGTGCGCCTCGGCCACCATCGCTCACGGGTTGGCGCTCTCTCGGAGGAAGCGCAGCAGGTCGGTCGCGATCATGCCGCGCGGTGCGCGGCGTCCGGCACGCTCCGCGGCCTCGGCGTGCAGGCATACCCCCAACACCGCGGCTCGTTCCGGCGCAAACCCCTGCCCCAACAAGGAACCGATCACGCCGCTTAAGACGTCGCCCATGCCGGCGCTCGACATGCCGGCGTGGCCACCTTCGCACGCCGTCGTTCCGGCGGGCGAACAGACCAGCGTGCCGGCGCCTTTCAGCACGCAGACACCGCCGTATTTGCGCTGCAACTCGCGCACCGCGCGAAAGCGATCTTCCTGCACCGCGCGCGTGCTCCGCCCTGACAACGCCGCGGCCTCGCCCGGGTGGGAGGTCAACACCCAATGCTCGCGGGCGGCCGGCTCGGCCGCCAGCAAATGCAGCGCATCGGCGTCGGCGACCGCCGGCAGGCCCGCCTCGAGCACCGCGTCCAGCAGCGTCCGCGCCCATTCGTCGCGGCCCAGGCCCGGCCCGATGACGACCGCGTCGGCCCTGTCGAGCATCGCGCGCAACTGCCGCGGCTGCTCGACGCCACGCGGCATCAACACCGGGCATGCCGCGGCCATCGCCGGCGCGTGGGCATCGCGGGTGGCAACACTGACCAAGCCGCTGCCGGTGCGCATCGCCGCCTGCGCCGCCAGCAGTGCCGCCCCCATCATGCCGGTGTTGCCGCCGACGACGAGAACGTGGCCGAACTGCCCCTTGTGCGTGTCGCCGCGCCGCGCCGGCAGCCACGAGCGGACTTCGCGGTACGCGGCCAAGCGCGCCGCGGCCTCGATCTCGGCGACCGCGTCGCTGTCGGCTTGCGCCTCGTCGGTCTGCAACGAGGAAAACAGAACGTCGCCGCCGTATTCGACGCCGGCGCCGGTGTACATCCCCTGCTTGCGCGTGATGAAACTGACGGTCGCATCGGCGCGTACCGCAACCGGCGACGGGCGTCCGGTATCGGCATTGAGGCCGGAAGGAACGTCCACTGCGAGCTTCGGCTTGGGATGCTTGTTGATGGCCTCTATCCACTCGATCATCTCCGCGGACAACGGCTTGTTCAAGCCGCTGCCGAAAATTGCATCCACGATCAGCTCGGCCTGCGGCGGCACCGGGAGCGACGCCGGGCGCTCCTCGCCCTGCGCCGCAAGGTAATCCGCGCGCGCCTGCGCCGCGTCGCCCGCAAGGCGCTCGAGGCGCCCGGCGTCGCCGATCTGGAACACGCACACGCGGCGCCCGGCGGCCAGCAGCAGACGGCCGAGCGCGTAGCCGTCACCACCGTTGTTGCCGACGCCCGCATGAATCGCAATCTCCCGCGCGCCGGGCCAGCGCTCGATCAAATACCCGAAGCAGGCGTGCGCGGCACGGCACATCAACTCGTAACCCGAAACCGATACGCCAGCGGTGCCCGCAATCAAAAAACGGTCTATTTGCCTGCTTTGTTCGGCTGTGTAGAGGAGATGCATATGACCCGGACGACGATGTCGCCACTAATCAGGGAGAGGCTGCACGATGCCTGACCGAGCACAAGACTATACCACAGGACTGGCTAAAAGAATGGTAATAACAATGGCTTGTATAATTTCACACCGGGACTTTACAATAATCTGAATAATAGTCATTATTATTTGTACTGATGTCTAGTCGGCAGAAGTACCCAACCGGAAGCCGACCGGCGCAAACGGCATCAGCACCGGCGTCTGGAGCGCTGGTAACTGCGGGTTCACATAGAATCCTGTTTCTATAACACATAAGGAAAGCCTATCATGAAAAAACTCATCACTTTGTTGTGCGCGGCGCTGCTGCCTGCGAGCGTCGCCGCCGTCGAGCTGATCATCGGCGAGGAAACCGTCGCCCCCGGCATCGTCTTCATATTCGAGGGCGCCGTCAAGGACGACATCACGCCCGCCGACCATCACCTGCCGATGGACGAGACCCACGTGCATATCGAAGCGCGCGTCAACTGGGGCGAGGAGTCCATTCCCGAAGGCACGCCCGCCGGCGGCTTCGTGCCCTATCTGACGATCACCGCCAAGGTCGTCAACGCGAAAACCGGCGCGATGCTGATGACCGACCTGCTGCCGCACATCAACCTGATAGACAACTTCCACTACGCGCGCAACATCGCGCTGCCCGGCCCCATCGGCGACCGCTACGACGTAACCTTTCACGTCGCGCCGCCGGCGGGACTGGCGCTGTCCTTCCACAACGACTGGCGCCAGGAATACGGCGACAACGTGCTCCAGGAAAAGACGTTCCAGTACCGCGGCGTGAACTTCAAGGAGATCGCCGAAGCGACGAGGTAGTAAGCACAGACCGCACCCCTTAAGGATCCGTCATTGCCGCCTTGTCTCGCCGGCATGAGGAAATGCTCATGCCGGGTTCCCGCTTTCGCGGGAATGACGCGCCTGCAAGGGGAGGTGGGACGGGCTAAGACAGTCCAAATGCGTCTGCAACCACATCTCCAGCAGCGCGCAATGCCATAACTTGTTGCCGCGGATCGGCGTCAGGTTGTCCTCGTCGTCGTTCGCAAGCAGACGCTCGAGGTAGTCGCGCCGGAACAAGCCGCGCTCGCGGCAGGCGCGCGACGTCAGCACGTCGCCCATCATCCGCCGCAGACGCTCGTCCACGAACTTCAGCGCCGGCACCGGAAAATAACCTTTTTTTCTATCAATAACCTCTTTTGGAACAATGTCTTGTGCTATTTTTTTCAGAATATACTTGCCCCCGTCCGCAAGCTTCAGCGCGGGCGGTATGCGCATCGCCTCCTCGACCAGCCGGTGATCCAGAAAAGGCACCCTGGCCTCGACGCCCCACGCCATCGTCATGTTGTCCACGCGCTTGACCGGATCATCCACTATCAGCCGCGTCACGTCCATGCGCAGCACCGCGTCCATGAACGTGTCGGCCCCGTCTTCGTGCAGCGACGCCTCGATCATCGGCGAGGTCACGTCGGGCACGTGCAGCCCGTCCGCCACCGTGCGCCGGTACTCGTCGTGGTCGCGGTCGAAATAATGCGCGCGGAAGCGCTCGAGGCGGCTGCCCGCGGCTGACTGCATCCGCGGATACCAGAAATAACCGGCGAACACCTCGTCGGCGCCCTGCCCGCTCTGCACCACCTTGATGTCCCTGCCGACCTGCTCGGCCAGCAGGTAAAAAGCGATGCAGTCCTGCCCCAACATCGGCTCGGCCATGTTCGCAATCGCCTCCGGCAGGCGTTCGTACAACTGCCGGTCGGAAACCCGAAAGCGATGATGGCGCGTAGCGTAGGCCTCCACGACCCGATCCGAATACTCGAACTCGTCACCGCGCTCGTGCTCGCGGTGCTCAAAGCCTATCGTATAGGTGCGAATGTCCGCAGCGCCGCTCTCGGCCAGCAGCGCCAGCAGCAGGCTCGAGTCGAGGCCGCCGGAAAGCAGCACGCCGACCGGCACGTCGGCGATCCGAAAGCGCGTCTCGATAGCGCACCGCAATTCGGTTCTGGTGCGTTCGATCCACTCCGCCTCGCCGAGGTGCCGTCCGTCGCCCCCGTTGCGCTCGTTGCGCCTGGCCGTGAGATTCCAGTAGCGCTTTTTCGTCGTGCTCCCGCCAGGCCGAACCGCGTCAACCCGCAAACTATGCGCCGGTTCCAGCTTGCGCACGCCGCGCAGCAGCGTGCGCGGCGCCGGCACCACGGCATGCAGCGTCAGGTGGCGATGCAGCGCCACCGGATCGAGTGCGGTATCCACGCCGCCCGCGGCCAGCAACGCCTGCGGGTTCGACGCAAACGCAAGACGCCGCGCATCGCGCGTGTAATACAACGGCTTGATGCCGAGGCGGTCGCGCGCCAGCAGCAGGCTGCGCGCATTCCGATCCCATACCGCAAACGCAAAGATACCGTCGAGACGCCGCGGGCAGTCGTCGCCCCAGCGGTGATAAGCCTTCAGGATCACCTCGCTGTCGCTGTCGCTGAAAAAGCGATAGCCGAGGGCGGACAATTCGCTCCTCAATTCGCGGTAGTTGTATATCACGCCGTTGAAAACCAGCACCAGGCCGAGTTCCTCATCCACCATCGGCTGCTCGCCCGCAGGCGACAAATCAATAATCGCAAGCCGCGTATGCGCAAGCGCAACCGCCCCGTCGGTGAACACATGATGACCATCCGGCCCGCGCCGACGCAGATGCACAAGCATCCGCCGCATACGCACCGCATCCCCCACCCCCCCATCAAACCAAATCTCCCCCGCAATACCGCACATCAGTCGTCACGCTCGCCGTCGGAATTTTCGATGTCATCTTTTTCGACGCGAAGTCCATACTTATGATGTCTGAATTTTTCCGGCTTCCGAAGTATGGATATTCCCTCATTCCAAACAATTACAACTCCGTAGTCTTGTCCATGCTCTCCAGCAAACTCTTTCTCCCAACGGCTGAACTCAAAAGTATGAGGAAGAGAGCTCTCCGTGCTTTTCACTTCAAAATAGATCGTGCGTCCGTTTTCCTCAACAGTCATATCATAATGCTCTCCTGACTCCTTCTCTTTATTCAACCAATTCACATTTTCTTTGCCATAGCGCTCACTCAAAAGTTTATAGGCTTCCTGCTCGCCCCATATTCCGTCAGGCTGTGCCCTGTTTGATGTATTGGAAATGTTATTCCCATCGTCGGCAGATTGAGGAGCGCTCTGCCTTGGCCTTGAGCGTTGCTCAACTTCACGAACAGGCGTTTCTATAGGAGATTGCCTTTCCTCTTTACTCTGCCGATTTCTATTTTCGGTATTGTTCGTTGCTGCCAGTCGTTTTTTCAACTCTTTGATCTCCTCTTTTGCTGCATCTGATTCGGCTTTATATTCTTCTATCTCTCTATCTTTTGCTGCTAATTCATTATTGTGTTTTTGTTCCTGCTTTTTGAACTTTTCGTCCGCCTCTGCCACAGACATCATATCCTTCGACATGCCTAACTGCTCAGCCAATTTATCAGCCTCAGTGAGGTTGTTACTTATACATTCCTGGTAGTCAGCATGTAATTGGGAAGGCGAAAATTCCTCAAGCTTTTCTTTAGGAATAGGTCGTTCTTGTTTGTCATAAAGCCACCCATCTTTACATGCTTCCAAAAGCTGACCGACAACAGAAGGCTCCTCTTTTACTTGTGTCTCTTTCCAGTCTTTTAGCGTCCACCGATATTCTACCCTTCCTTTTATGTGGGGATACTCCATAAGGATTTTCCAGAGAATAGTAGATCGTTCAAGGTTTATTTGATCGAGAACTCTATTTAAATCTGTGATTTCAAATCTTTGCTTAAATCCATCAAGTTCTTTTTCGTATCTCGAAGAAAGAGATGGCGCATGAAACTCAATTTCTTTGCGACAACCAAGTTTCTCCAAGATAGCGCCAAACGCATCATATGTATCTTTATCAACAAAAGGCTTATCCAACCCTTCATACCAGGTTTTCAGCTCATCCAAAGGCAAATAAACTTCTTCCGCTTTGCGATAATCTCCCTCTTCCGTACGGACGATTTTTGCGGGACGCAGAGTTGCTTTAATGGAGTTCTGTTGTTCAGCATCTGCCTCATCCCATATCCGCTTTATTTTTTTCATATCGCTGGCATATTCCTCACCAGAAACTTTAACCTCATCTTCCTGGTATTTCGGTGCAATTTTTTCTTGTATTTCGGTAATTCCATCTGGCTCTTTCATATCGTAAAGCCCGAACAGCTCTTTAGCAATTTTCTCATTAGCAAGAGTCCGTTTTACAGTCGGGTAATCTGATTCTATCCCCTCCAGTGGCAGATAGGTCTCGTCAGGCTTTGGCTTTCCAAAGCCGCCACTTTCTAATGGAGAAATAGGCAGCTGCTTGAAAGCATTTCTGGCTGCTCCGTCTTTGCATAAATTTTTATACAATTTCAAAAACCAGTCGTCGCCTTTTCCGTGCAGAAACACTTTCCACTTACCAACTTCTTCAGCGAATTTTTTGGCAACTTCCAGAAGCGTGAAACTTTCTATTTTCAGTTCGTCTTCAAAAAACTTCCGTAGATAATAGTCCCCTAGATCCTCACACTTAATCCACTCCCCTCTCCCTTCTTTAAGGTCTTTTGGTTCAAACGAGTATCGCACGGCTTCCGTAGCGATGATGCATTCTTCAGCCTCCACGTATCGCCCATCACTGGTAGGCAGCAATGGTTCCTCACGCAGTTCTTTACTGATGGCTTCATGTACCTTGCGATAAATATCCTCCCATCTCTCTTGCAAAGGAAGCAGTTTCAAAAAATCCCATGTCAGCAGTTTTTCTTGCTTGAGGACAGACAGACTCTCAGCCACCAATGCGGCCAAGTGTTCCGTGATCGGATTGTTTTTGTCATCTGGTCTTATCCTGTCTCTGCTGGGGGTTGTTTCATACGGTGCCTGAATCAAAAAATTCACGTGTGAATCCACGGTGGTCGGAAAGAAAACAAAGATTTTTTTGTGCTCTTCATCCGGTTCCACAATCTGGCCTTCGTGATCAAGTTTATAAGCAATTTGAATCTTCTGAAGCGGCCTCTCAAAAAGAAGGTAAGATACGGTTTCATTTCCCGACAGGGAGGTTTTGCAAACTTTGAGTTCTCCATTCGAAAGTAGCGGTTCTTCACTTTTACGATAGGAAAGAGTTTCCTTTTCATCAAAATGAAGGGAAATCTCTTTTATATGCGTGAGAAATAAAAGACTCTCTGCCACAAACTCCTTTACCCAGTTCTTCACCTCACAATAATCAACATCTTCCTTGAAAGGAAAGGTGAATTCTGTTTTTTCATAGAAGTCGCTGTTTTCATCTTCTATGACGGGAACGATCACATTCTTCAGGGCAATGTGAAAACGACCAGAGCGAATACAAGGACGAACAGTCAAGTTGAATACAGATTTAAATCCTATCCCAAATTTGCCGATGGCTTCCTTATCTTTTTTTGTCGAGTATCCAGACCGAGCGATTGAGTCAATGTCCTCAATGGTAAAACATTTTCCATCATGTTCGACAGTCATCTCCTCATCGCATAAATGAAAAGAAATGGACTTCGCCTCGGTATCTTCGGCATTCTGCAAAAGCTCATAGATAAAACGTTCGGGTTTTTCAGATACCCCGATTAATGTCCAAGGGTTCTGCCGTTTTATCGAAATCTCTGCATCCTTCTGCCAAGCTTCCAGTTGCCGTTTGTCTTCTTCAGTCAACATCATTCTCTCTCCAACGCTCCCCATCCGCCGCCGGGGGTTTCTATTTGCAGGCGGTCGCCGGGAGGTGCGAAAAACGAGGGTTTGGCAGGCAATTCCCTGCCGTTCAGCATGTTGCGCCCGATGCTGCCTCCCTACAGCAGACCCACTATCGTTGATAGAAATCCCATTGTACCAGGCCACCCTCTCCAGGAGGGGCGCGGTCGTGGTCAAAGGCGACAACTACTCGCCACCTAGCGAGGGAGCGGCGCGCATAGACTTCGAGGACCGCGCCCCCGCGTCGCACCGCTCCCTGCGCATCGGCTGATGCAGATCAGCGTTGGCTATACTTCGATTTCGATCAATCGCAACTGCCGACCAAAGCTCACTCCTGCAATCTCGCAAGCGATATGGATGTTATTTCTCACTTGAAGGGTGCTGAGATTGGACCCCAACCACCAGCCATTATCCAAAGGCTTGGCTGCCGTCTCCATCAAATCCTTTCTATCTGGGGAGTATAAATCTTCTCGCCTGCGCGCCACCAACCGCCTCGTGTTCGTTGCCACGCGAGGAGCAAATTCCGTCATGAAATTGGGGATGCGCTGAAACACATTCAGGATTTCGATCAGGGTTTGGGTACCATTGTTAGTATCGTGCCTCTCATCGTCAAAAATAAAACCAATAATGCGACTCCTTCGCACCCGTTGAGGCCTTCTCGCCTGCCGCTCTTGTAGCATCCCTACATTCGCGTGCTCCTGTCGGACGGGAGCGGGCGCAGGAGACTGTGTCACAGTATCTGACTCAGGTTCACGACCAAATGAAAATATACCGACGCGGTGCCTGTTCTGCCACGCCAATTCCGCGGTCTCTCTACGAGACTTTCTTCCATTAGTAAGATCGTCGGCCACGTGATCAACGATAGCCTGCATTCCTTGTTGATTAAATAGACCATACGCGCCGTTCAGGCTCTCCCGCATAATGCCTATCGCCATCGCTACAATTTGGCCATCCGTTATGTCACTCGCCCGCAACACACGCGCAAACGCACTGTTCGGATCAATATCACGACGGAAGCTGTCGCGGATATGCTTGAGATTGGTGTTTGTCTCCTCGATTGAGGATGTCGGTATTCGAATAAGTTTTACCATTATTGCCCTCCAGGGTATGAACAGTCGAGATTTTCTTTTCTTGGTAAGATTGTCGGCCACGCGATCAACGACAGTTTGCATTCCATGTTGATCGAATGGGCTATACGCGCTGTTTAAACTCTTCCACATAATGTCTAACGCCACCGCTGCAATTTGGCCGTCCGTTATGGCACCCGCCCGCACCGCAAGCGCAAACGCACTGTTCGGGTCAATATCACGACGGAAGCTGTCGCGAATACATTTGAGATTGGTGTTTGTCACCTCGATCGAGGATGTCGGTATTTGAATAAATTTGATCATATCTGTTGCCCTCCTTAGGCATGAAAAGTTAAGAAATCGCAGCTGTTGCTGCTTTATATACAGATCGTAACAAAAAATTACAGCATGTCAAGCCACACAGAACACATTGACCAGCCTGACCAAATAACCTGTCCACAAACCACTCTCCCATTTGTCCAGAATGTGCTGTCTCCATACAGCCTTCCCGCAGGGAGAGAGGGTGCGGCTCTAGCAGGATGACGTTCGACACGCCTGTTTGACGCACCATTGAAATGCAGCATATTTGCAGTAGAATATACTGCAAATCAACGCAACAAGGAGGCCGAAAACATGCCCAGATTTACCATAGATTTGTCCAGCGATATTGATCGGAAACTGACCGAAATCGCGCGCGACAACCATATCTCCAAAGGTGAAGTGATGCGCAACGCATTTGCTTTGCTCGTCCTGGCCGAAAATGAGAAAAAGAAGGGATTTTCCGTCGGAATTGTCAAAGAAAGTGACGACCATTCGCTGGAAGCGGTGGCTCGCGTGGTAGGTCTTTGAGTGGCGACCGAACGGAATAAAGACATCCACGCTGTATTCATCCCGGGCAGCAAAGTTGTAATCAATGAAAGTGAGCGCCTGAGGTTTGCCAGGCAAGTGTTAGGCATCATCGGAGTCGTCTGCGTTGCGGTGTTCGCCGCCTATGCCGTTTTCCCCGACAACAAGGCATTGGTCGCCATATTTGAACTGATCAAAATTGGCGTATTGCCTCTGATGACTCTGGTGGTGTCATTTTATTTCCCGAACAAGGATCGGAATTGAGAGAACGATTGTGCCTGATAGCCAAAAGTGTCTGATGAAACAATGCAGGCTTTGTCGGAATAAAAGGGAACTGAAGTACTCTCATATAATTCCTGAATTTTTCTATAAATGGCTTTATGACGACAAACATCGGTATCGTACTTTTTCAACGTATGAAAACCGCCCTCGCCCTATGGAACAAAAAGGCATGCGGGAACATTTACTTTGTTCGGAATGCGAAGCAAAGCTATCTGGATGGGAAACCTATGCGTGCAATATACTTACTGACGATGCGGTTCAATTCGGAGATCACGATCATCGCATTGTGATGGATGTGGATTATGAAAAATTTAAATTGTTTGAATTATCCATACTGTGGCGCGTGTCTGTTGCAAATCACCAACTTTGTAAGAGAGTTCGTTTGTCGGATCATGAAGAGGAAGATCTGCGTTCTTTTATCTCTGAGGGACGCGCACCGAAAGCAAATGAATACGGAAGTATAAAGTTTGCTCTTTTGAAAGATGATGGCAGACGACAGATGGATTACATACCTCAACCGGAACCAATATGTGATGAGAACCGTGCGATCAGCATGGCTTTTGGAGGCATTAGGTGGTTATTCATTATGGACAGTCGCCAGGTACCGAAAAAATCTGTGGAATATTTTCTGCAAGACAATGGAAAGCTTCATATTCTGAGAGACAAATTTTCTGATGAGATAAATCGTAATTTGCCATTTGGGATAAGACTACAAGAAATGGGGCGCTTGCGGTGGTAGCCTATCTCAAAATTGCCTGATCAATATCATTATGGTGGTCAGCTGTACAAAGCCAAAAAAGTTATGCGCGTAATACTCCCACCGTGTTAACAACCGTCGTTGCCATTGTAACCATGCAAAATATCTCTCCACTATCCAGCACCTTTCGTGGCAGTGCAGTTTATGGCCATTCTATGTCTTACGTTTCTTGCGATTGCGTTTGTGCGGGGCTGTCATCTCTATCTCCGGAAGCGCGCAACTCTTCATCCAAACCGTCGCTATCATAAGTCGGCTTCGCTTCTATCATGTAAAAGTCAGAACTCAACTGCACCACGGTCACTTCGTGATGGTTCGTCGCGTGTGTGCTGACCGACAGCGGCAGACTGTGCCGATCTACTATCGCCATGATTTTGACGCCTTTGCCGCGCTTTGTCCCGTCTATCTCCGCGTCGCCCTCTTTGGCCGCGGCAAACATCCCGTCTATTAAACGCTCTCTTTCGTCCACGATCTCTTCCTTGCGCAAGTCGTTGGCCAAGTCCAGCAGCAGATCGCGCAGGGTGTTGTCCGTGCACCACTGCTGAAAGCGACGGTGCACTGCTTTGTAATTCGGATAGCATTGCGGCAGCATTTTCCATTGCGCACCCGTGTTGAGTATCCACAGGACGCCTTCGAGAACCTTTTTTGTCGGCACTGGCTTGCGGCCGGCCCGGTCCGGCGGGATGTTTTCTTCCGGGAGGTGTTTGCGTATGCGTTCCCATTGCTCGTCGCTCAATCGCACCATGCAATCAATCATGAACCTATCTTAAAACCAGAGACCTGCTGATAATCATACAGTGATTCTCCCTCTCCCTCTGGGAGAGGGTTGGGGTGAGGACCCGGATGAGAACAATAGCAACCCTCTTTTCCCTCACCCGGCCTTCGGCCACCCTCTCCCAGAGGGAGAGGGTTTCATTATCAGGCAATTTTGAGACAAGTTCATAGTTCATTTGCTTTGAGAAAAGAACTTCGACTCACGTTTCTTTATTCGGCAATGAAACCTTGCGCAAAATATCCGTATGCGGTAGAAGCCCCCATACACGGGAAAGTTGCACCAATTGGACGAGAACCACCTGAAGCCCGGACCGGCGCGCCATCTTCATTGCAGGAATAAAATCCGTATCCCCTGTGACCAGAATGATCCGTTCCACGGTCCTTTCGTATGAAAAAGTAGCTATGTCGAGCCCAATCTGCATATCAACTCCCTTTTGCTCATAGTTCGGTTTGTAATCACTATCGCCGAGGGGCTTCTGCTGATCCCATCTGGTTCGCCTCCAGCCCCGAAAGTGCACCGCACCGCCAAGACGAACGGCAAAGTACTTTTTGCGGGGAAGATCATCTTGCCAGAGTGCTTTTGTCGTGGACACATAGTCACGCCCAGAGACTGGATAGCGTTGTGATTTCTTATTCGGCAAGCAGTCGTAATAAAAAATGCGGAATAATTCTTCCTCTTCTTTGTCAAAGCACTTCAGCGCAAACTTCTCTATAAAATCAGCCGTATAATCTTCAGAATCAAATCCATGGTGTTTTGTCGCAACCGCCCTCAAATAAGCGCCATCTATCAGCAAAGCTGTTTTCTTCATTATTGCCGCCTCGCATCAACTTTCATCGGAAGGATAGTAGCGAGGCCATACCCTACATACGAAAAGCCCCGGGGCCCGCCGAAACGGGCCGAGGGGTTGGTAATCTGTTCGCTTGTGGGCGAGGTGTGTTAAGAATACGACACTTATTGTGTTCTGTCAAATCTTTGTATAGGGCCAATACATTTTAGACAAACGCACCCCCCTGCCTTCCATCAGCATCAGGCCGATGGTGGCGGCTCCTTGCCTGGTGCCATGTTGATGGGCTGGAGTATAATTTGCTGAAGGCTGTCCCAAGGCGGGGCGCCCCCAAGCCGCTTTTAAGGTCGCCCCGAGAGCAACGTGCATTCCATTGCCATCAATCAGCGTCGGATTGGCTGTGGCCATCCTCCGTACGTCGTCGCCGAGTTGTCGGCGAACCACAACGGCAGCCTGGAGCGGGCGCTGCGGCTGGTCGAGGTGGCCGCCGAGGCCGGGGCCGAGGCGGTCAAGTTGCAGACCTACCGCGCCGACACGATGACCATAGATTGCGACGCGCCGGATTTTCAGGCCGGCGGATTGTGGAGCGGCAAATCGCTCTACGAACTATACACGTGGGCGCAGATGCCGTGGGAATGGCACGAGCCGCTGTTTGCGCGCGCGCGCGAACTGGGGCTGACCGCGTTCAGTTCGCCGTTCGACGCAAGCGCCGTGGAGTATCTGGAGCGGCTTGCGGTTCCGGCCTACAAGATCGCGTCGTTCGAGCTGGGCGACGTGGCGCTGATCGGTCGCGCCGCGGCCACCGGCAAGCCGCTGATCCTGTCGACCGGCGCCTCCGATTTCGGCGAGATCGAGGAGGCGGTGGCCGCCGCGCGCGCCGCCGGGTGCCGCGAACTCGCGCTGCTGCACTGCGTAAGCGCCTACCCCGCGGCCCCCGACGACTACAGCCTCGGCGTCATCGCCGACATGGCGCGGCGCTTCGACGTTCCCGTCGGCCTGTCCGACCACACTACGGACGACGCCACTGCAATCGCCGCCGCGGCCCTCGGCGCCAGCATCATCGAGAAACACTTCACGCTGAGCCGCGACGACGGCGGCCCGGACGACAGTTTCTCGTTGGAGCCGGCGGCCCTGAAAAAACTGTGCCGCGGCGTAAAAACCGCGTGGGAGTGCGCCGGCAAGGTCGCCTACGGGGTGAAAACCGGCGAGCGCGACGCGCTGCAATTCCGCCGTTCGCTCTATGCGGTGAAGGACGTGCGCGCCGGCGAGACGCTTACGGCGGACAACGTGCGCAGCATCCGCCCCGGGCGCGGCCTGGCGCCGAAACACTTGGACGAAGTGTTGGGCAGGAGCGCCGCCTGCGACGTCGCGCGCGGAACCCCGCTGTCGTGGAAGTTGCTCGTCTGAACGCTACCGAGAGACGGCCGCGGGCAACACGCTGATGTGCTCGGCGCGCGCGGCGTTCGCCAAGGCGCGATCCAGCGTGGCCAGCGGCAGCGAGCGGCGCGTCGCCAGTTCCAGATAAACGGCGTTATACACGCTCAAGTCGTGGCGCATCGCAAGAGACGCGGTCTTTTCCATTATCGCGTGCGAAAAAACCGCGTCGAACTCGACCGGCAAGACGGCCACGTAGGCCATGCAGCCGTTCGTGCATGCTACCTATATCCATTACCCGAAGTGCCGGCGTCTGGGACGTGGCGGATGCACACGCGGCGCGCGGCGACGACGCTTTTTCCACAGGCCATCCTCTATCATCCAATGCCACAACGTCTCGCTGCCAAAGCCTTGTGCGACATAGTCCACTTCTCCTGATTCATGGCACCTCCCGCAAGGGCTGTCGCAATGCCGCATTGTGTCCAATCAGGACGTTTGTGCTTCGGAGAATAGAACATTACTGCTTTGGGCTAACAGTTCTCCCCATCCGCCGCCGCCGGGGGTTTCTATTTGCAGACGGTCGCCTGGGGTTGCAAAAAACGAGGTTTTGCCTGGCAATTCCCTGCCGTTGAGCGCGTTGCGACCGGCGACGCCGGGCTTGCCGCCCAGGCCCCACGGGGCGTGGCGGCGGCGGTCGGTCAGCAGCGTGACCTGGGCCGGCGCCAGAAATTCGTATTCGCGCACCACGCCGCAGCCGCCCTGACGACGCCCGGCACCGCCCGACCCACGGCGGATCGCGTAGCGGCGCACGCGCAGCGGATAGGCCATCTCTAACAATTCGGCGGGCGTGTTCAGCGTGTTGGTCATATGGCTGTGGGCCGCGCTCTGGCCGTCGTAATCGCGGCCGGCGCCGAGACCGCCGCCAAGCGTCTCGTAATACGACCAGCCGGCGGCGGCGTCTCCGAACGCGACGCTGTTCATCGTGCCCTGGCCGGCGGCCGGACAACGCTTTGGCAGCGCACGCGCGAGCGCGCCGAGCACGCAATCCACGACGCGCATGCTTGTCTCGGTGTTGCCGGCGGCGACGCCGCGGCCGGGCGCGGCGTTCAGCAGCGAGCCTTCGGGCACTTTCAGCGTGATCGCCTGGAACACTCCCTCGCAGGTCGGCGCATAATCCGGCAGCAGGCAGCGGAACACGTAATACACCGCCGATGCGGTCACCGCGACCGGGCAGTTGATATTGCCGCGCACCTGCGGCGAAGTCCCGGCGAAGTCCACTTCGATATGCGGCGCGCACACGCGCACACGCACGTGTATCGCAATATCGGTCGCGCCGAAACCGTCGTCGTCCATGACGTCGCCGAAGGCATACTCGCCGTCCGGTATCTCGGCAAAAAACGCGCGCGCCAGGCGCGAACCGTAGGCATTCAATTCGTCGCGCGCCTCAAGCCAGGCGTCGCTTCCGATGCGCTCGACCAATTCCCCGAGACGTACAAGACCGGCACGGTTGGCACCGATCTGCGCCATGTAGTCGCCGTATTCGGCATCCGGATCGCACGAGGCGGAAACGAACGAAGCCAGCATCTCCTCGTCCGCCTCGCCCGCGTGCATGATCAGACGCGGCGGGATCAACAGCCCTTCTTCTTCGAGCGCCGACGACAACGGCATGCTCCCCGGCGCCTTCGCGCCGATGTCGGCGTGGTGGGCGCGGTTGGCGACGAAGCCGAGCAGTTCGCGCTCGCGGAAAAACGGCGCCACTAACGTCACGTCGGGCAGATGGGTGCCACCGCAGGCGGGATCGTTGAACACGACCATATCACCAACGCGCCAGCGAAAGCCTCCGACCACGTCGCGCAGCGCGTAGGCCATGCTGCCGAGATGCACCGGCACGTCGGCGGCCTGCGCCAGCAGGCGCCCGCCGGCATCGAACACCGCGCAGGAGTAGTCGCGACGGTCGCGTATGTTCATCGAAAACGCGGTGCGCCGCAGGTGCGCCCCCATTTCCTCGCATACGGCCGCGGCGCGGCTTGCGAACAGGCCCAAAGCTATAGGCTCCATCGCCCTGCCGCTTTCAAAAAAGCCCCATCTGTAATAGGATGATCAACGGGATAACCAACGCTTTGACGCGCCGACCGCGAGTCGAACAACCACGGAGGAAAACAGCATGAATCCATTGAACTCGGTAACCGGCACCATCGTGAGCGGTTTTATTGTAGCAATAATCATCAGCTACATTCTTTGAGCAGGAGGAATTGACATGGACATAATAATGGGATCAATCATCGTATGGCTGCACGTGTTCGTCGGCATTATCTGGATAGGGTTGCTTTACTATTTCAACTTCGTGCAGGTGCCGGCGGTCGCCGAAGCCGCCGGCGACAAGGACGGGCCCGGCCCGGCCGCCATCAACCGCTACGTGGCGCCGCGCGCGCTGGCGTGGTTCCGCTACGCGGCGCTGCTGACGTGGCTGACCGGCGCCGCCGCGCTCGAGATCGTATTGGGTCCCGGCAGCTTCACCGACGCCTTCGCCAGCATCTTCAGCCCCGGCGCCTATCCGTCGGAGATCGTGATCATCGGCACCGGCGCGTGGCTCGGCACGATCATGCTGTTCAACGTGTGGGGGCTGATCTGGCCGAACCAGAAGAAAATTCTTGGGCTGGGCGGCGTCGAGGCGAGCGACGAGGAGAAAGCCAAAGCCAAGAAAATCGCGCTGATGGCGTCGCGCACCAACACGCTGCTATCCATCCCGATGCTGATGTGCATGGTCGGCGGCGGCATGGGGCACGGCCTGCCGTTCTGAGCGGCGCACTGGTGTAAGCGTCCGCTCGCGCGGGCAAAGCCCTCGCAAGCGGACGCCGGCGAGGGCTACCGCCCCGGTTTGCGCGCGGGCTTGTCGCCCACGCGCGGCAACACTATGTTCAGCACTTCGTCGGTGTTGAACAGCAGCTTGACCACGACGCCGTCGGGAATCTCCAGTCCTTCCTCGCGCAGCACCCGCGTCGGATCGGCGTCGAGCCGTGCCCTGAAATCGGAATCGCCGTAATAGCGGGCTACGATGCCCGCGAAAATTTCCCGGCTCTGGTCGAAATCCTCGTCGGTGGCTTCGTCGGCAGGCCTCATCAGACTCTTCGGTGCAGTGCCGTGCCGTCCATGGCTTCGGCGCGCCCACGGCAGCAGCAGTTGCAGCTGTGCCAGCACGTGGGTGCAGTGCCGTCCATGGCTTCGGCGCACCCACTATAAACGTGAAACCACGGCGAATCAAGCGCGTGTATGAGGCCACCACATTCTGGACAAATGAGGTAGTTGTTTTTGGATGGCTTGGCACGGGGTGATATTCCCCAGGCTCCGGTGCGGGCGCTCGCCGTTGTAGCGTTCCAGATACCTGAACAACGCATCGTTGAAAGCATACAGATCATCAAATAATCTGTCTTCCCGGTAGTCCACGAACTCCTCCTGCACGGTTCTGTTGAAGCGCTCGCATAATGCGTTCATCTTCGGACAACGCGGGTAAGTGTAACAGTGTTCTATACCCGCACGCTTCAGGTATTCGTCGAACTCTCCCTGATACTCGCTGCCGTTGTCCGTCAGCACTTTCTCGATGCGCCCCGGAAACACTTCGCACACCAGGCGCATGAAACACGCCGCGTCGCGACTGCTGGCGCGGCGACTGGCCAACGCCAACGCAAAGCGACTGCTGTGATCCGTCGCCGTGAAGATATGGCGGCGACTGTTTCTCACGAAGCGCACTATCGTATCAACCGCCACGCAATGGCCTGCATGCCCGGCATGGAAGTCTTTGCCCAAGCGCTGGCGCGGTCGGCGCTTGAACTCCTTGCGCCGACCGCGACTGTCCAGGCGAACCGCCACCTTGCGCATCTTGTCCGGGGCATCCGCTATCAGGCGGCCTATCGTGCGCTCCCCGGGACATCTCACCCCGCGCTTGGCGCACCACGCAACCAGCAGCACGTGAACCTGTACGGGGCCACCACATTCTGGACAAATGGGGTAGTTGTTTTTGGATGGCTAGTCACGGGGTGACGTTCCCCAAACCCCAGCGTTCCATATACGTGAATAACGCATCGTTGAAACCGCACAAATCATCGAAACGTCTGATAGTTACCGCAGGAATATTCGTGTCGGCCATAATTTCTCCCGTCTGTAATATTGTATAGGGGTTACTCTCCGGCAGGAGCTTTGCTCCCGACTATGACGCACGCTCCCCGACCAGCTCCGCAAACCTCTTCTCATCGAACACTTCCACCCCCAACCCCTCGGCCTTTGCCAGTTTGCTGCCGGGGTTGTCGCCCGCTATCAGAGCCGTGGTCTTCGGTGTGACGGTGCCGGTTACTTTTGCGCCGAGGGCTTGCAGGCGCTTTTTGGCCTCCTTGCGCGGGATGGACAAGGTGCCGGTCAAGACGTAGGTGCGGCCGGACAGCGCACCGGGTTCGTCGGTTACCTCGGTCTTTTGCACGCGCACGCCGTTCGCTTGCAGGCGCGCAATGATCTCGCGATTGCGATCATCGCCGAAGAACGCGCACAGGCGCGAGGCGGCGACCTCGCCGACGTCGCGCACGTCGGTCAGCGCCTCCTCGTCGGCTTCCATCAGGCGCCCGAGTTCGCCAAAGCGCCGTGCGAGCGCGAGCGCCATCGCCTCGCCGACCTCGCGGATGCCGAGCGCGTACAAGAAACGTTCGAGACTGACGGTGCGGCTTTTGTCTATCGAGGTCACCAGGTTTTGCGCGCTCTTGTCGCCCATTCTCTCCAGTTCGGCGAGCACCTTTGCGTCCAGCGAGTACAGGTCGGAGACGTCCTTCACGTGGCCACCCTCGACCAGTTGATCGATCAGCTTCTCGCCCAGGCCCTCGATGTCCATCGCCAAGCGCGACGCGAAATGCCGGATCGCCTCCTTGCGCTGCGCCGGGCAGCTCAGGCTCTCTATGCAACGCGCCGCGACCTCTCCCTCCGCGCGCGCGACCTTGCCTCCGCACACCGGACACTTTCTCGGCGTTGCGATTTTCCTGGTCTTCTCCGGCCTGCGATCCGCGACCACCCCGACCACCTGCGGAATGACGTCGCCGGCGCGACGCACGACGACGGTGTCGCCGACGCGCACGTCCTTGCGCCTGATTTCGTCCACGTTGTGCAGGCTGGTGTTGCTGACGGTGACGCCGCCGACCACGACCGGATCGAGCCGCGCCACCGGCGTCAGCGCGCCGGTGCGCCCGACCTGAAACTCGATGGCTTTGACGACCGTCGTGCGCTCCTCGGCCGGAAACTTGTAGGCGATGCTCCAGCGCGGCGAACGCGAACGCACGCCGAGCGCGCGCTGCTCCGCGATGCGGTTGACCTTGTACACGACGCCGTCTATTTCATAGTCGAGCACTTCGCGCAATTCGATCATACGCCGATGGTAGGCGAGACATTCCCCAAGCCCGCGCACCACGTCGGCGTGCGGACAGACCGGCAGACCCCAGTCCCGAAGCCGTTCCAATACCTCGCTGTGCAACTCCGGCAACGGCGCGCCGCCGCCGTCTTCGGCGGCACGCTCGGCGCCATAGCAGAAGAACGCAAGCGGCCTGGCGGCGGCGATTGCCGGGTCGAGCTGGCGCAGACTGCCCGACGTCGCGTTGCGCGGATTGACGAAGGTCTTTTCGCCGCGCCGTTCGGCGTCGGCGTTGAACGCCGCGAAGCCTTTTTTGCTCATGTAGATCTCGCCGCGCACCTCCAGCGCGGGCGGCGCGTCGTCCACGGTCAGGCGCAGCGGCACCGCGTGTATCGTGCGCACGTTCGCGGTGACGTCCTCGCCGGTCGCACCGTCGCCGCGGGTCGCGGCGCGTGCCAGCTCGCCGGCACGATAGAGCAGGCTGACGGCGACGCCGTCTATCTTCGGCTCGGCGCTGTATTCCACTGCGTCGCGCCCCAGACGCTCGCGCATACGCTCGTCAAAATTTTTCATGTCGCCGTGATCGAGCGCGTTCTCGAGCGACAGCATCGGCGTCGCGTGCGCGACCGGCGCGAAATGGGTTTGCGGCGCGGCACCGACGCGCTGCGTCGGCGACGACGCGACCACCAGTTCGGGATGGTCGCGCTCGATCCGTTCGAGTTCACGAAACAGGCGGTCGTAGTCGGCGTCCGACACGCTCGGATCGCTCAGCACGTAATAGCGGCGGTTATGGTCTTCGATTTGGCGGCGAAGTCGCGCGGCGCGCTTGGCCAAAGACGCGGCCACCGGCGTTACGCCCGCGGCTCGCCCGCTTCCCCGCGCGCCTCGTCGTGCGCCTCGCACAGCGCGCGCATTCGGGCAAGCGCCTCCTCGCTCAACGGGCGGCGCTCGGCGTCGAGCAGGTCGCCGCCCAGCGTCTCGGTCAGTCCGCCGGCACAACCCAACATCGCCTTCAGGGCCTCGGTCGCGGGACACGTGGCCGGCAGGCGCATGAACAGGCTCAGACCGCGCGTCTGGAACTTGTCCATACGCCGCCAGTCGAAGACACCCGGCTTGAACATGTCGGCGACGTAAAACAAGGCGTGCTCCCCGGCCAGAAAATACCGAAAAATATCCTTGTCGGTGCGCCGCAGGCCGACGGCCTCGGCGGCCTTGACAACCGCCGCCCCGCTCCAGGTCTGCCCCTCGCCCGCGCACACGTGCATAACCAGGAGATCCTCGCTCGGCCGCGGCGGCGCGGCGCCGTCGCCGTCGCGCCCGAGATCTATCGCCGGCAGATCGCCCAGATCCGGCACGTCGCCGGGGTCGGTCAAAAGCGCCTCCTCGCCGGTCGCGGTCTCCAGCACGTCGCGCGCCACGCGGCGCTCGCCGAAGCCGGCTTCGTCGCGCACGTGGCGCTGGTAGCGGGTGTACGCATAGACTCCGGCGACTATCAACGCGCCGATCAGCAGCAATATCCAGCGCAGTTCGGACATCACCCGGCCATGCGCGCGGCTTCCTCGACGTCGACCGAGACCAGCCGCGAAACCCCCGGCTCGCCCATGGTCACGCCGATCAGGCGGCCCATGCTCTCCATCGTCAGACGGTTGTGCGTGATGACGATGAACTGCACTCTATCCTTCATCTCGCTCAGCAGCTCGCAAAACCGCGACACGTTGTTCTCGTCGAGCGGCGCATCCACCTCGTCGAGCACGCAAAACGGCGCCGGCTTCAGACCAAAGATCGAGAACACGACGGCCAGCGCCGCCAGCGCCTTCTCGCCGCCCGACAGCAGGCTGATCGAGGACAGGCGCTTGCCGGGCGGACGTACCATGACCGAAACGCCGCCCCTGAGCCAGTCATTCTCGTTCAGTTGCAAATAGGCCTGGCCGCCTCCGAACAGGCGCGCAAAGACGTCGTCGAGCCGGTGGTTGACGCTCTCGAACGTGTCCTTGAACTTCTCGCGGCTTTCGCGGTCTATGCGCGCGATCGCCTCGCCCAGCGTGGCCAGGGCCGCGCTCAGGTCGGCGTGCTGCGAGTCGAGGTAGTCCTTGCGCTCGCTGAGTTCGGCGAACTCCTCGGCGGCCGCCAGGTTGATCGCGCCCAGGCGCCGGATGCGCCGCTCCACCGCCTCGGCCCGCTCGCGGCAGGCGGCGACATCCAGGTCCTGGTCAAGGTCGCGCTCCAGCTCGTCGCGCGTCCACCGACATTCCTCGATCTTCCGGTTCCCGTCCTCGCAACGTACACTGCTGGCCTGCCATTCCATCCGTGCCCGTTCGTGGCGCTGCCGCAATTCCTCGCGCGTCTCCTCGAGCGCCTTGTGGCGGCCGTCCAACTCGCGTATTCGTGCCTGCGCGCTCTCCAGCTTCTCATTTTCGTCGTTTACCACGCGCTCGCAGTCGACGCGCTCTCTCACCAGCGTTTCCAGGTCCCGGTGTCTGCCCTCGATCGGATCCCGCGAGTCGGCGATGACGCGCCGCAGCGCCTCGGCGCGCCGCTCCAGATCATCTTTCTGCTGCCGCGCCTGGGCGACGTTTTCACGCACGCCGACGAGACCCGCGGTCAACGACTGGCGCTCGATTTCGAGCCGCTGCAAGGCCTGCCGGGCCTCGCGCAGCGCGTCCTTGATTTCCGCCGTCCGTTGTTCGCCGGCGGCGCGCCGGCGTTGCAGGTCGGCATGCTTCGCGTCGTGCGCCGACGCCGACGACAGCGCCTCCCGGTGCGTGCGCAGCAACTCCTCGCGCCGCCGCGCCGCCGTCTCCCGGCGTTGCGCCAACTGCCGCGCGGCCTCGTCGAGTTCCTCCGACAGCTCGCGCGCATGGCGCAGTTTCATCTCGCACTGGCGCACGTCGGCGCCGCTCTCGGCGACCTGTTTCAGCAATACGGCGCGCTCGCGCTGCACCTCCTGAAAGCGCGCCTCGGACTCGGCCAGCCGCCGCCGCACCCGTTCCGACTCGCGCTGCATACGCGACGCCTTGTTCTCCGTCTCCTCGACCTCCGCCGCCAGCCGCTCGATGATCTTGCGGCGCACCAGCAGACCGCCCCGCCCGGCGTCGTCGCGGTCGTCATTCTTGCGCAAACGCATCCAGTGGCGTCCGACCCAGATACCGTCGCGGGTGATCAACGACTCGTGGTCGGCCAGCCCCGCTCTCTCGCTCAACGCCTGCTCGAGATCGTTCACCGGATATACGCTACGCAACAACGCCGAGACGCCGCCGCAGGCGCGCACCTTGTCCGCAAGCGTCGGCCGCGACGGAACGGCGCCCGCGCGCGCGCCGGTGCCGCGCTCAAACAGCGCCAGCCGTCCGTACGCAAGCTGCCCGACGCGGCCGGCATAGTCCTCGAGCGAGCCCACCTCGATGCCTTCGAGCAGCGCGTCCAACACCAGCTCGACCGCCGTCTCCCAGCCGTCTGCAACCTCGATCGCGGCCGCCATCTGCGCCGCATCGTGCAAACCATGGCGCTCGCGCCATTCGGCAAAAGCCTCGCGGTCGCGCCCGAGGCCGGCCTGCTGCAACGCCTCGAGCGACGCCAGGCGCCCGCGCAGGTGCTGCAACCCGACCCGCTCGTCGTGCAGCCGAACCTGGAGTCGGTGCTGGTGCTCGCGCATAGCCGCAAGCGCGCCGGCCAGTTCATCGTGCTCGCGCTCGCGCGCCGCCGCCACCCGCTCGCACTCGGCATGGGTCTGCCGCAGCTTCGTCAGACGCGCCTCGGTGGCCGCCTGCTCCAGCGCCGCTTTGCGTTCGACGATCCGGCGCTCGTCGCGCTCGATTTCCTCGAGCTCCTTGTCGCTGTACTCGATCTTGACGCGCCCGACCTCGGACGCCTCGAGCAGCCGTCCGGCTTCGCCGTGGTGACGTTCCCATTCCTGCCCGGTACGCGCCAGCCGCCGCTCCGCTTCTTCCAGCTCGTGCTCGCGGCGCTCGACGTCGGCGCGCGCGGCGGCGATCTTCACCCGGGATTTCTCCGACGCGGCCTGGTTCTCGGCAAGGCGCGCCTCCTGCTCGGCAATGCGCATCGTGCATTTTTCTACGTCGCCCGCGATCGCGGCATCTTCTCGGCGAATTTGTTCGGCGCTTTTTTTGCGATCGGCGATGTCCCGCTCGGCGCCCGCGACCTCGGCGTTCAGCCGATAAAAACGCTCGCGCGCGTCGTTCAGCGAGCGGTTGTGCCCGTCGAACGCCGCGCGCGATTTCTCGACGTCGGCCTCGACGCTCCGTAGATCGGCCTGGTTGGCATCGAGTCGCACGCGCACTTCCGACACGCGCAGATCACAGGCCGCGCGCTCGCGCTCGTGCTCCCGCAATTCGAGCAGTGCCAGCTGCGCAGCGAGCACTTCCCGGCGCCGTTTCAGTTCGCTGAAGCGCTCGGCACTGCGCGCTTGGCGCTTGAGCTTGTCTGCCTGCTTTGCGACTTCGTCACGTACGTCGAGTACGCGCTCCAGGTTTTCACGGGTATGGCGCATGCGCGTCTCGGTGTCGCGGCGACGCTCATGGTATTGCGACACGCCGGCGGCCTCCTCCAGGTAGAGGCGCATTTCCTCGGGCCTGGCCTCGATGACGCGCGCAATCATGCCCTGCTGAATGAGGGCGTAGCCGTGTCCGCCGAGGCCGGTGCCGAAGAACAGATCGGCGACGTCGCGGCGGCGGCAGCGCGCGTTGTTGATGAAGTACCTGGATTCGTGGCTGCGGCCGGCGACGCGCCTGACCGAGATCTCGCCGTAGGCGGAGTACTGGCCGCCGAGAGCGCCGCCCGCGTTGTCGAAAACCAGCTCGACCGACGCCTGTCCGAGCGGCTTGCGCGCGCGCGTGCCGCTGAAGATCACGTCCTGGAGGTTGGTGCCGCGGATGTTCTTCGCGGTGTGCCCCATGACCCAGCGTACCGCGTCGACGATGTTCGATTTGCCACAGCCGTTCGGGCCGACGATGCCGGTCATGCTGCCTTCGATGTCGATCACGACGGGGTCGGCGAAGGACTTGAAGCCTACCAGTTTGATCCTGCTGAGTTTCACCGTCCGCGCCGCGTCGGGATAGTCGTTAGAATGGCCGTTGGAATGGCCGCAAGAATTGCCTTACAATCAGCCATTGCGGCAATCAAAGGTGTGACTGTGCCCGGCCACGTGAATAAAAATCTGGAGACTTTCCGAAATCCGGAACCCGGAAGGGATTATACCATCCATTTCGAGGTGCCGGAGTTCACCTGCCTGTGTCCGCTCACCGGCCAGCCCGACTTCGCGCAGCTGTTCATCGCCTACGTACCCGACCGCCTGTGCGTCGAGTTGAAAAGCCTCAAGAATTACATCTGGAGCTATAGAAACAAGGGCGCTTTCCACGAAGCCGTCAGCAACGAAATTCTCGACGACTTGTGTGCGTTGCTGAAGCCGCGCTTCATGCGCCTGACCGCCGAGTTCAACGTGCGCGGCGGCATCGCCGCCAGCGTCGTCGTCGAACACCGCATGGAGGGTTGGGACGAGGACGAGTTAGTCGAGGAAATAGGCAGCTGGGAGCGAAAATACCAACATTAGGTGCTCGCGTCTCTCCCTTTTCCTTCGCCGGATCATCGAAAGTGGTCGTAGCCGAGCGAGCGCGGCAGGGCCAGTTCCGCATCCTGCCAGGTGCAGCGCAAAGCGGTGTCCCCGGTGACGCGGCCGATACGGGCGACGCCGCATTCGCCGAGCGCGTTTTCGAGATCGGACAGATGCGCGTCGTCCATCGTGAACAGCAGCTCGTAGTCCTCGCCGTAGGTCAGCACCGACAACCAGTCGGCGGCATCGGGGCAGCAACGCCGAAACCACCGCGAGACCGGCACGCCGTCGAGCGCCACTTCGGCGCCGACGCCGGAGGCCGCGAGCAGCCGCGACAGGTCTTTCAGCAGGCCGTCCGACACGTCAATCGCGGCGCTCGCGTATTGCGCGACGTGCCTGCCTTGCGCAACGCGCGCCGGCGGGCGCCGCCGTCTTTCGCGGCAGGCGTCGACGGCGCCGGCGCCGCAGCGATTGAGGCGTTCGGCGCGACGCGCGGCCAGACCGGCGTCGCCGACCACGCCGGTCAGATAGACTCCGTCGCCGGCGCGCGCGCCGGCGCGGGACATATATCCGTCGCCGGCGACTCCGATCAACTGCACCGCGACCGACAGCGGCCCGCGCGCGGTATCGCCGCCGACCAGCGCGACCCGGTGGCGCGCGGCCAAGCCGAAAAACCCCTCGCCAAACCGCATAACCCACTCTTCGTCGGCGCGCGGCAACGTCAACACCAACAACGCCCAACGCGGCTCGGCGCCCATCGCGGCCAGGTCGCTCAGGTTGACCGCGAGCGCCTTGTGACCGACGTCTCCGGCGTCGGCGTCGGCGTCGAAATGGGTGCCGGCGACCAGTGCGTCGGTCGTGACCACGAGCCGCCCGGCGGGCCGCTCCAACACCGCGGCGTCGTCGCCGATACCGACGACGACGCCGCACGCGCCGGCCCGCCCAAGCGCGCGCACCCAGTATTTTCTGATCAGCGCGTCCTCGTCCAATCCGTCGCCGCGGCAGCGTTTTGCAAGACGGTCGAGAACGCCGTTGACAAAGCGGTAGCCCCGTTCGGCGCCGTACTTCTTCGCCAGACGCACGGCCTCGGTGATGACGACGGCGGCGTCCACGTCGTCGCGGCGCAGAACCTCGTAGCCGGCGTTGCGCAGGATCGCGCGCTCTATCGGATCCACGTCCTCGAGCGCCATATCCATGCACTGTTCGAGGTCGCCGTCCGCGCTTTTGGCGACGGCGGCGTGCAGCAATTCCTTAAAGTATCCGGCGTCGGCCTTGGCGTAGTCGTCGTCGCGCGCGAATTGGCCCTCGATATCGGCGACGTCCTGGCCGGTCATCTGCCACTGATAGACCGCCTGGATCGCAAGCCGTCGCGCACGGCTGCGGGCGTAAAACGGGACGCGCCCGGGCGCGGACTTGCTCATTTGTCCCAGGTGACGTCAAGCCACTGCCCGGGCGCGGGACGAGACGGCTGTGACTGTGCATACATACGTATCTCATCAAGCCCGCGCACCAGATTGGCCATCGTCAGCGCGGCCGACGCGGCCTCGTAGCCGCGGTTTCTGGCGTCGTCCCGGCAGCGCGCCAGCGCCACGGCCTTGTTGTCCACGGCGAGCACGCCGAAGCCTATCGGAACGCCGGTGCGCGACGTCAAGCGCGCGATACCACGGCTGCATTCGCCGACGACGTGATCAAAATGCGGCGTCCGTCCGCGTATGACGCAACCGACGGCGACCAGCGCGTCGCATAGTTTCGGTTCTTGCGCGACAAGGCAGCGCGCGGCCAGCGGAATCTCGAACGCGCCGGGCACGCGCACGACGTCGACGCGGCGCACGTCGTGCTCGCGCAACGCGCGCAGCGCGCCCTCGATCAGACGCTCGACCACGTCGTCGTTGTAGCGCGAGGCGACGACGCCGAAACGCAGACCGCGCCCGTTTGTCTTGCCCTCGATGCGACGCGCTTTAAGCACCGACGTAGTCCTCGATGGACAAACCGAAACCGCCCAAGGCGTGGAAGCGCTGCGGCGAGCTCATCAGGCGCATTTTGCCGACGCCCAAGTCGCTCAATATCTGTCCGCCGACGCCGAGCGTCCAGCGTTCGCCGGGCACGTTGGGATCGGCGCGCGGCGTCCCGCCACCGCCGACGGCGGCGAGCCACGCGCGCAACTCGCGTTCGTTCTCGGGGCGGCGCAAAACGACGGCGACGCCGCGGCCCTCGCGCGAGATCCGTTGCAGCGCGTCGCCCAGGCTCCAGCCGCTTCCGGTATCCACGCCGAGCGCGTCGCGCAACACGTTTTCGACGTGCACCCGCACCAGCACCGGCTGCGACCGGCGTATCTCGCCCTTGACCAGGGCCAGGTGCACGACGCCGTGCACCAGATCCTCGTAGGCGTGGAGCATGAAATCGCCGTAGCGCGTCACAACCGGCGCGACCGTGCCCGCGGTCACGGTGCGCTCGCGCGCGACGCGGTAGCGAATCAGATCCTCGACCGTGCCGATCTTCAGGCCATGGCGCTTTGCGAAGACCTCGAGGTCGGCAAGGCGCGCCATCGAGCCGTCCTCGTTCAGAATCTCGACGATGACCGCGGCCGGCTCGGACACGCCGGCGAGCCGCGCCAGGTCGCATCCGGCCTCGGTGTGCCCGGCGCGCGTCAGCACGCCGC
Organism: Candidatus Oxydemutator sp.; assembly: GCA_965203445.1. GTDB lineage: Bacteria > Pseudomonadota > Gammaproteobacteria > Poriferisulfidales > Oxydemutatoraceae > Oxydemutator. Next base: position 2,125,627 of record OZ241883.1, read on the forward strand.
CCGGCTGCGCCATCAGCGGGAACACGTGCCCCGGCTGCACGATGCCCTCGGGGCCGACGGCGGGGTCGGCGGCGGTGCGTATCGTGTGCGCGCGGTCGTGCGCCGAGATGCCGGTGCTGACGCCTTCGGCGGCCTCTATCGAAACCGTGAAATTGGTCGCCAGACGGTCGTCGGTGCCGCGCACCATCAGCGGCAGCCGCAGGCGCTCACAGCGCTCGCGCGTAAGCGTCAGGCACAGCAGCCCGCGCCCGTGGGTGACCATGAAATTGACGTCGCGCGGCGTCGCCAGACTCGCCGCCATGACCAGATCGCCCTCGTTCTCGCGGCCCTCGTCGTCGACGATGACGACCATGCGCCCGGCGCGGACGTCGGCTAGCAGTTGTTCGACGGTTGCGCGCGGCATGCGGGCGGATCACGGGCGGCGCGACGACAGAAACCTCTCGAAAACGCCGCTTCCGGCGAAGCCGGCGTCGGCGCCCAGTTCCTCCTCGATGCGCATCAACTGGTTGTACTTGGCGACGCGGTCGGTGCGGCACAGCGAACCGGTCTTGATCTGGCCGACGCCGGCGGCGACCGCAAGATCGGCTATGGTAACGTCCTCGGTCTCGCCCGAGCGGTGCGACATCACGCAGTTGTAGCCGGCCTCGCGCGCCAGCTCCACCGCCGCCAGCGTCTCGGTCAGCGTGCCGATCTGATTCGGCTTGATCAGCACCGAGTTGGCCACGCCCTTCTCTATGCCCTTCCTGATGATCTCGACGTTGGTCACGAACAAATCGTCGCCGACGAGCTGCACCTTGTCGTCGAGTTTTGCGGTCAGCGCCCGCCAGCCGTCCCAGTCGTCCTCGGCCATGCCGTCCTCGATGGACAATATCGGATATTTTTCGACCCACTGCGAGAGGCAATCGAGAAAAGCGGCGGTGTCGTAATGGCGCTGATCCGACGGCAATTTGTAGAAGCCGCCCTCGAACAATTCGGAAGCGGCGACGTCGAGCGCCAGAAAAATATCGCGCCCCGCGCGGTAGCCGCCGGCCTCGACGGCTTCGAGAATGATCTCGATCGCGGCCTCGTTCGAGGCCAAGTTCGGGGCGACGCCGCCCTCGTCGCCGACGGTGGTGCTGAAACCGCGTTCGGCGAGCACGCGGTTCAACGAATAAAAAATCTCGGCGCCGACGCGTATCGTCTCGCGCACGTTGGCGCCGCCTATCGGCACGATCATGAATTCCTGGACGTCGACGTTGTTGCTCGCGTGCGAACCGCCGTTTAAGATGTTGATCATCGGCATCGGCAGCAGCGGCGCGCGTCCGTCGGCGAGATAGCGATACAACGCGACGCCCTCGACCATGGCCGCGGCGCGCGCCGCCGCCAGCGACACCGCCAGCGTCGCGTTCGCGCCGAGGCGGCTTTTGTCGGCGCTACCGTCGAGCTCGATCATCGCGCGATCGACGCCGCGTTGTTCGCGCACGTCCATGCCGAGCAGCGCGTCGCGGATTTCGGTGCGCACGTTGGCGACCGCGCCGCATACGCCGCGGCCGTGAAATCGCGCGTCGTCCCGGTCGCGCAATTCGACCGCCTCGAGCGAGCCGGTGGATGCGCCGGACGGCACCGACGCGCGCCCGACGACGCCGGCCACGGCGACCTCGGCCTCGACCGTGGGGTTGCCGCGCGAGTCCAGAATCTCGCGCGCGCGAACGTCGGTGATCCTGCCCATCAGCGCGGCGGCGCGCCGTTTCAGGCCGCCTTGACCACGGTGTCGAGTGCCGCTAATTGCTCCAGCAATTCACGCATGCGGGCGAGAGGCCAGACGGTAGCGCCGTCGCTCAACGCGCGCTCGGGGACGGGGTGGGATTCCATGAACAGACCGGCGACGCCGACGCCGACGGCGGCGCGCGCCAGCGCCGGCACGAACTCGCGCTGGCCGCCGGACTCGCCGCCGCGCGCGCCGGGCAGCTGCACCGAGTGGGTCGCGTCGAACACGACCGGACAGCCGCCGTCGCGCATGATGATCAAAGAGCGCATGTCGGACACCAGGTTATTGTAGCCGAAACTACAGCCTCTTTCACAGACCATCAGCCGTTGGTTGCCGACGGCGCGCGCCTTGGCGACGACGTTTTTCATCTCCCACGGCGACAGGAACTGCCCCTTCTTCAGGTTCACCGGACGCCCGGCGCGCGCTACCTTTTGTATGAAGTTCGTCTGCCGGCACAAAAAGGCGGGAGTCTGCAAAACGTCGACGACCTGCGCCACCTCGTCCAGCGGCGTGTCTTCGTGCACGTCGGTCAGCACCGGCACGCCGACGTCTTTGCCGACGCGCTCCAATATACGCAATCCCCGCTCGAAACCGACGCCGCGGAAACCGTCGTGCGACGAGCGATTGGCCTTATCGAACGACGACTTGTAGAGAAACGGAATTCCGATCTCGCCGGTCACCTCCTTGAGCGCGGCGGCGGTCTCGAACGCGAGTTTCTCGCTCTCGATCACGCACGGGCCCGAGATCAGAAAAAACGGGCGGTCGCAGCCGACCTCCCAACCGCACAACCTCATCGCCGTCGCCGAAATTCGTTGGCCGCGCCGACGAAGCCGATGAAAAGAGGATGCCCGTCGCGCGGCGTCGACGTGAACTCGGGGTGAAACTGGCAGCCGACGAACCACGGGTGGTCCCCGACTTCGATAATCTCGACCAGATTCCGGTCCATCGAGGTGCCGGCAATGACCAGGCCGGCGTCGCGCAGGCGTTTGCCGTAGGCGTTGTTGAATTCGTAGCGGTGGCGATGGCGCTCGTGGACGACGTCTTTGCCGTATGCGGCGCGCGCGGCCGAGGCGGCGGCGAGGCGGCAACCCTGCTCGCCCAGGCGCATCGTTCCGCCCGGGTCGGAGTCGGCGTCGCGCCGCTCGATCGCGCCCGACCGATCGCGCCATTCGGTAATCAGCGCGATGACCGGGTGCGGCGTGGCGCAGTCGAACTCGGTGCTGTTGGCGGCTTCCAGGTGCGCCGCGTTGCGCGCGAACTCGATGGTCGCGACCTGCATGCCCAGACAGATGCCCAGATACGGAACCCCGCGCTCGCGGGCGTAGCCGGCGGCGCGGATCTTGCCCTCGATCCCGCGCAGGCCGAAACCGCCGGGAACCAGGATAGCGTCCACGTTGCCGAGTCCGTTGGCGCCGTCCGACGACGCCGGGTCGAGGCGGTCGGAATCCAGATAGACGATCTCGACGCGCGTGCGCGTCTTGAGTCCGGCGTGCGCGAGCGCCTCGTTGACCGACTTGTAGGCGTCGGCCAGCTCCACGTATTTGCCGACCATCGCCACGCGCACCTTGCTCTCGGGCGCGCGCCGCGCCGCGACCACCTTGCGCCATTCGTCTAGGGCCGCCGGGCGCCCGCCGGCCAGCCCCAGGCGGCGCACGAGAATGTCGTCCACGCCCTGTTCGTGCAGCCACAGTGGAATCTCGTAGATGTCCTCGAGATCCACCGCCGAGACGACGGCCTCCTCGGCGACGTTCGTGAACAACGCGATCTTACGCCGCTCGCCCGGCGGCAGCGGGCGACGCGAACGGCACAGCAGCAAGTCGGGCTGGATACCGATCGAGCGCAGCTCCTTGACCGAATGTTGCGTCGGCTTGGTCTTGATCTCGCCGCTGGTCTCGAGATACGGCACCAGGGTCAGGTGCACGTAGGCGGTGTGCTCTCGGTGCTCGAGACCGAACTGGCGTATGGCCTCGAGAAACGGCAGCGATTCGATATCGCCGACGGTGCCGCCGATCTCGACCAGGCTCACGTCGGCGTCGCCGGCGCCGGCGCGCACCGCGGCCTTGATCTCGTCGGTTACGTGCGGGATCACCTGCACCGTCGAGCCAAGATAAGCGCCGCCGCGCTCCTTGCGGATGACGCGCTCGTAGATCTGCCCGGTGGTATAGTTGTTGTGGCGCCCGGCGCGAAAACGCACGAAACGCTCGTAGTGGCCGATGTCGAGATCGGTCTCGGCGCCGTCGGCGGTGACGAAGACCTCGCCGTGCTGGTACGGGCTCATCGTGCCCGGATCCACGTTGATGTAGGGATCCAGCTTGGTCAGGCTGACGCGAAAGCCGCGCGCCTCGAGAATCGCGCCGATGGCGGCCGAACCCAGGCCCTTGCCGAGCGACGACACGACGCCGCCGGTTATGAATACGTAGCGGGTCACGTCACGCTGTTCGTCGCCGCACCCCGCGGCGGGCGCGACGCGCGCGCCGACGAACAACCGCCGCCGCGGCGATGAACCTCGCCCTCAGTCATGGAATTGACCGAGTCTGGGCAGCACATAGGCGTGGTATGCAAACCAGTCGCGGAAATGCCAGAATTGCCTCTCCCAAAAGACGCGCGTGCCGGAGCGGCGACCAAACCCCTGGTGACCCTCCCCATGCACCATGCTCGTCGTTTCACCGGAGTGTCCCGCCAGCGATTCCGAGACAACGTAACTGGCAAGATCCAAACGCCAGAAATAAGCCCACGAAACGTCCAACGGCGCACGCACCGGCTGAGCGTGGTCGAGAAACTTCCTCATACCGGTACGGTTCATCATATAAGCCACGGTCCCGTACAACATGCCGCGCAGGCGAATAATCCGCCGCCCGTCGCGCAGACGGTGCGCGACGCGCCCCACCGGACCGCGCGGAATACAGCCCGGAACAACGCGCCGGTGCGGCGGACAATACAAACGCACCAGTTCGAACGAGGCCGGCAACGCGGCCAGCTCATCCAACGCCGCCCGCAAACCGGGCAACGGGTGGGAGTCGTCCTCGAACACCAGCACGCGCTCCAGCCCCTCCTCGTAGGCGCGACGCAACAGGCGGTAATGCGACAAGTAGCAGCCTAGTTGCGTCGCCCACACGAACACGTGCGGGCACGCCCTCCCGTTTCGGCAGGCAACCGACTCACCGGCCTCAAACACGATTTTCTCGGTGCCGTCCACCGCCTCGAACACTTCCAGGCGCACGCCGGCGGCGGCGTACGCGGCGATGGTTTTGTGGCGGCGCTCGGGATAGCGCGCCAGACTGATGATAAATGCCCGCAAGAACGTTCCCCGCTACGGTATCCGGCGTGATTATATACGCAACCATGGCAACCGCCGGTCATCGCGCGCGGCCGGCCGTATTTCCGACAATGAATCACCGGACGCAGGCGGGCGCTCAATCATAAAACTCGCCGCGCCGCCTGAAAATATACACGTGATACGCGAACCAGTCGCGCAGGTGCCACCAAGTGGCGCGCCAAAGCGCCGCCACCTGCCTGGCCTTGCGATGGAGAAACGGCGCCTTGGCACGGCCGCGTCTCGAATACACCATGGTCGTCGTTTCACCCGAGGGTACCGCCAGCGATTCCGAGACGACGTAACTGGCAAGATCCAAACGCCAGAAATAAGCCCACAAAACGTCCAACGGCGCGCAGATCGGCTGGGCGCGGTCGAGAAACTTCCTCATACCGGTGCGGCTCATCGTATAAGCCACGGTCTCGTACAACCTGCCGCGCAAGCGAATAATCCGTCGCCCGTCGCGCAAATGGTGCGCGACGCGCCCTACCGGACCGAGCGGAATACAACCCGGAACGGCGCGCCGCTGCGGCGGACAATACAGACGCACCAGTTCAAACGAGGCCGGCAACGCCGCCAGTTCATCCAACGCCGCCTGCAAACCGGGCAACGGACGGGCGTCGTCCTCGAACACCAGCACGCGCTCCAGACCCTCCTCGTAGGCGCGGCGCAACAGGCGGTAATGCGACAGGTAGCAGCCAGCCTGCGCCGGCCCGACAAAAACGCACGGGCGGCTTCCGCTATGCACAAAATCAACCGACTCGCCGTCCTCAAACGCGATCTTCCCGGTGCCGTCCACCGCCTCGACCACCTCGAGACGTATGCCGACGGCGGCGAACGCGGCGACGGTTTTGCGACGGCGCTCGGGACAACGCGCCAGACTGACGACAAATGCCCGCAGGTCTTCTCTCCTCTCCTCGACGTCGGTTCGCTCGGGGCCGCTAATCACAAGCCGTCACTCCCCATACCAGGCGCAGCCTGCCGGCGGCGTGCACCAGCGGCACGTGGCCGCGCTGCCACGGCGGCACGCCGTGCGCCTGGAAAATTTTCCCCAGATCCTGGTGGAAGCAGCGCCCGCGGCCGCGACGCCGGCAGCGTTCGCCGCCGCGGCGGAAACACACGCGCAAATCGCCGGCGTCGGCAAGCGCCGGCGCCTGGCGCAGCAGCTCGCGCCAGCGCAACGTGCGCTGCAACTTCGGCAATTCCAGATCGCTGCCCGGGGGCCACGCCGTCTCCGCCGGCAACGCGTCCGATGCGACCGCGCGCGCACGCGCGTAGAGCTTGCCTCGATAACAGCCGATCTCCAAACCGGGCCACAAGATGACGCTGCCGCTGCGCGCTTGCGAGGCGATCAACGCGGCGCGCAAATACTCCAGGCGGCGCTCGCTGGGAGGGCGCAGGCCGTGCGTTTGCAACCAGCGCCGCAGCACCAGTCTCTGCCGCGCCTCGGACAGCGCGGCGCACGCCCCCGTGAGCAACGCGCTCTCGCCCGGCAACGTGCAACGTGCAAGCAGGCGTTCGGCCTCGGCGTCCGACAACGCGCGCGCCTCGGCTTGATGGCGCGCGCCGCGCGCGACCGTCGTCTCCCACTTCGGCCAGCGCGCCCGCAGCAACGGCGCGACGCGGCGGCGAAGGTAATTGCGATCGTAGCGAACGTCGTCGTTGCTCGGGTCCTCGATCCAACGCAAGGCGTGACGCAGCGCGTAGCCGCGGATCTCGGCGCGCGTGCACGACAGCATCGGGCGCGCCAGCCAGCCGCCGCCGAAAGGCGCACATTCCGGCATCGCCGCCAAGCCCGCGGGCCCGGCACCGCGCAGCATCTGAAGCAATACGGTCTCGGCCTGGTCGTCGCGGTGGTGCGCGGTCAAAAGCAGCGTGCCGGAATCAACGTGGCGCCGCAACGCGGCGTAGCGCGCGCGCCGCGCCGCGTCCTCGGGGCTTGCGCCGCGCGTCGGCGCGGCCGCGCGCACCGCGATCGCGCCGACGCCCATGCTACGCGCCCGTTCGAGACAATGCCGCTGCCACGCGTCGGCCTCGTCGCAAAGCCCGTGGTGAACGTGCACCGCGAGCAGTCGCGGCGCCGCGCGCGCGCCGGCGGGCGGATAGAGACGCCACAGCAAATGCAGCAACACGCTCGAATCGCAGCCGCCGCTGTACGCGAGCACGACGCGCGCCGGATGCAGGCGCGCGTGCAGACCGGAAACGTTTGCGCAGACGCGGCGTCGTAAGTCGCACGCGGACGAATCGGCGTCAGGTGTGTTTGAAACGGCCAACGTCGGTCAGCTTGCGGTGGCGGCCGGCCAGCAGCTGCTCGGCCGGCAGTTCGACGAGGCGCTCGAGATGCGCCCGCAAGGCGCGCTTCAGGCGTTCGGTCATCGCGTCGAAATCGCGGTGCGCGCCGCCGACCGGTTCGGGGACGATCTCATCCACCAGCGACAGTTCGTCCAGGCGCCCGGGCGTGATGCCGAGCGCCTTTGCCGCCTCCGCCGCGCGACTCGCGTCCTTCCACAGTATCGAGGCGCAGCCTTCCGGAGAGATCACCGAGTAAATGCTGTATTGCAGCATCAGCAGGCGGTCGGCGACGCCGATGGCAAGCGCGCCGCCGGAGCCGCCCTCACCGATGACGACGCTGACAATCGGGGTTTCCAGCACCGACATCAACTGCAGGTTGGCGGCGATGGCCTCGCTCTGGTTGCGCTCCTCGGCACCGACGCCGGGATAGGCGCCGGGGGTGTCTATGAACGTCACTACCGGCAGGCGGAAGCGCTCGGCGAGCCGAAATAAGCGCGCAGCCTTGCGGTAGCCCTCGGGGCGCGGCATGCCGAAGTTGCGCCGCACCTTCTCGTCGGTGGCGCGCCCCTTCTGATGGCCGGCGACCGCCACCGCGCGGCCGCAAAAACCGCCGATGCCGGTGACCATCGCGGGGTCGTCCGTGTAGTGGCGGTCGCCGTGTAGTTCCTCGAAGCCGTCGAACAGCGCGGCGACGTAGTCCAGGGTATAAGGCCGGCGCGGGTGGCGCGCCAGCTGCGCCGTCTGCCACGGCGTCAGCGCGCCGTAGATCTCGCTCGTCAGCTTGCGGCATTTGCGCGAGAGTTGCTCGATTTCCGGATTCAGATCCACCTGGCCGCGGTCGACGAGACGCTGCAACTCCTCGAGCTTCTGCTCCAATTCGACGATCGGTTGCTCGAATTCGAGGTGTTCGGAAGACATCAAAGATAGGGAATTATATACCTAAATCTACAGAGTAACCTGTAGATTAGAAGTATCCATTTGACGTTTCACAGGCAGTGCCGTGTCGGATGTATCTTTCGATAAATCCTTCATGGTCTTACCATTGCCTCCGCGTCCAGTAGCCCCATTCCCGGAGGCCTTCAAACTCAGTACAGATTCTCCCAGCTTCTTGATATTCAAGGCAGCGTTCCAATCCGCATTATCCCGATGACCGCAATCCGTACATACAAATACCGATTGCGATACTCTGTTCCTCTTGTCTATGCAACCGCACACATTGCAAGCTTGGCTAGTGTGCTTCGCACATACATAATTTACTTGGGTCTTGTATCCTATACATTGCTCTAACTTATGCCATCTTGTATTCAGTATCCCTCTATTCAATCCTGACTTGGCCTTTACACTCTTGCCGGGGGCGGCAGCCGTGCCTTTGGCACTCCTGGTCATACCCTTGGTGTTTAAATCTTCCATATATATTACAGAATAATTCCTTGCGATTTCTGCACTTACATGATGGCACCAATTAGTATGCCTCTGTTTTATCTTCCTGCATACCCTCGCATGGGAATGCCGGGCAAGCTCATAACGCTTAGAGGGTCTCTTCCTGTATTTCCTACTTCCGCAATCCCTTCTTGCCATTGTCTTTTGATAGTGGCGCTTTTGCGCCTCTAATCGAGTAGTATCGGGAACCCGATACACAATACCGTCGGAACATGTTATCTGACCTACATTCCTGTCTATACCTACCGCATTGTATTCACGTTCCACTTCCTTTTGTTCCACTGCATAAACCACATATGCATACCAGTTCCCGCATTCCCTTTTGACCGTGCCCGATACGGGCTTTGCATCCGGATACGGATTATGACCTAGCACTAGAAACTCACCCGTCTTCTCTATATACAGATGACGACCCCTTATCCGAAACAAACCCGATACCAGGGGAAAACTCTCAGGATGTACATACCTCGCATGAAACCTAGGCAGCCCGCCCTCTTTCTTGTAAAACTTCTTGTACGCCGTCTCTATAGGCTTCAAAGATAATTTTACTATATTAGCTGAGTATTCCTGCAACCAGGGTTCGCAGTGGCGACGTAGCAAAGTGAATTGCTTGCCAAGTGTGTAGTACCACGGCTTGCACCTTCCATACGCCTTATATTCATCCCTCAACTTACCCACAAAATGGTTCCACACAAACCGACAAGCACCTGCCAATCCCGCTAACTTGCGGGCTTTGGCTTGCGTGCCGGGATGCACTCTATAACGGATTGTTCGATGTACCTTCATCACCAACCATCATATCATATTCTTGTTCAAAATCAAGTACTTCATCACTATTCTGTAGATTTAGGTATATAATTCCCCAAAGATACTCGTCGGACGGAAACGCCAGCCGAATGATTTTAGCACGAGGCGCCGTGTCTTCCCGGACGAGTGACGCCGAACGCGCCGGGCGCGGTAAGCGTCAATGCGTATATAATCGCCTTTTCCATGCCGCCACGCCTGCCGACGCCCGACCATGCCCTCGACCACGCGATGACCGGCCGGCCACCCGCGTCCGCGGCCCGTCGTCTCGACGAACGCTACCGCCGTCATCTGGCGAAACACCGCCATCAATCCGACCCGGAGCAGCTCAAAGTTGTGAACCATCTGCAGCGACTGCTGGACGAGCTTGCCGCCACCGACGGCGGCGTCTGGCGACGATGGCGCGCGCGCGTCGCCGGACGCCGCGCGACCCCGCCCAGGGGGCTCTATCTGTGGGGCGGCGTCGGCGGCGGCAAGACTTTCCTGATGGATCTGTTTTTCGACGCATTGCCCGAGGCGCGCAAGCAGCGCACCCACTTCTACCGCTTCATGCGCCAGGTACACGCGCTGCTGCGGGGCGAACACGGACGCGATCCGCTGGAGGCCGTGGCGGCGCGCCTCGCGCGGCGCGCGCGGGTGTTGTGCATAGACGAGTTCTTCGTGTCCGACATCACCGACGCGATGATCCTGCACCATCTGCTGCGCGCGTTGTTTGCCAGGGGCATGGTGCTGGTGACGACGTCGAACCTCGCGCCACGCGAACTCTACAGGGACGGGCTACAGCGCGAGCGCTTTGTGCCCGCCATCGAGGCGCTCGAAAGACACACCCGCGTCGTGCGCCTCGAGGCACGCGCCGACTACCGCCTGCGCACGCTTAAGGCCGGCCAGGTTTATCACCACCCGTGCGGCGACGCCGCCGAAAGCGCGCTTGGGCGCGCCTACGCGGCGATCGCCGCCGACGGCCACGACGGCCGCGGTCGTATCGAGATCAACGGCCGCGACCTGGCCGTCGTCCGCCGCTCGCACGGCGTCGTCTGGTTTGCGTTCGGCGCCGTCTGCGAAGGCCCGCGCGCACCCGCCGACTACATCGCAATCGCACACCTGTACCACAGCGTGCTGATTTCCGGCGTGCCGTCGTTCGTCCGGCGCGACGACGCGGCGCGGCGCTTCATCCAGCTGGTGGACGAACTGTATGACCGCAACGTCAAACTGATCGTATCGGCGGCGGCGGCGCCCGACGAGCTGTATCGCGCCGGGCGTCTCGCCCGCGAGTTCGAGCGCACCGCGAGCCGCCTGATCGAAATGCAGAGCCGGCGCTATCTGGCGCGGGCGCACCGCGGCTGAGCGCGGCCATGGACGCGCTATTTGAATCCGCCGTCGAGTCGCTGCCGTTGCACCGCAGGGGCAAGGTGCGCGACGTCTATGCACTGGACGAACGCCACGTGCTGATCATAGCCACCGACCGCCTGTCGGCGTTCGACGTCGTGCTTCCGGACGCGATTCCGGGCAAGGGGCGCGTGCTCACCGCGCTCAGCAACTTCTGGTTCGAGCGCACGCGGGGCCTGGTCGCGAACCACGCCACCGACCTCGATCCGCGCCAAGCCGCGCCCGAGCTGCGCGCGAACGAGGGACTGTGCTCGCGCAGCACGATTGCGCGCAAGGCGCATCCGCTGCCCATCGAGGCCGTCGTACGCGGCTATCTGCTGGGTTCCGGTTGGCGCGATTATCGCAAGACCGGGCGCGTCGGCGGCGTCGTGCTGCCCGCCGGCCTGCCGCCGGCGGCGCGCCTGCCGCAACCGCTGTTCACACCGTCGACCAAGGCGCCCGCGGGCAGCCACGACGTCAATATCTCGTTCGGCGAGGCCGCGGCCATGGTCGGGCGCGACGTCGCCCGGCGCGTGCGCGACGCGGCGCTCGCGGTGTACCGCGACTGCGCCGCCTACGCGCTCACGCGCGGCATCATCATCGCCGATACCAAACTCGAGTTCGGCTTCGACGACGACGGGCGCCTGTTGATGATAGACGAGGCGCTGACGCCGGACTCGTCGCGCTTCTGGGAAAAAAGCCGCTATCGCGCGGGAGAAAACCCGCCCAACTTCGACAAGCAATTCGTGCGCGATTACCTGGAACGCACGGGCTGGGACAAAACCGCGCCGGCGCCGCGCCTGCCCGCCGAGATCATCCGCAAAACCGCGCACAGGTATCAGTGCGCGCGCGACTTGCTCATCGGGACGTGACGGCGCGAGGCGGCCCGGGCGTCTTCGTCACCGGCACCGACACCGGCGTCGGCAAGACCGCGGTAGCCTGCGCCCTGATACGCGCGCTCGAGGCCGGTGGCGTGCGCGTCGCGCCGCGCAAGCCGGTCGAGAGCGGCTGCCCGACGCGCGCCGGCGCACCGGCGCCGATGGACGCCGCGCGGCTGGCGCGCGCGTGCGCACACGCGCCGCCCATGGAAATCGTCTGCCGCCACCGCTTCGGCGACGCCGTGTCGCCGGCGCGCGCGGCGCGGCTGGCGGGCGCCGGGTTGCGCATCGGCGACCTGGTCGCGGCCTGCGCGTGCGACGACGGCGACGTCGCCGTCGTCGAGGGTGCCGGCGGTCTGCTGTCGCCGATTGCGAGCGACGGCGCCAACGCCGATCTGGCGGTCGCGCTCGGCTTTCCGGTGGTCGTCGTCATCGCCGACAGATTGGGCTGCATCAACCACGCGCTGCTGACACTGGAGGCGCTGGCGGCGAGGAAACTCGCGGTCGCGGCGCTGGTGCTCAACCGCGACACCGCGGCGGTGCGCGACGACGCCCTAGACAACGAGAGCGAACTCGCGGCGCTGACGCGCGCGCCGATCGTCGAGATCGCGGGCGACTGGAACCGCGGCACGGATGCCGCGCGTGACGACGCCGGCGTCATCCGCTTGGCGGAACGGGTCAGACGAACGCTTCGGGTGTGACGCGGGCCGTCAGCCTTGGTCGTGCGATTCGCACAGGCGCGCGGCGCCCTCCGGCATGTTGTCGGGGCACTGGCCGCAGCGCTCGTTGCCCGGCACCGAAAATTCCATCTTCTTCGGGTACGGAAAATCGAACCCGTCCATCATGCGTATGAACTGCTCGCGGGTGACGCCGGTGCGCAAACGCGGATTGCGCCGTTTTTCCTGGCCGACCGTGGTCAGCGCGCGCCCATCGTAGTCGTGCGCCGGATACACCAGCGTGTCATCCGGCAGCGTGTAGAACTTGGCATGGACGGTGTCGTAGAGCACGCCCGAATCCCCCTGTTGGAAATCGGTGCGTCCGCAGGCCTCGATCAACAGCGCGTCGCCGGAAAACAGCATCTTCTGGGTACCGTTGTCGATCAGGTAGGCGTGGTGGGCGTCGGTGTGTCCCGGCGTGTGCAGCGGATGCAACTCGATGCCGCCGACGCGAAAAACCTCGCCTTCGGCGAGCCCGAGGTCGCGGCACGGCAGTTCGTCCATCGCCGGGCCGGCGATTTTGCAGTCGGTCAGCGAGCGCAGTTTGAAGCCGCCGCTCACGTGGTCGGCGTGTATATGCGTCTCTATCGTATGCGTAAGCCTGAGGCCCAGCTCCTGCAACACGTCGAGGTCGCGGTCGAAAGTCTCGATGACCGGGTCGATCAGCGCCGTTTGCCCGGTGTCGGGGCAACCCAACAGGTACGTGTAGGTGCTGGACGAAGGTTCGAATAGTTGTCTGAATATCACGTCGGTTCACGCGCGCCGACCCTCGGCGCGGTCAGGCGGTATAATTATAGCAAGCATGGAGACGACGCAAATCAAGGAGCTCATCGAGAGCGGGCTGCCCGGCGCGCGCGTGGCGGTCAGCGGCGGCGACGGCAAGTACGAGACCACCGTCGTCAGCGAGCGCTTCAGCGACATGCCGGCGGTCAAGCGACACCAGGCCGTCTATGCGACGGTCGCCGAGCACATCGCAAGCGGCGCGCTGCATGCGCTGACGATACGCACTTATACGCCGGACGAGGCGCCTTCGGAATAAGGCGCGGGCGGCACGATGGCCCCGCATGACCCGGCTGCTCCGACCATCCCGGCCCAGGGAGCGGTCGGCCCGCGCGGGCCGGCTAGGGGTTCGCCAGGGGTCGCGTCGCGCGACCGATCTCGATGGTGCCCAAACCCTGCTGTTTCGAGAAATAAACCGCGAACGCTTCGATGTCGCGCTCGTCTAGCAAGCCGACCATACCGAGCATGAGCGCGTTGTTGCGCCGCCCTTCGCGGTAGTCCAACAACGCCTGGCGAAGATAATCGCGGTACTGGCCGGCGAGTCGCGGGTTCTGCGGCAACGGGCTGTTGCCGTCCACGCCGTGACAGCCGACGCACACCTGCATCTTCTGTTCCTGCTCTTGCGACAGCGAGGCCGGGGCCGGGGCCGGTGGCGGCGCCGGTAGCGCGGCAAAAAATGCGGCGATATCGGCGCTGTCCGACGCATCCAACGTATGCACCTGCGCGCGCATCGTCGGATGCGCGCGCTCGCCCGAGCGGTAGGCTTCCAACGCGACGACGATGTATTCGGCGTACTGGCCGGCGAGTTTCGGCACGCGGTAGCTGGGATATACGTTGGTGTAGCCGGCAATGCCGTGACAGCCCAGACAGGCGCTCGCCTTGTGCCTGCCAGCGTCGGCGTCGGCCGCGGCCGCGGTCGCGCCGGCCGCGGCCCAGACCAGCACAACGACGAACAAGCGCAGCGTCATCGGCCGTTCGCGGTCATTGCATGGGACGATGCGGCGCTCGCTCACTCCTGGGTCTGGCCTGATTGACCTTTATTTTGCGGCCGCGCAAATCGCTGTCGTTCAAGGCTTTGATCGCGGCGTCCGCCTCGGCATTGTCGGGCATCTCGACAAAACCGAAGCCCTTGGATCGCCCCGTTTGTCTGTCGGTGATCACGACCACCTCCGTGACCTCGCCGAACCCGGAAAAGGTCTCCCTCAGGTCGTCCTCGGTAATGCTGTACGGAAAGTTTCCGACGTAAAGTTTCATGCTCCTCAACCTTCATGTGCCAGTTATAAACCCAACGACAAGCCAGGCACACAAACGGCTCGATAGGGATCTTCGCCGCCGACCAGAACGGTGGCGACGCATGAACGATTATTGTACAAAAAACCGCGCTTCGATGTCCAGCGCGCCGTCAACGCTTGCGTAAGTGCCCCGCTTCGCGCAGAATACGGCCTTGTCGCAGGCGAAAATGACGCAACCGCTCAAAATTGCGATTACCGGCGCCGCCGGGAACATCGGCTACGCGCTGATTTTCCGCGTCGCGTCCGGGCAGATGACCGGCGGGCGCCCGGTAATCCTGCACCTGATCGAGATCGAACCGATGCGCAAGGCGCTGGACGCCGTGGCCATGGAGCTGGACGATTGCGCGTTCCCGGCGCTCGCCGACCTGGTGCTGACGACCGACGTCAACCGAGGCTTCCGCGACGTGGATTTGGCGCTGCTGGTCGGTTCGAGGCCGCGCGGCAAAGGCATGGAACGCAAAGACCTGCTGCGCGTCAACGGCGAGATCTTCCGCGTGCAGGGCCGCGCTCTCGATGACAACGCGGCGCGCCGCGTGAAAGTGCTCGTCGTCGGCAATCCGGCGAACACCAACGCGCTAATAGCGGCGGCCAACGCGCCCGGCCTCGACGCGCGGCAATTCACGTGCATGACGCGGCTCGATCACAACCGCGGCGTCGCAATGCTCGCGCACAAGCTGGGCTGCGCCCCCGCCGACGTCAAAAAAATGATTATCTGGGGCAATCACTCCTCGACGCAATTCCCCGATCCGCTGCACTGCGAAGCCGGCGGCCGCGCGGCGGCGCCCGACGCGCAATGGATCGAACAAACGTTCGTGCCCGCGGTGCAGCAGCGCGGTGCGCGCGTGATCGAGGCGCGCGGCGCGTCGTCGGCGGCGTCGGCGGCGTCGGCGGTGATAGACCACGTGCACGACTGGATGCACGGCACGCCGCCGGGCGACTGGACCAGCATGGGCGTCCCCGCCGACGGTTCCTACGGCGTCGCCCCGGGCGTGATGTTCTCGTACCCGGTGACGACCGAAAACGGCGACTGGCGCATCGTGCCGGAGCTTGCGCTGAACGACTTCGAGCGCGGCATGATCGCGCTGACCGAACGCGAGCTGCGCGAGGAACGCGCCGCGGTCGGCGATTTGCTCGGCTGAGCGACGGCGCCTACCCGCGCCGGGGCGGCGTCCCGCGCAAGCGTCCTTAGAGCGACGCCGCCACGCGGTCATGAAATCGTCCGCGAAAGGGACGGCGAGGACGCCGCTCAGGCGATGCCGGCGCGTGAAAAATACGACAGCACGTTGCTCAAAAAATAATTGAAGCGCCATTTTGCGCCCAACCATTCACCTCGCCGGCGGCACTTGGCCTCGGCCATCGCCGCATCCGGCTGCAACGCTTCGGCCTGGCGGGTATCGTGGTAGATGCGAATCCGCAAGTGCAGGATCGGCGTCGGTGACGCGCGACCGTGGTCGCTGCAAAAGCTGCACACCAGGTTTATGGTCGTCGTATAGCGCGTGCGTCGTTGCACGCCCAGCGCCAGCAGATAGCCGTCCCTGGCGGTCACGCGACCGCTGCCCGGCTGCATGTCGAATTCCTCGCATAAGCGGTCGAGCAGGCGAAAGTTACGCCCGTAGAGCCGCATCAAACCGTCGAAATCGGCGCCCGCCCCGGCGATGCGCGCACGCCGAGCGGATACCAGCGCCGTCGCGTTCACGCTGCGCCCCGTCCGCACGTCCGCACCCAGCCGGCGTTCTGGTAACCGCAAGCGCACATGCAGAGGTATTGAAAATCCCGTGGCCCCACTCTGTCTCCGACAATGCAAAGCCGACGATCCTGGCCGTCGGCGAAGCGAATGCATATTTGCAGATAATAGCAAAAAACGTGCTCGACCCGAAACACCGCGACCCGCGACGCGACCCGGCGCACCCGGCACGCGACGACGCCGCGTCCCGGTTCGACTCCGAGCGCCGACACGCGCGCACGGCGCGCTACGCGGCGCCTGTACCAAGTGGCGTGCGCGAATAACGCGACACCGATGCAAATCGCGGCCGTAACCGGCATCTGCAACAGAGGCGTGACACCGAACGCCAGGCAATAGACGGCAACCAGCGCCGCGGCGGCGACGCGCGACGGCGCCAGTTCAATCCAACGCACGGCGACCGGCGATACGCCGGGCGACGCGGTCGAGCGCTGCGTCGTCGCCGTGCTCGCGAGCGCCGAGCAAGCGGCGGAGCTCCGGATCCGGAAGTTCCAATAATTTTTCAAACGCCGCGCGTTCATCGGGTTGCGCCTGGTCGTAATCACGTTCGAGATAACGCGACAGCAGCAGGTCGAGTTCGCGCGTGCCTCTACGGCACAGCCAGTGTAGCCGTTTTCGGTCGGCGCCGGCGGCGGTCACGTCAATCTCGCGCGCCAGCGTACGGCGCCGACGCGGGCGATGAACCAGCCGTGCCGACGAACGCGCACGGCGCGCCGACGAAGGAACCGAACGCGGGCACCGTCACAAGCGGCGTGCAATCAGCAGTTTCTTGATCTCGGCGATGGCCCTGGCCGGATTCAGCCCCTTGGGACAGGCATCGGCGCAATTCATGATCGTATGGCAGCGATAGAGCCTGAAGGAATCCTCCAGCTCATCCAGGCGCTCGCCGGCGAACTCGTCGCGGCTGTCGGCGATCCAGCGGTACGCCTGGAGCAGAATCGCCGGTCCCAGGTAGCGCTCGCCGTTCCACCAGTAACTCGGGCAGCTGGTCGAGCAGCACGCGCACAGTATGCACTCCTCCAGGCCGTCCAGTTTCTCGCGGTCCTCGAGCGACTGCAGGCGCTCGCGGTCGGGCGCCGGCGTCTGCGTGCGCATCCACGGCCGGATCGACGCGTACTGCGCGTAGAAGTGCGTAAGATCCGGCACCAGGTCCTTGAGCACCGGCATGTGCGGCAGCGGGAACACCTTGACGTCTCCGCGCACGTCGCCGATCTCCTTAGTGCACGCCAGCGTGTTGCGCCCGGCGACGTTCATCGAGCACGACCCGCAGATGCCCTCGCGGCACGAGCGTCGGAAGGTCAGCGTCGGATCCATCTCGTTCTTGATCTTGATCAGCGCGTCGAGCACCATCGGCCCGCAATCGTCAAGGGCGACGTCGTAGGCGTCGGTGCGCGGATTCTCGCCGCCGTCGGCGTCGTAGCGATAGACGATGAAGCGCTTGACGCGCCCGGCGCCCGACGCCGGGTAATAGCGGCCTTTCTTGACTATCGAATTGGCCGGGAGTCTGAATTGCGCCATCGCGTTCTCCGGGCCTTAATACACCCGCGCCTGCGGCGGGACGACCTCGACGTCGTCGGTCAACGTGCGCAGATGCACCGGGCGGTACGCGATGTCCACGGCGCCGGACGCCTCGTCGAAGCGCAGCAGCGTGTGTTTCATCCAGCTCTCGTCGTCGCGTTCGGGATAATCGTCGCGCGCGTGCGCGCCGCGGGTTTCGAGACGGTTCAGCGCGCCCGCCACCGTGCACACCGCCTGCGGCAGCAGGTTCGCAAGTTCGAGCGTCTCGACCAGGTCGGTGTTCCAGATCAGCGAGCGATCCGAGACGCGCACGCGCGCGAAGCGCGCGTACACGTCGCGCACCTGGGCCAGGCCGTCTTCGAGACGCTCGCCGGTGCGAAACACCGCGGCGTACGCCTGCATAATTTTCTGCATCTCGAGGCGCAGCGCCGCCGTCGGCTGGTCGCCGTCGGCGTGGCGCAGGCCGTCAAAGCGTTCGAGCGTGCGCGCGACGGCGCGCGACGGCACTGGCTGCGGCTTGCCGTGCCTGAGCCGCAGCAGTTCGGCGGCGCGCCTGGCGGCGGCGCGCCCGAACACGATCAGATCGAGCAGCGAATTGGAGCCCAGGCGGTTGGCGCCGTGCACCGACACGCACGCGGCCTCGCCGATCGCCATCAAGCCGGGAACGACGTCGTCGGGGTTGCCGTTCGTGAGTTTGACGACTTCGCCCTGGTAGTCGGTCGGAATCCCGCCCATGTTGTAATGCACCGTCGGCAGCACCGGGATCGGTTCCCTGGTGACGTCGACGCCGGCGAAAATCCGCGCCGACTCGGCGATGCCGGGCAGACGCTTGTCTATGACCTCGGCCCCCAGGTGCTCCAGGTGCAGGTGGATGTGGTCGTGCCGCGCGCCGATGCCGCGCCCCTCGTTGATCTCTATCGTCATCGAGCGGCTGACGACGTCGCGCGACGCCAGGTCCTTGGCGTTCGGCGCGTAGCGTTCCATGAAGCGCTCGCCGGCGGCGTTGGTCAGGTAACCGCCCTCGCCGCGCGCGCCCTCGGTGATCAGACAGCCGGCGCCGTAGATGCCGGTCGGATGAAACTGCACGAACTCCAGATCTTGCAGCGGCAGGCCGGCGCGCAGCACCATGCCGTTGCCGTCGCCGGTGCAGGTGTGGGCCGAGGTGCACGAGAAATACGCGCGCCCGTAACCGCCGGTCGCGAGCAGCACGATATGCGCGCGGAACAGGTGCAGCTTGCCGCTCGCCAGGTCCCACGCGGTGACGCCGACACACGCGCCGTCGTCGTTCATCACCAGGTCGAGGCCGAAATATTCGATGAAAAAATCGGCGTCGTGCTTCAGCGACTGTTGATAGAGCGTGTGCAGGATGGCGTGGCCGGTGCGGTCGGCGGCGGCGCAGGTGCGCTGCGCGATACCCTTGCCTTTGTGCGTCGTCATGCCGCCGAACGGGCGCTGGTAAATGCGCCCGTCTTTGGTGCGCGAGAACGGCACGCCGTAGTGTTCGAGCTCGATGATGGACGCCGCCGCCTCCTTGCACATGTACTCTATCGCGTCCTGGTCGCCCAGCCAGTCCGAGCCTTTCACCGTGTCGTACATGTGCCAGCGCCAGTCGTCCTCGCCCATGTTGCCGAGCGCCGCGCTGATCCCGCCCTGCGCCGCCACCGTGTGGCTGCGCGTCGGAAAGACTTTGGTGATACAGGCCGTCTTCAGGCCCTCCTGCGCCATGCCGAAAGTCGCGCGCAAGCCGGCGCCGCCGGCGCCGACGACGACGACGTCATAGACGTGCTCCTCGAGATCGTACGCCTTGGCCATGCTGCGGCGCGGCTATCCGAAAGCAATGCCGACGAGCGCGGCGAGCGCGGCGACGGCGAGCAGTAGCACGACGAAATCCACCAGCACGATGGCCGCGACCTTGAGCCATCCGGCGTGGACGTAATCCTCGACGATCACGCGCAGGCCCAGTTCCATGTGCCACAAGACGACGAGCGCCAGGGTCATCGCCAAAACCGCGACCAGCGGATTCTGCAACCACGCAACCAGGGCGGCGTGGCCGAGGTCGGGCAACATCGCGACGGAAAAGGCGCCCCACGGCACCAGCGGCACCAGAAACGCCGACGTCAGGCGCTGCCTCCACCAATGACCGGCGCCGTCCTTGGCCGAACCCAGGCCGCGCGCCCGCGACAGCGGCGTGCGCAGACTCACGCCGCCGTCCCCCGCGCCCACAACGCGCCCCCCCAGGTCAACGCGGTCAGCGCCAGCGTCGCGGCAAGCACCCACAACGAGGTGCGATAGGCGGTGACCACGCCGAAACCCAGGCCGGCGTCCCAGAACAGGTGACGGACGCCGTTGCACAGATGGAAATACAAGGCTGCGGTCCACAGAACCAGCAAAGTCTGCCCCCACCACGCGGACAACAGACCGCGCACGTGCTCGTAGAGCGCAGCGTCGGTGGCGGCGGCCACCAGGATACCGGTCAGCGGCACCGCGCCGAGCGCCAGGACGACGCCGGTGAGACGGTGCGCGATGGACAGCAGCGCCGTCAACGGCAAGCGGTACACCTGCAAGTGCGGCGACAGCGGTGGCGGATCGAGTCGGGACATAGAAAGATATTGTACGGGACGCCGGGGTTGCGCCCGCGGCAAATGCAGCCTGAGGCCTTGGCACGCCGTCGGTTACCGCCCCTCACCGCAAGCCATTCTACCCAGCCACGGTGCGATAGACAACCGCGTGTATCGGACCACCACGTTCTCGACAAACGGGGAAACCGCCGCGCGACCGCCTCGCGTGCGGCCCCGCTCCGACCGAAGCAGGGAAAGACTCATCTGCGGTATAGTACGGAAGTGGCCGGCCCCGGTGGCACAACTGGATAGCGCGTCCCCCTCCTAAGGGGAAGGTTGCAGGTTCGAACCCTGCCCGGGGCGCCACTCACGCGGCTTGCAGCGACCGTTTTTGCGCCCGCCGCCGCAGCAGTTCGGCCGCGCCTATCAGCAACACCGAGAACAAAATCAGCAGCGTGGCCACGGCCAGAATGGTCGGGCTGATTTGTTCGTTCAAGCCGGCCCACATCTGGCGCGGAATCGTGCGCTGCTCGAAACCGGCGAGAAGCAGCACGACGACGACCTCGTCGAATGACGTCGCGAACGCGAACAAGCCGCCGGCGAAGATGCCCGGCGCGATCTGCGGCGCGGTCACGCGGAAAAAAGCGCGCAGCGGCGGCGCGCCCAGGCTCACCGCCGCGCGCGGCAGCGCCGGGTCGAGGCGCGCCAGGGCCGCGCTCACCGTGATTACGACGAACGGCGAACCGAGCACCGTGTGCGCCAGCACCAGGCCGGTCAGCGTCTGGCCCAGGCGCACCGACGAGTAGAAGAAGAACATGCCGACCGCGGAAATGATGATCGGCACGACGATCGGCGAGATCAGGATGCTCATGATCAAGGTCTTGCCGGGAAAGCGCGGCCGGTCGAGACCGACCGCGGCCGCGGTGCCGAGCGTCACCGACAGCAGCGTCGCAAAAAAACCGACGATTATGCTGTTTTTCATCGCCAGCAGCCACTGCGGGTTGTCGGCGATGTCGCGATACCAGCGCAGCGAAAACGCCTCCGGCTGTAACGTCAACATTTCGCGCGTGAACGTGAAATACGGTTCGGCGTTGAACGACAACGGCACGATCACGATCAGCGGCAGCGTCAGAAACGCGAACACCAGGCCGCAGATCGCGCGAAACAGACAACGACCGGCGCGCGGGCCGGTGCGCGCGGCGGCGATCACGCCATCCTCATCTTGTCTATGCCGACCAGCTTGTGGTAGCACCAGTAGATCAGCAGCACCATCGCCAGCAGGATCGCACCCAGCGCCGACGCCAAACCCCAGTTCAGCGAAGTCTGGACGTGGTAGGTGATGAAATTGCTGATCAACTGGCCGCTCTGGCCGCCGACCAGCGCCGGCGTCACGAAATAACCGACCGCCAACATGAACACCAGCAGGCAACCGGCGCCGATGCCGGGCAAGGCCTGCGGTAGATAGACGCGCGCGAACGAGGTCAACGGCGTCGCCCCCAGCGATACCGCGACCCGCGTCAGCGAGCGCGGAATCCTTCGCATCACGCTGTACAGCGGCAGCACCATGAACGGCAGCAGCACGTAGGTCATCGCAACGACGGTGCCGATCTGGTTGAATACCAGCTGCGGGCGCGCGTCGTCGGCGACGACGCCCAACCACACCAGGACGTCGTTGATCACGCCGTTCGACTGCAACAGTACGATCCAGCTCGTGGTCCTGACCAGCAACGAAGTCCAGAACGGCAACAACACCATGATCATCAGCCAGTTGCTCAGACGCGCCGGCAAACCCGCCATCAGGTACGAGATCGGAAAACCCAGCAACAGGCACAACGCCGTGACCGCGGCGCTGATCCACAACGTGCGCAGGAAAATTTTGACGTAGATGCGCTTATCCTCGGGCTGGCGCGCGACGTCGCCGGCGGCGTCGTAGCGCAGGTCGAGCGCCGCCAGATAATTGGCCGCGGTATATTTGCCGGAGGCGGCCTTCATCGCCGCCCACGTCTCGTTGTCCGCCCAGCGCCGGTCGAGCGTCGCCAGCCACGCGGTGCACGGCGCGCGCACGGCGCGCTCAAGACGCCGTGCGGTTCTGCTAAGCAGGCTGCGCATACCGCTCAACTTGTGGTTGAGATGATTGGCGACGCGTCCGGCGGTGCGCTCGGCGCGCGCCGTGCGCAGCTCCGCAACGAAGGCCGCGCACAGGTCCTCGCCGGGCAGCCCGGCACCATCCCAAAGCGCGAGCGCCGCCGCGGTGCGCGGCATGTAGGTTCGCAGCGTCGAGTCATCCACGCTGCGGAACAGAACGTCGCCGATCGGCAGAACGTAGGTGATGACCAGGAAAAGCAGCAGCGGCGCGACCAGCAGCATGGCACGCACGCGGTGGACGCCGGCGGCGACGCCGCGCACAAGGTGTTGGCGACGATCGGCGGTGCTCCGTTCGGGTTCGGTCAGCCCGACGGCGTGCGCCGCCGCGTACGCGGCCTCGAATTCGACCGCGCGTCGCAGGTCGGCTTGCGGCGGCTTAGTCGCTTTGTCCACGGCGGCGCGGCGCGATCCGCGCGCGGCGCGCTAACGCGCGAGCCACGTGGCGAGGCGCTCGGTCATCTCATCCTCATAGTCGGCCCACCACTCGTAGTCGCTTTCGAGCACGTTCTTGAAATGCTCCGGCGTGGTCGGCATGTGCGGTTTCATGTCCGCGCCGGTCTCGGCGTGGGTCGAAAGCCTCTTCATCGAGGAGTGGCGCGCCGGACCATAAGAGATATAGCGCGCCTGGTCGGCCAGGCGCTTGGAGTCGCTTGCGAATTTGACGTAGGCGAGCGCCTGCTCGTAGCGCGGCGTGCCTTTGACGATGGCGTACAGGTTCTTGTACCAGACCTGCTTGTCCCAAACGATGACGAAGGGCTTTTGCTCCTTGTTCCACGCGTTGAAGATGCGCCCGTTGTACGCGGTCACCATCGCCGCCTCGCCGTTGGCCAGCATCTGCACCGGCTGCGAACCGGCTTCCCACCAGATGGTATGCTCCTTGATGGTGTCGAGCTTGGCAAACGCCCGTCGCAGACCGGCGTCGGTGGACAGGGTGGAATAGACCTCGTCCACCGGCACGCCGTCGGCCATCAACGCGAATTCGAGCGTAGACCGCGGCGATTTTCTCAGCGCGCGCTTGCCGGGAAATTTCTTCAGATCGAAGAAGTCCTCCAGGCGCGAAGGCTTTTGATCGCGAAAACGGCTTTCGTCGTATGCAAAAATCGTGGACCAGACGATCAACGGCACGCCGCATTCGGAATATTGCATCTCCGCCAGGAAGTCCTCCTCGGCCGGGGTGCCGTCGGGCGCCGGCGGAAACGTCCCCAGGTCCACCGGCTCGAGCAGCCCCTCTTCGCAACCGCGCGTGACGCTCGCCAGCGACATGTCCACGACGTCCCAGGTAACGTTGCCCGACTGTACCTGCACCTGCACCTCGGCAAGTCCGCCGTTGTAGTCCTCGGCATTGACGCGCACGCCGGTCTCGGCCGTGTAAGGCTCGTGATAGGCCTTGATCTGGCTATACGAGTAGGCGCCGCCGAACGACACCACCGTCAGCGCGTCTTTCGCGGCCATCGCCGTCGGCGCCGCCAGCGCCGTCGCCAACGAGAATGGGATTGCGAGAGGGACGGCCGCGAGTCGGCGCCGCAACGCACGACGTGCCGTGCACGCGGCAATCCTCGCCGCGCCAACCAATCCTGATCGCGGGTCTGATTCCCACATTTCACCGGTCTCCATCGTCAGGGCGCTTCCAGGACGTGCATTGCCGCGGCATTGTAGCAGCCGCCGTCGCAACTTATCAACGCCTTGTATGGGCCGCCGCATACCGGCCAAATGGAGGAACCGCGGCGCGACCGCCTCGCATGGGGTGACGTACGCCGATCGGACGCCGCTTTTTGTATCCCGTTCACGCGCCGAAGACGCGGCAATCCTTCAGCTGCCAGCCCACCTCGACGGTCTGTCCGACTTGTACGTTCCATTTGTCCGCGCCATTGGGATATTTGGCGAACAATTGCTCCATCCCGCCGAGAGTGACGACGGCGCGCACGCTGTCGCCGAGATACGACAACTCGCTGACGCACCCCTGCACGACGTTGACGCAATCGTCGCCAGGATGAAACGACACCCGCTCCGGACGCACCGCCAACGACACGCGCCCGGCGTCGGCGGCGAGGTCTATCGGCAGCCCCCGCAGGCGATTGCCGCCGTCGGTCTCGACTACGCAGCTGTCCCCGTGAAGGTGCAAAAGTTTCCCGGAAAGCAGATTGTTGTCGCCGATGAAAGCGGCGGTGAACGCGTTGGCCGGATGCTCGTAAATCGAGTCCGGCGAGGCTATCTGCTGAATCCTGCCGTCGTTGAACACCGCGACCCGGTTCGACAGCGCCAACGCCTCGCCCTGGTCGTGGGTAACGTAGATCACGGTCAAGCCAAGCTTCTCGTGCAGGTTTTTGATCTCGTATTGCATGTGCTCGCGCAACTGTCTGTCGAGCGCCCCCAGCGGTTCGTCCATCAGCACCAGCGTCGGCCGGAAGATCAACGCGCGCGCGAGCGCCACGCGCTGCTGCTGGCCGCCGGAAAGCCCGGCCGGATAGCGCCCGCCTAGCGCCGACAAGTGCACCATGTCGAGCGCCTCGGCAACGCGTTTTTTTATCTCGGCCTTGTTCATGCCGCGCACTTGCAGCGGGAACGCCAGATTGGCGGCCACCGTCATGTGCGGAAACAAGGCGTAGTTCTGAACACCAAGCCGATGCCGCGCTTATGCGGCGGAATATGGTTGACGCGCACGCCGCGAATCAGGATCTCGCCGTGCGTGACCTCCTCGAAACCGGCGAGCATCATCAGGCAGGTGGTCTTACCGGAACCCGACGGCCCCAGCAACGTCAGGAACTCGCCCTCGTACACCTCGAGGTCGAGGTCATCCACTACCCACGACTGTTTGTCGTAGCTCTTGGAAACTCCGCGAAAATGGACGCAGACTTCGGACACGTCAGGCACGCACGAAAGCGGCGCCGGAGCGGCGCCTGCGGCAGGCGCCCGACGACGTTGCCGTCGCGCTCGTACGCTTCGACGCCGCGCGCATCCGCGTTCAGTTGCCCACCGCCGCGCACGTGTTGCGCAAGCGGCGTTCGAGCGTCGTCACGCGCCCGTGCGGTTCGTGCCCCGGCATCGGCAGATCCTCGTCAAAAATTCATCAGGCCAACAGACTGCACGTCACCTTCCTGGTATGGGCCGAGGTGCGGTGCTCCCATAGATAAATGCCCTGCCACGTGCCGAGATCCAGCCTGCCGCCGCGCACCGGCACGTTCAACTCGGTCTGCGTCAACACCGAGCGAACGTGCGCCGGCATGTCATCCGGCCCTTCGGCGACGTGCGCAAAGCGCGGATCGCCGTCCGCCACCAGCGCCCCCAGGAAGCGCTCCAGATCCTCGTGCACCGCCGGATCCGCGTTCTCGGTGATCACCAGCGAGGCGCTGGTGTGGTGGATGAACAAGTGGCACAAGCCTTCCGTGGCGCGCGGCAACAACGCCTGTATCTTGTCGGTCAGGTCGTAAAACCCCCTGCCCCGGGTGCGGCAGGATATGGCTTTCGAGAACAACATCGGCCGGGCGGCTTGAAAACTTCATTATAATGGCAAAAGCACGATGACCGAAATTCCGATCCACGCGGCACAAAGCGGCGCGGCGCAAAGGCGCCGCTGCGTGGCCGTGCGCGTCGGCCGCGCGGGAATCGGCGGCGACCATCCGATCCGGGTGCAGTCCATGACCAACACCGACACCTCGAACGTCGCCGAGACCGCCGCCCAAATCGAGGAACTGGCCGCGGCCGGCTCGGAGCTGGTGCGCGTCACGGTCAACGACGAAGCGGCGGCGCGCGCGGTGCCCGCGATCGTCGAGCGCCTTGCGGCCAAGGGGATTAAGACACCCGTCGTCGGCGACTTCCACTTCAACGGCCACAAGCTGCTCACGCGCCACCCGGAGTGTGGCGAGCACCTGGACAAGCTGCGCGTCAATCCCGGCAACGTCGGCCGCGGGACGCGCCGCGACCCCCAGTTCGCGCGGATCATCGAGTGCGCCTGTCGTTTCGACAAACCGGTGCGCATCGGCGTCAACTGGGGCAGCCTGGACCAGGAGCTGCTGAAACAAAAACTAGACGACAACGCGGCGCTGACGCAACCGCTGACGCTCGCCGCGGTCACCCGCGACGCGCTGATAGAGTCGGCGCTCGCGAGCGCGCGTCGCGCCGAGGAACTGGGCTTGGCGCACGACCGCATCGTGCTGTCGTGCAAGCTCAGCGACGTGCGCGAGTTGATCACCGTCTATCGGCGGCTCGCCGGGCTGTGCGACTATCCGCTGCATCTGGGGCTGACCGAGGCCGGTATGGGCAGAAAAGGCGTCGTCGCCTCGAGCGCGGCGCTGGCGGTGCTCCTGCAACAAGGCATCGGCGACACGATTCGCGTGTCGCTGACGCCGGCGCCGGGCGAAAGCCGCACCGAGGAGGTCATGATCGCGCGCGAAATTCTGCAAAGCCTGGGGCTGCGCTCGTTCGCGCCGACGATCACCGCCTGCCCCGGCTGCGGGCGCACGACCAACGATTATTTCCGAAAACTCGCCGGCGACGTGCAGGACTACCTCGAGCGCAGAATGCCGGAATGGAAAGACAAACACCGCGGCGTCGAGAACATGAAGGTGGCGGTGATGGGCTGCGTCGTCAACGGCCCCGGCGAGAGCAAGCAGGCCAACGTAGGCATCAGCCTGCCCGGCACCGGCGAACACCCGAAGGCGCCGGTCTATATAGACGGAAGACGCAGCGTCACGCTGTCGGGCGAAAACCTGGCCCAAGACTTCCTGCGGCTGATAGAGGAATACGTCGCCGCCAACTACTGACGCCCGACCCGGGCGGGCGCTCCCCATTACGATGTCGACGCGCCGCCGGGCGCCGGCGACAAGCCACCGTACCAATACTGAAGCAGGCCGACGCCGACGGTCACCGCGGTCTCGACGCGCAGCGTGCGCGGCCCCAGTGCGACCGCTTGAAAGCCGGCCTCTTGCACCAGGCGGATTTCCTCGTCGCGCAATCCCCCTTCCGAGCCGACCAGCAAATGTGCACGCTGCGGCGCCGGCGACGTCGCGGACGGCGGCGCCAGACCGGTGGCGGCGCCGGGGTGCAGCACAAAGGCCGGTTCGACGGCGCCGACGGGCGCCAATGCCGACAGGGCGATCGGTGCGGCCAGCGTCGGCAATACCGCCCTGCCGCTTTGCTCGCACGCGGCGACGATCACGCCGCGCCAATGCGCGTGGCGTGACGCCGCGCGCATCGGCGCGGCGCGCGCGGTAACCAGCGGTTGGATGCTTGCGACCCCAAGCTCGGTGGCTTTTTGGATCGCAAAGCCCATGTGCTCGGCCTTGCACAAGGCGAGATAGAGACAAATGGACGATGCCGGTTCGGGCGGCGCTTCGATCTCGCGCTCGCACAGCACCGCGGGCGCGCGGCGCGGCGCCGCTTGCAGACGGCATAGAAACTCGCGACCCTCGTGGTTGAAAAAACGAACCCGGTCGCCGGCGCGCATCCGCAGCACGCGAAACAAATGGTGGCGGGCGCCTTCGGTGAGCGCAAACTCGGCGCCGGCGCAAAGGCGCCGTTCGATATAGACGCGCGGCACTTTTGCGGCCATGCCCGTGGGCGCCGGGCGGACGGCGCTCAGTAACGGTAATGTTCGGGTTTGTACGGGCCGTCCGCCGGCACGCCGATGTAGGCCGCCTGCTCGGCGGTCAGGCGCGTCAATTTGGCGCCGACCTTGTCGAGGTGCAGGCGCGCCACTTCCTCGTCGAGTTTCTTCGGCAGCACGTGGACGCGATGGTCGTAATCGCCGCCGTTTTGCCACAACTCGATCTGCGCCAACACCTGGTTGGTAAAGGAATTGGACATCACGAAACTGGGGTGGCCGGTGGCGCAGCCGAGATTCACCAGGCGCCCCTCGGCCAACAAGATGACGCGCCTGCCGTCGGGGAAAATCACGTGATCCACCTGCGGCTTGACGTTCTCCCAGCGGCACTCTTCGCGCAGGCCTTCGACGTCTATCTCGTTGTCGAAGTGGCCGATGTTGCAGACGATGGCCTGGTTCTTCATGCGTCGCACGTGGTCGCGCGTGATCACGCGATAGTTGCCAGTCGCGGTGACGAAGACGTCGGCCTGGTCGGCCGCCTCGTCCATCGTAACGACGCGGTAACCCTCCATGCTCGCCTGCAACGCGCAGATCGGATCGATCTCGGTGATCCAGACGTTGCAGCCCTGGCCGCGCAGCGATTGGGCGCAGCCCTTGCCGACGTCGCCGTAGCCGCAGACGACCGCGATCTTGCCGGCGATCATGACGTCGGTGGCGCGCTTGATGCCGTCCAACAGCGACTCGCGGCAGCCATAGACGTTGTCGAATTTCGACTTTGTAACCGCGTCGTTGACGTTGAACGCGACCGTTCTCAATTCGCCGCGGCGCTGCATTTCGTAGAGGCGCTTGACGCCGGTCGTGGTCTCCTCGGAAACGCCCTTGATCGAGGCCAGCAGTTCCGCTCTGTGTCTATAGACGAAGCCGGTCAGGTCGCCGCCGTCGTCGAGCAGCAGGTCGGGAACCCAGCCGTTCGGCCCCTGCAAGGTCTGCTCGATGCACCACCAATACTCGGACTCGCTCTCGCCCTTCCACGCGAACACCGGAACGCCGGCGGCGGCGACCGCGGCCGCCGCGTGATCCTGGGTCGAGAAGATGTTGCACGACGACCAGCGCACGCTCGCCCCCAGCCGCACCAGCGTCTCTATCAGCACCGCGGTCTGTATCGTCATGTGCAGGCAGCCGGCGATGCGCGCCCCGGCCAGCGGGCGCTCGGCGGCGTGGCGCTCGCGCAACGCCATCAAACCCGGCATCTCGGTTTCGGCGATCGCGATTTCCTTGCGTCCCCATTCGGCCAGGCCGACGTCGGCGACGCGGTAGTCTTCCTTCAAACAAGGCGCCGCACTGCTCATGGTCATGTCGTCTCCATCGTTGCGGGTATGAAAAACCTCAAAGCGCGTCACGCAGGTTCTCTGCCTCGTCGCAGTTCTCCCACGTGAAATCCTCATCGCGCCTGCCAAAATGCCCGAAGGCCGCGGTGCGCCGGTAAATCGGGCGCAGCAGCTCCAGCGAGTCTATGATGGCCGACGGACGCAAATCGAAGCGTCCGTTGATCAACTCGGCGATGCGCTCGCGCTCTATGGCCTCGCTGCCGAAGGTCTCGACGCCGACCGACGTCGGCTCGGCGACGCCGATGGCATAGGAGATCTGCACCTCGCAACGCCTCGCCAGGCCGGCCGCGACCACGTTCTTGGCGACGTGGCGCGCGGCGTAGGCCGCCGAGCGGTCGACCTTCGACGGATCCTTGCCGGAAAAAGCGCCGCCGCCGTGGCGCGCCATGCCGCCGTAGGTGTCGACAATGATCTTGCGCCCAGTCAGGCCGCAATCGCCGACCGGCCCGCCGGTGACGAAGGCCTTGGTGGGGTTGATAAGATAACGGGTCGCGCGCAACCGCCAGCGGGCCGGCAGCACCGGGGCGATGATCGTCTCGCGCACCGCCTCCTCGATTTCCTTCTGGGGAACGCCCTCGTCGTGCTGCGTCGAAAAAACCACCGTGTCTATACCGACGGGACGCCCATCCTCGTAGCGAAACGTCAACTGACTTTTCGCGTCCGGGCACAACCATGCGACGTGTCCGCTCTTGCGCACCTCCGAGTGGCGTTTGACCAGGCGATGCGCGTATTCTATCGGCGCCGGCATCAAGGCGTCGGTCTCGTCGGTGGCGTAGCCGAACATCAAACCCTGATCGCCGGCCCCCTGCTCCTCGGCGGACGCCGCGTCCACGGCTTGCGCGATGTCCGACGACTGCTCGCCCAAGAGCAACGTCACCTCGCAGCTATTCCCGTCGAAACCGAACCGCGGGTCGTCGTAGCCGACGTCGTTGACGACTTCGCGCACGATCGCTTCGTAATCAACGTCGGCCGCGGTGCGCGTCTCGCCGGCTACGATCACGCGGTTGTCCTTGACCATGGTCTCGCACGCCACGCGCACGGCGCGGCGCGCTTCCTCGCTCGGTGCCGCGGCCAGGATCGCGTCCAGGATCGCGTCGGAGATCTGGTCGCAGATCTTGTCCGGGTGGCCCTCGGACACCGACTCTGAGGTAAAAAGTGTTTCCATGACGGGGGAGTTTGTCCTATTATACCTTGAAAGCGTACGCCGACCAGCGTATGCTTGCGGGCAAAGAACGATCATTAGCGATGAGCGCGACCACCACTCCCGTGTGCGACTTCGGGCGCACCGCCGTGCATTTCGAACTGCCCGGCACCGACGGAAAAATGCACGACTTGCGCGGCTGCGCGGGCGACAACGGCGTGCTGGTCATGTTCATCTGCAACCATTGCCCCTTCATCAAGGCGATCCAACACAAGCTGGTGCGCGACGCCACGGCGCTGCTCGAGCACGGCATCGGTTCGGTCGCGATCATGTCGAACGACCCGGCGGAATACGCCGAGGATTCCTTCGACAACATGAAAAAAGTCGCGCGGCGGTTTCAATATCCGTTTCCGTACCTGTTCGACGAAAGCCAGCAGACGGCGAAGGATTACGGCGCCGTGTGCACGCCCGATTTCTTCGGCTACAACAAAAACTACGAGCTTCAGTTTCGCGGGCGCCTCGACGACAGCGGCCCGACCAGAACCGGCGACGACTCGCCGCGCGAGTTGTACGAGGCGATGAAGCAGGTCGCAGAGACCGGGCGCGGCCCGAAAAACCAGACGCCGAGCATCGGCTGTTCGATCAAGTGGCGGCGCTGACGGCGCTGTGACCGGCACACCGGCCGCTCCCTCGCCGCCGCCGCGGCCGTCCCAACGTCGCCGTTCCCGGAAAAAGGCATTTTATTCGACCAGTCTCAGCCGCGGTCTGCTCGATCTCGACGGCGCCGCGTCCGCGCTTGGCGTCGGGTCGTCGTCGGTAAACGCCACGCCCTGCATGTTCTCGCGCGCGTATATCGCAAGCACCGCCGCAAACGGCACCAGCACCGGCGCCGCGCGCCCGCCGAAACGCGCGCGGAAGGAGACGGCCGTATCGTCCATCACGAAGTCGCGCACCGCGTCCGCCGATATATTGAGCGTGACGCGCCCGTCCTCATCGTGGCCGGGTGGCACCTGCACGCCGGCGTGGCGAGCGTCGAAAACGACGTGCGGCGTGCAGCCGTTGTCCACGATCCATTGATGGATCGCACGAAACAGATAAGGCCGGCGCGAGGTCAAAACCAGGTCGGAGAGGCGCGAGACGGCGCCCGCTAGCGCTCTTCCAGCTCAGCCTCGGCGTCGGTCAGGCTCAAGCGAAACGCCGGGCGCTCGAACACGCGCTTGGCGTACCTCCAAACCGGTTTCAGGCGCGGCTGCGACATCGGGATGTCAAGCTTCGGAAGCCGCCACAGGATCGAGGCGACGCTGCAATCGAGCAGGCTAAATTCGTCGTTCAGAAAATAGCGGTTCGAGCGGAAAATGGACGCCTGCGAGACCAGCGCCTCCTCGAGCAACTTCTTCGCCCTGTCGGCGATCTTGCGGTTCGCGGACTGCGCCTTCTTCAGTTGCGGATACCAGTCGCTCTCGAGATGGTACATGCCGAGGCGTATGCGCGCGCGGTGCATCGGGTCTATCGGCATCAACGGCGGATGCGGAAAGCGTTCTTCCAGATAGTCCAGGATGGTGCGCGATTCGTAGATCACGACGTCGCGGTCGACCAGCGTCGGCACCGAGTTGTACGGGTTGATCTCGGACAGGTCTTCGGGCGTGCTCGAACCGTCCACCGGCACCGTCTTGAAATCGATCTCCTTTTCGGCCAGCGTGATGCGCACGCGATGGCACAGCGGACACAAGGATCCGGAGAACAGCGTCATCACCAGCTGCCGGTCCGGCGGCAGCGAGGACTTCAAATCGCCTTCGGTATCGGCGTCAGTGGACATCTTTCCAGTATTCTCGTTTCAGCAAGTACGTGACCGCCAGCAAAACCAGCAGAAACAGGATAACCCAAATCCCGTAACGCTCGCGTTTCAGCGCCGCCGGTTCGGCCAGATAGACCAGAAAAGTCACCAGGTCGCGGACGACGCGGTCGTATTCCTCGGCGGACAGCAGCCCCGGCCGAACCAGCTCGAGTCTTTCTATCGCCCATTTGTCGTCGGTGCCGTGGTTCTCTTTGTACACCGGCCGCTGCCAGCCCTGCAACTCCCACAGCACGTGCGGCATCGCCACGTGCTGAAACACGGCGTTGTTCACGCCCATTGGGCGCTCGGGATCGAGATAGAAGGACTTCAGATAAGTATAAATCCAATCGGCGCCGCGCGCACGCGCCGCCAGCGTCAGGTCGGGCGGCGGCGCGCCGAACCATTCGATGGCCTTTGCGTGCGGCATGGCCACGGTCATCAGATCGCCGATCTTGCCGTCGGTCAAAATCAGGTTGTCCTTGACCATGTCTTCGGACAGGCCCAGGTCCTCGCCGACCCAGCGGTAGCGCGCGTAGCGCGAACTGTGGCAACTCAGACAGTAATTGACGAAATACTTGGCGCCTCTTTGCAGCGACGCACGGTTATGGATGCTGACCTCGACCGACTCCAGCGGGTAGCCGGTGTCCGCGGCCACGGCCACCTGCGCGACGCCGACCAGGCCGATCAACGCGACCGACGGCGGCAGCCGCGGCCTCACGTCCGCACCCTCGCGGGTTCCGGCTTGTCGCTGCCAAGGCGCCCGACCATCGGCAGCAACAAATGAAACGCGAGATAGGCGGCCGGGATCAGCCAGCCGCGCGCGACCAGCGGCCAGATTCCGTCGTAGCCGCGCACGTAGTCGTACAGCGTGACGACGCCCAGCAGCGCCACCAGCCAGCCCAGGTAAAAAGCCGCTGAGCGTCTCTTGCTGTACACCCACAACGTAAAGAAAAACAAAAAATACAACTCGCTGAAACGCACCGCCATCTCGGTGCGAAACGGATTGACGGTGAGCGTGCCGAGATAGCCCAGATACACAAAAGCAACGACGAACACCAGCACGTTGACTTTGTAGAGCACACTGCGGTAGCGCACCGACTTTACCGGGTTGCGGTCTATCCACGGCAGGAAAAAGAGGATCAGGATGGAGGCCGTCATCGCCAGCACCCCGTACCACGGATCCGGGATGGCGCGCAGCACCGTGTAAAACGGCGTGAAGTACCACAGCGGCGAGATGTGCTCCGGCGTCAGCAACGGATTGGCTTCGACGAAGTTGTTGTGCTCGAGAAAATAGCCGCCCATCTCGGGCGCGTAAAACACGACCAGCGTGAACAGCAGCAGGAAGACCACGGCGCCGACGAGGTCCTTGAGCGTATAGTAGGGGTGGAACGGAATGCCGTCGCGCGGCTTGCCGTCGGCGCCCTTGTTTTTTTTGATCTCGACGCCGTCGGGGTTGTTCGAGCCGACCTCGTGCAAGGCCACGACGTGCATGAATACCAAGCCGACCAGCAACAGCGGCAGCGCGATGACGTGGAACGCGAAGAAGCGGTTCAAGGTGGCGTCGGAGACGACGTAATCGCCGCGTATCCATACCGCCAGGTCGGGACCGATGTACGGAATCGCGCCGAACAGGTTGATGATCACCTGGGCGCCCCAGTACGACATCTGCCCCCACGGCAGCAGATAGCCCATGAAGGCCTCGGCCATCAGCGTCAGGTAGAGCAGCATGCCGATGATCCACAGCAATTCGCGCGGCTTCTTGAAGGAGCCGTAGATGAGACCGCGAAACATGTGCAGGTAGATGATGACGAAAAAGGCCGAGGCGCCGGTCGAGTGCATGTAACGGATCAACCACCCCCACTCGACGTCGCGCATGATGTACTCGACCGACGCGAAAGCAAGCGCGGCGTCGGGCTTGTAGTGCATCGTCAGAAAGATGCCGGTCACGATCTGCATCGCCAGCACCAGCAGCGCGAGCGAACCGAAGAAATACCACAGGTTGAAGTTCTTCGGCGCGTAATAACCCGCGAGATGGTCGTTCCACAATCTGGACAGCGGAAAGCGCTCGTCTATCCAGGCGAGCAGGCCGCCGTTCTTTTGCGCCGCCCGTTGCATCAGGCGCTGTGCTCCCCGGACTCGCCGACGATGATCTTGTCGTCGGCGACAAAACGGTACGGGGGCACTTCGAGATTCTTCGGCGCCGGCACGCTACGATAGACGCGCCCGGCCAGGTCGAAGCGCGAACCATGGCAGGCGCAGAAAAACCCACCCGGCCAGTGGTCGCCCAGGTCTTGCGGCGCGACCTCGGGACGAAACGCGGGCGAGCACCCGAGGTGGGTGCATATGCCGACCAGCACCAGGTACTCGGGCTTGATCGAGCGGTGCGGGTTCTTGGTGTATTGCGGTTGTTCGGACTGATCCGAGGCCGGATCGCGCAGACGCGACGCGGACTCGGCGAGCGACGCCAGCATCTGCGGCG
Source organism: Candidatus Oxydemutator sp. (assembly GCA_965203445.1). Lineage (GTDB taxonomy): Bacteria > Pseudomonadota > Gammaproteobacteria > Poriferisulfidales > Oxydemutatoraceae > Oxydemutator. Next base: position 2,160,597 of record OZ241883.1, read on the forward strand.
TGCGACGCACGATCCACACCGGCTTGCCGCGCCATTCCTCGCGGATCATGCCGCCCAGCTGGATCTTCGACAGATCCACCTCGACTGGAGCGCCCGCCGCCTGCGCGCGCGCGCTCGGACTCATCGCCTTGATGAACGGCCACGCCGCCACCGCGCCGCCGATACCGCCGACCAGACCGGCTAAAATTCTGAGAAAGCGCCGCCGCGTGGTATCCGTTTTGTTCCCGTCCGACATGGAATGAAGAGTGGTCCCGTTCGCGGCGGGCGAAACGACTCGCCGACCATGGACGGTTCGTTTATTGTATGGCTATTGGCGCGTTGATTCAAGATCTCCCGCCACCCTGTCCCAGGGGGAGAGGGTTACATTTTGCCTTTTCCCCCTTTTCCCTCACCCGGCCTTCGGCCATTCTTTCCCTTCGGGAGAGAGCGCGGCGGGGATGCAGACAGCGCGCGCCGGTCAAAAGCGCCAACGGACGCCGGCTATTACCGAGATCGGGGCGCCGGGGGCGTAGTAGAGTGCTCTTTCGTCGTCGAGTTCCAGCACCGAGGGGTCGCCGGCCGCGTTCTCCCTGCCGAGTTCCGGTTCCTCGCCGATCAGGCCGAAGTTCTCATAATCTCTATCGAACAGGTTTTCGATAAGCACGAACGCGGCGAAGTTGCCGACGCGGTAATTCGCGCGCGCGTTGAACACTGCGTAACCGCCGACTTCGCCCAGTTGGTTCGATTCATCGCCGCGCAAATGACTGCCGGAAACCGCGATCATATCGAGGCCGACCGACAGACGCTCGGTGAACGCGTAGTCGGCCGCTGCCTTGAACAGGTGCGCCGGAATGCCCGGAACGTCGTCGCCCTTCTCGACCTCGGCGACGGTCACCTCGTCGGCGGCGTCGCACCCGGGCCTGCGGCTCGGGCACACCTCGCGCACTACGGCGCCGAGCGCTTCATAATCCTCGCTGACCAGGGCCTCGAAGTCGTCCTCGAAAGTCGCCTCGAGGTAAGTGTAATTGAGGCTCCAGTCGAGCTTGCCGTGCGTACCCGAAAGCGACGCCTCGAGACCTCTGCGCCGGGTCTCGTCGACGTTGCGAAACGCGCCGTGCGCGCGCCCCGTCGTCTGCCAGATGATGTCGTCGCGGTTGTCGGTGTGGAAACCACCGAGCGACCACAACCAGCCGTTGGCGGCGGTGCCGCGCGCGCCGAACTCGAACGTTTCCGAGATCACCTCGTCCAGCGGCGGGTCGGCCAGAAACGCATTGGGCAGGCGGCATTCGACCTCGTCGCCGGGGTTGTTGGCGGCCCTGGCGGCGAGTATCTCCTCGCTGCACGCGAGCTCTATCGGCGTCGGCAGGCGGCTCGACTCGCTGTAGCTTCCGTAGAAGTCCACGTCGGGACGCCAGCGCCAGACGGCACCCGCGCTCCAGTTGAAGTTGTCGAAATCGTGGCTGCCGTTCAATTCCTCCTGCTCGCCGCTGCGGTCGCGCAGACGCACCTTGCTGTCGTGGTAGAAACCGGCCAGAGTAAGCGTCCAGTCGTCGCCGACGGCGATGCTGTCGCCGAGGTACAGGTAGGAGCGCGCAACGCGCGTATTGACGTCGCTCCGGTCCTCGTCCTCATCGCTGTACTCGCCGGTGACCGAGCGCGGCCCGCGCGTCGAGCGCGTGTCCGGGTCAAGCCTTGCGTATTGCACGCGCGAATCGAAGGTGGAGCGACCCTCGTAGTAGCCCAGGCCCGCGTTGAGATCGTGCGCAAGACCGAACCAGTCCAGCGGGAAGTCTATCTCGAGGACACCGCCGTGGGCGCGTTGGCTGCGTTCGCTGACGTTGTTGATCGCATCGCACGCGATGTCATTGCATTCATCCTCGCCCGGCGGCTCCAGCAGTTCCTCCTCGGCGCCGTCGCCGTTGAACGCGTCGGTGCCGTTGTCACGGTAATAGAGGTTGGCCGACAGGCGCGTCTCTTCTCCCAGGTCGTAGTCGCCCCTGAGGGCCCACGTGTACATGTCGTTTTCGGTAATATCGGGCGCGGTGAAAATGGCTTCGCGGTCGTTATCGAGCAGTCCGATTGGCGACAATCCGTTGCCGGTAAGGTCGGATCTGCCGCGGTGGTAGTTAAGCCCGAGCGACGCTCGCTGCGAGCGCCAGTCAAGACTCGTATACAGATTTTCCGCCCACGAGTTTGAAAGGTCGCGCCAGCCCCCCTCGTAGAAGCGTTGCGCGTTGACGTACCAGGCGAACTCGCCGTTGTTGCCGCCGCTCTCGAAATTGCCGATGAAGCGCTCGTACGAACCGCCCTCGACCTCGACCGAATGTCCCGGATGGGTAAATCCGTTCTTCATCTCGAGCACGATCGCGCCGCCCAAGGCGTTCAACCCGTAGAGCGGGTTGGAACCGCTCAGCAGGTTCATGCCGGCGATTGCGTTCATCGGCACCAGGTCCCAGTTCACGGTATCGCCCAGGGGTTCGTTCAGGCGCACGCCGTTTTGGTACACCGCCAGGCCCATCGGCAACCCGAGCAGCGGCGACGCGGCGAAGCCGCGGTAATAAAGATCCACCTGTAGCGGATTTCCTTGCGCCGAGTTCACGTGGACGCCGCCGAAGTAACGATTGAGGTGGCCCGAGACGTCGGGGCTTATGCCGCGCGCGAGTTCTTCGTCGCCGGCGCTCTGGATACGCCCCGGAAAATCGCGCGCGTCGAGGTCGTCCTGGCGCACCGGCGTCGTGCCTATGACGATGATTCTCTCGGCCTCGTCGGCCGACACGAAAACCGACGCCGACGCAAAAACCATCAGGAATACGGCGGAAAAAGCCCTGTCGACGAACTCGTGGCCGAGAACATTGTTCATGTCGTCTCCATTGTTCATCACGTCGTCTCCATTGTCCACGTTGTCTCCTTACTGAATCAGGATTAACGGAAACAATGAAAAGTACTCGTTTATGCCCCGCCCAAGGGGGCTACGACGGTACCCATAGGTAAGGCCTTGCATTATACTACCCGTTATACCGAAGTCTATATCGGAGGAAAAATGAGAACGACAGCTATTGCAAAATCAGTTTTTGGAGGCGCTCTGTGCGGCGCGATTTTGTGCGCCGGCGCCTCCGTGGCCGTGGCCGGCGGCAAGCTCAGCGTCGACAAGCAGGTTACCGTCAACGCATCGCCGGAAACGACGTGGAAGATGGTCGGGCACTACAACCACGTGGACGTATGGCACCCGGCCGTGGTCATGAGCAGCGTAACCGGCGACGCCCGGGAGCCGGGGGCGGTGCGCGTATTGACGCTCGCGGACGGCGCCAAGTTCACCGAAGTTCTGCTGCGCCACAGCGACCGCGATCTGAGTTACACCTACGAGATCACCGACTCGCCGCTGCCGATTGCGGACTACGAGGCCACGCTGTCGGTAAGGGCGGCGCCGGGCGGCAAGGCGATGATCACGTGGGCTTCGACTTTCGATCCAAAAGGCGTCTCCGACGAGCAGGCCATCGAGGCGGTTTCGGGAGTGTACGAGGCCGGCCTTGCGCACGTCGCGCGGCATTTTCAGTGAGTCCTTAGAGTGAATCCTTAGGGCGCGGTCTCTGGCGGAGGCGCGCGCCACAAACGACAAAGCCGCCGCCGGCCCCGACGGCGGCCTACACCCGATGGGCAACGCGCGACACCCGGCGATCGGCACAAGCAAAGGTAGTATCCAAAACGCCGCCACAAAAGTGCTTGAGCGTTATATGGTCAAGCCTCACGGGCAATTAGTACCGGTTAGCTGCACACGTTACCGCGCTTCCACGTCCGGCCTATCAACCTCGTCGTCTGCGAGGGCCCTACAGGGGGATCGAGTCCCCAGTGAGACCTTATCTCGGGAAAAGCTTCCCGCTTAGATGCTTTCAGCGGTTATCTCGTCCGCACGTAGCTACCCGGCAGTGCCACTGGCGTGACAACCGGAACACCAGAGGTGCGTCCACTCCGGTCCTCTCGTACTAGGAGCAGCCTCCCTCAAGTCTCAAACGCCCACGGTAGATAGGGACCGAACTGTCTCACGACGTTCTAAACCCAGCTCGCGTACCACTTTAAATGGCGAACAGCCATACCCTTGGGACCTGCTTCAGCCCCAGGATGTGATGAGCCGACATCGAGGTGCCAAACACTGCCGTCGATATGAACTCTTGGGCAGTATTAGCCTGTTATCCCCGGAGTACCTTTTATCCGTTGAGCGATGGCCCTTCCATACAGAACCACCGGATCACTAAGGCCTGCTTTCGCACCTGCTCGACGTGTCTGTCTCGCAGTCAAGCGTCCTTGTGCCTTTACACGAAACGCACGATTTCCGACCGTGCTTAGGACACCTTCGCGCTCCTCCGTTACTCTTTGGGAGGAGACCGCCCCAGTCAAACTACCCACCATACACTGTTCCCGACGCGGATAACGCGCCAAGGTTAGAACTCCGAGCATGCAAGGGTGGTATTTCAAGGTTGGCTCCACCGAAACTGGCGTCCCGGTTTCAAAGCCTCCCACCTATCCTACACGGGCAGGCTCAAAGTTCAGTGCAAAGCTGTAGTAAAGGTTCACGGGGTCTTTCCGTCTAGCCGCGGGTACACTGCATCTTAACAGCAAGTTCAATTTCACTGAGTCCCAGGTGGAGACAGTGTGGCCATCGTTACGCCATTCGTGCAGGTCGGAACTTACCCGACAAGGAATTTCGCTACCTTAGGACCGTTATAGTTACGGCCGCCGTTCACCGGGGCTTCGATCCGGAGCTTCGCCCGAGGGCTGACCCCATCACTTAACCTTCCGGCACCGGGCAGGCGTCACACCCTATACTTCCTCTTGCGAGTTTGCAGAGTGCTGTGTTTTTAATAAACAGTCGCAGCCACCTGGTTATTGCAACCGGCCTCAGCTCCGAGGGCGAACCTCCTCACCGAAGCCGGCACACCTTCTCCCGAAGTTACGGTGCTATTTTGCCTAGTTCCTTCACCTGGGTTCTCTCAAGCGCCTTGGGATCCTCTCCCCGCCCACCTGTGTCGGTTTGGGGTACGGTTCGACGTTGCCTGAAGCTTAGAGGCTTTTCCTGGAAGCAGGGCATCGATCACTTCGCTCCGCAATGGAGCTCGACGTCGCGCCTCGAGAATTGCGCCCCCGGATTTGCCTAAGGGCGCTCTCTACACGCTTGAACCGGGACAACCAACGCCCGGATGATCCAGCCTTCTCCGTCCCCCCGTCGCAACAACGTCAAGTACAGGAATGTTAACCTGTTTCCCATCGACTACGTCTTTCGACCTCGCCTTAGGGGCCGACTCACCCTGCGCCGATTAACGTTGCGCAGGAAACCTTGGGCTTACGGCGTGCGGGTTTTTCACCCGCATTATCGTTACTCATGTCAGCATTCTCACTTCTGATGCCTCCAACGCGCCTTGCGGCGCGCCTTCATCGGCCTACAGAACGCTCCCCTACCATGCCTTGCGGCATCCGCAGCTTCGGTACACGGCTTAGCCCCGTTACATCTTCCGCGCGGGCCGACTCGACTAGTGAGCTATTACGCTTTCTTTAAAGGATGGCTGCTTCTAAGCCAACCTCCTAGCTGTCTGTGCCTTCCCACATCGTTTCCCACTGAGCCATGATTTTGGGACCTTAGCTGACGGTCTGGGCTGTTTCCCTTTCCACGACGGACCTTAGCACCCGCCGTGTGTCTCCCGTGATTGCACTTCCAGGTATTCGGAGTTTGCAATGGTTTGGTAAGTCGGGATGACCCCCTAGCCATAACAGTGCTCTACCCCCTGGAGTGACACACGAGGCTCTACCTAAATAGATTTCGGGGAGAACCAGCTATCTCCGGGCTTGATTAGCCTTTCACTCCGAGCCACAGCTCATCCCCCCATTTTTCAACATAGGTGGGTTCGGACCTCCGGCGAGTGTTACCTCGCTTTCATCCTGGCCATGGCTAGATCGCCCGGTTTCGGGTCTACTCCCAACAACTAAACGCCCGTTTAAGACTCGGTTTCCCTGCGCCTCCCCTATTATCGGTTAAGCTCGCTACTGAGAGTAAGTCGCTGACCCATTATACAAAAGGTACGCGGTCACCCCCGAAGGGGCTCCCACTGCTTGTATGCGCACGGTTTCAGGTACTATTTCACTCCCCTCCCGGGGTGCTTTTCACCTTTCCCTCACGGTACTGGTTCACTATCGGTCGGCAAAGAGTATTTAGCCTTCGAGGATGGTCCCCCGACGTTCAGACAGAATTTCACGTGTTCCGTCCTACTCGATTTCACCGCAGCGCGGTCTTCGTGTACAAGACTGTCACTTTCTATGGCGCGCCTTTCCAGACGCTTCCACTGACCACGCCCCGGCTTAAGGGCTGCTCCCCGTTCGCTCGCCGCTACTTGGGGAATCTCGGTTGATTTCTTTTCCTCCGGGTACTTAGATGTTTCAGTTCCCCGGGTTTGCTTCCTGCACCCTATGGATTCAGGTGCCGATGTCCGCCGAAGCGGACGGGTTTCCCCATTCGGAAATCCCCGGCTGATAACGCTTGTTTGTCAGCTGACCGAGGCTTATCGCAGACTACCACGTCCTTCATCGCCTTTTGCCGCCAAGGCATCCGCCGTACGCACTTTGTCACTTGACCATATAACCTCAAGCAGTCTCGCCCGAGGTTACATGCGTATCAGATACAATTTACTTGGCTTACTCGATTGTCAAAAAACACGTCGTCCAAAGACGAAGCTCAATGCGACTTTGGCAAGCGGCATTGAGATTCGCCGGTCGCTGGTGGAGCCGAGGAGGATCGAACTCCCGACCTCCTGCTTGCAAAGCAGGCGCTCTCCCGGCTGAGCTACGGCCCCGTGCCGCGCGTTGCGGCGTCCTTCACCTGGTGGGTCTGGGTGGATTTGAACCACCGACCTCACCCTTATCAGGGGTGCGCTCTAACCGACTGAGCTACAGACCCTCGTAGGCCCCGTCCGTCGTTCCTCGCAACGGCGCAACACACCGGCACAACGACTCTCCCCTACCTCGGATTGCGCGCGCCCCGATTCAGATGAGGGAGCCGCCTGCGAAATAAAAAACAACCGTGCCACCAGGACACAACTCGAGGATTATAATATGCCGCTGCATCCCTTGCAACCACTTGTATGGGGCCACCACTCCTCCGAAAAAGTGCTTATCGAAATACCAGGGCTTGCCGTCGGCATCGGAATGCTGATGTGGTCCGCCGACCGCATGATGCAAGGGGCGGTCGTTGTCGCGCGGCGTCTCGGCGTATCGGCGGTCGGCGTCGGCCTCGTCATCGGCTTCGGCACGTCGGCGCCGGAAATGTTGGTGTCGGCGTTGGCGGCGGCGCGTGGCACGCCGCACGTCGCAATCGGCAACGCAATCGGCTCGAATATAGCGAACATCGGCCTGGTGCTGGGCGCGGTTTCGCTGGTCGGCGCAATCGCCGCCAACCCTCGGGTGATAACGCTCAAGTTCACGACGCTGCTGGCGGCCACCGCCGTGCTCGGGTTGGTGATGGCCGATCTTGATCTCGGGCTTGCCGACGGCGCGATCCTGATGACGACGCTCGTCCTGATCCTCTACCTGCTGATCAAGGCGTTGCCGGCGGAGAACGACGGCGACGCCGCCGACGTGCGCGATGCGGGCGGCGCGCGCGCGTGGTTCGAGTTCGGCGGCGGCTTCGCGCTGCTGTTGATCGCGGCGCAGTTGATCGTGGTCTGCGCCACCGGCCTTGCGCGGCACTTCGGCGTCAGCGACCTGCTGATCGGCCTGACCGTGGTCGCGGTCGGCACCAGCCTGCCCGAATTGGCCGCGGCGCTCGCCAGCACCTGGAAGCGGCATCACGACATCACCGTCGGCAATATCTTAGGTTCCAATCTGTTCAACAGTCTGGGCGTGGTCGGCATCACCGCTTTGCTAAGTCCGACGGCGTTGTCGGTCGCGGTGCTGCACCGCGACTTTTTCGCCAATGTTACACTGACGTTCGCGCTGCTGGCGCTGCTGTGGTTCGCACCCCGGCGCCTGGAGTTGGGCCGGCTCAAGGGCCTGGTGCTGCTCGGCGCTTTCATCGGCTACCAGTGGCTGCTCTACCGCCAGGAGGTCGCCGCCGTTCCATGAAGGAGTTTGAGGATCTCAGAAAACTCGCGATCGCGGTGCTCGACACCGAGGCGCGCGCGATCAGCGATCTGCGCGGGCGCATAGACGAGAACTTCCACCGCGCGTGCCGCCTGCTCGGCGAGTGCGCGGGACGCATCATCGTGACCGGTATCGGCAAATCCGGCCACGTCGCAAACAAGATCACCTCGACGCTGGCGAGCACCGGCAGCGCGGCTTTCTACGTCCACCCGGCCGAGGCCGGGCACGGCGACCTCGGCATGATCGGCGGCGACGACGTGATATTGGCGCTGTCGCATTCGGGCGAGACCGGCGAGATCAACGCGCTGCTGCCGGCGCTGAAAAAGCTGCGCACGCCGTTGATCGCGGTGACCGGAAACTGCGACTCGACGCTGGGACGGGCCGCGGACGTGTGCCTGAACACCGCGGTCCGGGAAGAAGCCTGCCCGCTGGGACTGGCGCCGACCGCGAGCACCGCGGCCGCGCTGGCGATGGGCGACGCGCTCGCGGTCGCGCTGATGAGCGGCAGAGGCTTCACGGCCGAGGATTTCGCCCGCTCGCACCCGGGCGGGCGCCTGGGCCGGCGCCTGCTGCTGCGCGTCGGCGACCTGATGCGCACCGGCGACGCGCTGCCGAAGGTCGCGCCCGGCACGCCGCTGACCGACGCGCTCTACGAGATGTCGCGCAAGGGGCTGGGCATGACGCTGGTGGTGGACGATGCCGGCTGGGTGCGCGGCCTGTTCACCGACGGCGATCTGAGACGCGCGCTCGACAACGGCACCGACGTCGCAAGCGCCGTCATAGACGACGTGATGACGCGCGAGTTCCACTCCATCGGCGCCGACGAACTCGCGGTCGAGGCGCTGAACCTGATGGAGACGAAACTGATCAATTCGATGCCGGTCTTCGACGAACGCCGCGCGCTGATCGGCGCGCTCAACGTACACGATCTGCTACGCGCCGGCTTGTGACACCCGGGCGCCCTCCCGCTTACGGCGAATCCGCCTAAGCGGCGTCGTAGGCGGCGTCGAACGCGATGCCGACGCCGCCGTGACCGCAATAGCCGCCGGGATTCTTCGCCAGATATTGCTGATGATAATCCTCGGCGTAAAAAAACTTGGACGCCGGGCGGATCTCGGTCGTGATGCGCCCGTAGCCGGCAATGGTCAGCGCATCCTGGTACAGCGCAAGCGACCGCCGCGCAGGCTCGGACTGGCCCTCGTCCTCACAGAAAATCGCCGACCGGTACTGGCTGCCGACGTCGTTGCCCTGGCGCATCCCCTGCGTCGGGTCGTGCGCCTGCCAGAAGAGCCTGAGCAACTCCCAATAGGCCGCGGCCTCGCCCCGATACACGACGAGCACTGCCTCGGCGTGGCCGGTGGCGCCGCCGCAAACTTGCTCGTAGGTCGGATTCTGGACGTCGCCGCCGGTGTAGCCGACGGCGGTGACGTGCACGCGGGAGGACTCCCAGAAGAGGCGCTCCGCGCCCCAGAAGCAGCCCAGTGCGAACACCGCGCGCCGCGTGTCGCCCGGAAACGGCGGGTACAGCGAATTGCGGTTGACGTGGTGCGGCGCGGTCGCGGCCATGCGGGAGATTATACCCGCGCACCGCGGGCGCGGGTTCGTCCGCCGATTTCATCGGTATAATTGCGCGTCATGCAAAAACTACAATTCTCATTCTCCAGGCAGTCGGTGCTCACCGGGCTTTCGCTGGCGTTGTTTCCGGCGGCTTTCGGCAGCCTCGCGTACGCAATCGGCAATCCGGTCGGCTACGGACTGGGCGCCGGCGTCGTCGCCGCGGTGCTCCCGCTGGCCGCGCTGGCGCTGCAAAACCGCCTGGCCACGTACCGCGCCCTCGAATGGGCGACGCTGCTGTCGCTGATCCTGATCAGCGCCGTCGTCTCGTACCAGATTTTCATCCCGCTGCTGAACCAGCGGACGATGCTGCTGGAACGCTCGCTGCCGCTGCTTGCGGTGACGGTCGCGCTCTACGTGTTCTACATACTGGTCAACCGCCTGTGCGCCGACGAACACACGCGAAGCATCAACGGCAAACTGGAGGCGACGTTGTCGGGGCCGCCGCTGCTGTTGACGCTGGCGGCCGCGGTGGTGCTCGCCACCGGTATCCTGGTCGCGGTGCACAACCTCGAGGCGGTGCGCCCCGATCTCCGGTTCTTCACCCAGAAATTTCTCGACCGCGGCCCGATCCCGCCGCTGACGATCCTGCTGTTCAGCTGGGGTTTGATCATCCTGGCCGGCAAGACCTGGACGCTGTGGCGCGAACAAAGGCTGCTGGCGCGGCCCGAGCGCTCGCTGCTGATGCGCGCCTACCATCAGGCGACGCACCAGAACGAAACCGCCGCCGAGATCTATCTCGAACTGATCTGGAAGAAATCGGCGGACTTCTACATCCTGCCGCGCTATCTGAACTGGGCGATACCGATCCTGGGTTTCATCGGCACCGTGTTCGGCATCTCGCTCGCCGCCGACGGCATCCAGCAGATCATCAGCAACCAGCACGGCCTCGCGCAGTTGTCGAGCGAACTCGGCGCCGCGATCTCGCCGCTCGGCATCGCCTTCGACACGACCCTGATCGCGCTGTCGCTCAGCATCGTGCTGACGCTGCTGCAAACGATGCTGCAACGCTGGGAGAACAACCTGCTGTCGCTCTACGAGAACCGCATCCTGAACCTGGCCGACTAAACGCCCGCGACCACACGACACAGGCGGCCACATGATCAGGAAGCGAAGCGGCGGGCGCAACCACGACAACCTGCGCGACCAGGAGCGTAACAACGCCCCCTCGGTCGAGATCTTCGGCGGCGTGTTCGCGCTGCTGCTGGTGCTGTTTCTGCTGATCAACACGTTCTCGCAGGCGTCGCTGCAAGAGCGTCTGTCGGACTTGAACGAAGGCGGCGCCTACAAGGTGGACTGGGGGCCGCAGGGTTCGGGCTACGTCGTCATCGCCTTCCCCGGCGAACTGCGCATCGTCGAGACCTCGGAGAACGTGCGCCGCGAGGACGTATGCGACAAGGACGGCGCGTTCGTGCGCTACGCGCGCAAACTCTACCAGAAGCCCGGCAAGCAGATCGTGTTCACGATACTGGAAAACAGCGTCGCGACAATGGCCGCGGCGCGCAACTGCATGATGCGCATCATGCCCGGAAAACACCTGACCATCGGCTGGATCATCGCCGACCGCGAGCTGCTGAAATCGGTGTCGCTCGACGACCTGCCGCCGTACGTCGAGGAAGTCATCCGCGAGCGCGCGCCATGAGCGCGAGCGCGCGCGCCAACCTGTTCCCGAGTTTCGCCGGCATCGCGCTCGCCGACATCCTGGCCAACAGCGTCGCCATCATCATCATCCTGATCGTGATCACGATCGCGACCAAGCACGCCGAGGAGCAGGAGCGCCTGGCCGAGGTCGAGGACGTCTCGGTGCTGCTGAGCCGCGATCTGGCGACTTCGGTGGTCATGAACGGCCTGCCGACGTCGGCGCCGGCGCGCCTGCACGACTACGAGAACTCGCCGCTCGACCGCATTCTCGACCCCGCGGTGATGCCGATCATCGAACTGCACACCGGCTTTGTGCGCGACTACTACAGCAAGCAGGCGTTCACGCGCGAGGAGATGCTTACCCAAGACAACGCCTTCGACCATTTCCTGGCGCAGATGACGCCGCAACAAAGACTGCGTATACGCGTAGACATCTACAACGTGGACATGTTTTACGTGACGATGTCCATACTGCGCGACCACAACGGGCGGCTGCCCGGGCACTGGCACTTCCTCGGCTACGACGGCGCGCCTCCGGCGCTCGACCCGGAGCGTATCGCAAAAGGCGAAGCGCAAGTCGAGAAAGCCGAACCACAGGAGCACGCAGAACCCGGCGAGGCGCAACCGAGCGCCGCGCGCGCACGCGGCGCCAAGGCCTGGGAGGCGTTTCCGCAAGACACCGATCTGTCCGGCGAAAACGACGCCGAGGCCTATCCTTTCGACGACCTCGCGTGGGATTCCGAGACCCGCGGCCAGGAGTATTCCGACCTGCCCGGCGGCGACGAAAGCGAACAAAGCGAGCTGTCGCGGCGCAGCGACGAGATGTTCGGCGCGCTGTCGCAGTTGATAGGCCAGGCGCTGGGCGGCGGTGACCAGACCGGAAACGCGCCCGAGTTTATCCGCTTCCGCACGCCGACACCGTCGCGCGACAAGTCGGCCGAGGCGAAAAACCGCGAGGTCATCCAGACCATGCAAGGCAACGGCAACGCCAGGATAGATTACGTCAAGCTGCTGGCGGCGCTGTTCGGCTTCATGCAAAAGGCCCAGGCCGACGCCGACAACGGCCTGCACTCGGCGCTTGCGGATTTCGACTTCGAGCGCGACGTGCTCGAACCGGCGGCGCTGAAGCCGCCGCCGCGCGACCCCGAACAGGTGGCGTTTTTTACGCGCCTGGCGGCGCAGTTACAGCGCGTCTCGCAAGGCGGCCCGCTGGCGGTGTCGCAGACCGTGACCCCGGCGCTTGCCGACAACCGGCTGCAACTGGCGCGCAACCAGCCGCTGGCGCGCGCGACGCTGGACGGCGACGAACACCAGGAAAAACTCGACTTCCTGCCCGGCGAGGCCGAGGTCACCAGCCGCCTTGGGCTGTACCCGGCGATCTACAAGGGCCTGCAAGCGCCGCTTGCGAAAGACGCCATAGTGCTGATGCCGACCGTGCAGAGCGATCCGCAAACCTGGCGCTGGCGCGTCGCCACCGTCGTCAACCCGGCAAGGGACGATTACCTGATCGCGTTTCTGTGGTCGGCCATGGCCGACGACGGCAGCCTGCTGCTTGCGACCGAAACCAACGGCATACGCATAAACCGCGCATCGTGGATGACCTACCGTCCGCCGGTGCGCCAGCGCAAGGAACGCGAGACGTTCATGGCCTACGCCGTCGCCGCGCTGCTACTGCTGCTGGGGCTGCTGCACCGGTTCGGGCGGCTGCCGCGCGGCGTGGCGGCGGCGCGGCGATGAAGACCGCCGCGGCCAGGAAGGTTCGCTTTGCGCTGATCAACGTCGCGCTGGCGCTGTTCGTGCTGGCGGTCGCCGTCGCAAGCTACTACAAACTGCGCGTTACGTTCCACGACTTCGACACCGTCGCGGTCGGCGACGGCGCGGCGGCGGACGAGGACTCGCGCGGGCGGCGCCTCGACCGCATACTGATGGATGAACTGCGCGCCTTCGGCTACATACACTCGTTCGACCACGTGCTCGGCCAGAAACCCTTCGTCCATCACCTGAACACGATCTGGGCCGACCGCTGCGAAGTGCGCCAGGAAGACTTCTACAAGTTCGCAAAATGGTTCCGGCTGCACCAGCCGCAGGGCATCGCGGCACCCGACCAGCCGAACGGCTGGATCTACGACAGCAGCAGCCGCGAGCACAAGGTCAGCGGGCGCCTGAAGGCGCCGGCCAACGGTGTCGGCTACTACGACGCCTATGCCTACTGCCGCGCCGCCGGCGGGCGCCTGCCGACGCGCCGCGAATGGATGGCCATGGCGGGCGGCACCGAAGGGCGCCTCTACCCGTGGGGCGACGACTTCCGCGCGGACGGCTGGCCGTATCTCGACGCGCGCCTGAACGCGGCCCAACGCTGCGGCGTGCACCCCGACCTCGACACGCCCCGACAACTGCACGACATGGGCGCCAACGTCTCCGAATGGGCCGAGGGAGACGACGGCGAACCGCGCCCGAGCATCCACGGCGGCAACGCCTTCAACCGCCCGTACTCGATCTACAGCCTGAACGCGCTCTACCGCCACGCGCCGCCGTCCTATCGCTCGCCCTACGTCGGCTTTCGCTGCGTCTATGACGAAGCGCCGCGGCAACCGGCGTGGTCGCAACGGGCGCCGCTTGCGGCGCGCATCAGCCCCGGCGCCCACCCGCTGGGCCTGCCCCGGGACGCGAGAGTGCCGGGGCTGCTGTCCGGCCTGTCGCGCGAACAGCTTGAAGTCATCGAGGGATTGTTGGGCCGCGACCGGCGGCGCGGCACCTTCCGCATTCTGCGCCACGAAGTGACGCGCGCGCAATACCGTCGCTTCCTGGACGACCCGATTGCGCGCTTCGGCTTTTACGCGAACGAAAACGAACCGAAGGATCACGACTACCGCCCGACGGACTGGTCGCCCGCCCAGGACGACGGCCGGCTGCCGGCGACCGGCCTCGACTGGTGGTCGGCCTATGCGTTTGCGCGCTGGAGCGGCGGGCGCCTGCCGAGCGCCGACGAATGGAACGCCGCGGCCTCGTGGAACGGGCGCTACGTCTATCCGTGGGGCAACCACTACGAGAAAGAGCGCGCCGTGGCGGCCGAGGATCTGCTGACCACACCGCTGCCTGCGCTTGAGAACAGAGGCGACGTCACACCACACGGCGCCATCCTGCACCTGGGCGGCAATGTCTCCGAATGGACGCGCAGCATCGGCGTCCACGGCAACGGCTACGCGGTCGTAGTCAAAGGCGGCAGTTACTCGCTGCCCGGCAAGGAGACCGCGCGCATAGACTTCGAGAACCGCGCCCCCGCCTCATACCGCTCCCCGCGCATCGGCTTTCGGGTCGTATTTGACGGGGAGTCATGAGCGGGTCGGCGTGGCTGAAGAGCGGCGTCGGCTACCTCTATTCTTCAATCAACCGCAACTGACGACCAAAGTCCACTCCCGCGACCTCGCAGGCGGTGCGGATGTGACCTTCAATTTGACGAATACTGAGATTAGCACCCAACCACCAGCCATTTTTTAAATCTAGTTCTCTTCCCGGATATAAATCTTCTCGGTTCCGCGACATTAACGGTCGAGTTCGTCCTACCGTTCGGGGAGCAAAGCGCTTCATGAAACTGGCATCACGCTCCTGAAATACATTCAGGATTTCGATCAGAGTCGAGATGCCTTTAGCGGTTGGATATTTTTTGCCATCAAGTTCAAAACCAATAATTCTCCGTTTCGTCTTTACAGGAGCAGGTACAGGAGGATGTGTCACAGCATCTGGTGCATGCTGGCGATTATCGGAGGAAAGATTTAGCAAAAATTCCTCCACGCGATCCAACTCCGGCTTCGTTCCGCAATCATTTTCTATTGCTTCTACAAGCAGATCGCGAAGTAGTTCATCCGGTGTCGCCAAGAGTGCTTGCCAAACTCGTGGGATGGCGTCCCGCGCCTGTTCTCTCGCTTTTGTGCTCTCATGCAGATTTTCAGCATCACACCGAGCTTGTTGAGAAAAAACAGCCGTTTTCTTGAGGTATTTATTGAAGAATTCTGCATATCTCGGAATATGCTCCTCGCTTCGCAAGTCCATTCGGTAAAAACGTCGGTCAGCAGGAGGACCAGCCGCCATGCTGAGATAAAAACTCCAAATTGCACCATCGGTCAGAATGAGAAACGGGACACCCTGATGGGCGGCGTATCTGAACACCTGCTCCTCACCGCCGCCAGTCAAATTGCCAAGTCGCTTGGCCTCGATAAAAACCAGTGGCTGCCCATGCTGCCCATGGCGCTTGATTGCATAATCTACCCGACCACCATCTACGGAAAATTCCTGAGCAAACTGTCCAGGATCGGCATCGTCATAACCCAACTCGCGCAAAATCGGCAAAATAACTGCTTGCTTGACTTGCGCCTCATTGTCCAACATGCCCGATTTGATGGCCTTCACTGCTTTTTTCAATACGTTCTCTAAAGGCACGGCTCGGCCCCTCCTTTCGTTAATGCTTTTATCGGCGTTTTCAGCGCCGAACATAAATGGAATGCTCTGATATTTTGGGAGAGATTTGACCTGGAAGCAACCATGGCCGCCTTCGCGGTCAGCCGCGGCACTCTGTATACATGGCAATGGCGGGCGGCACCGATGTATAATTCCTCAAAATCCTTGATCCTGCGTCGGCAGGACGCAGGGACACCCGTGCGACGGGGCGCGTCGGAAAAAACGCCCGTCCGCATTTCACGAGCGCGAGCACGCAATCTCCGCCGCAAGACGGAACCGACAAAAGGAAGAAAATTACAGATGAAACGATTGATCGTCGCAGGCGCGTTGGCCCTGCTCACAGCCGCTTGCGGCAACTCGGAGCCAAAGCCGACGCCGACGCCGCAGATTACCGGCCTTGACAAGGAAGCGGGCACCGTTCGCGTTACGACCCACTCGCGCAGATCCATGAGGAACTGGCGGGAGGCCTGGCGGCAGGACTCCTCCATCGAAGAGATGATAGACGCAAAGGGGCGCGAAGGCTGCGCCCTGCTCCGAAGTCCCGCCACCAGACTCGGCACCAGGTGCGTAAAGTTCGCCGGTTGGAGCCAGTTCCGCTGCCGCACGAAGGAAGTGCTGTTCGCATGCACGGGCGGCGGATGAAGGAGCGGGACGGCGCGCCAGCGTCGTCCCAATGAAACTGAACCGCATGAGGGAAGGTCAAAGGAAAAATGTAACCCTCTCCCCCTAGGAGAGGGTGGCCAAGGGAGAATGGCCGAAGGCCGGGTGAGGGTGAGAAAGTTCTGCAACGGGCCCTCACCCCAACCCTCTCCCAGAGGGAGAGGGAGAATGAACGACGGCTCTCTACAATCTCTGGTTCCGCGACAAAAATGAACGAGTCAAGGAACACAAGCAATGCCGATAGTCAAAACAGGGGAAACTCCGACGCCGGAACAGTACCGTGAAATTATCCGTCGCTACACGGCGGGTGGAAAGCAGCGTGCCTCGTTGACCAGATGGGAACTGAAGCGCTACTGGGCTTATATTCGCCTGGCGGACCCGAACATCTTTGACGGCCTCCCGGAGATTGAGTGGCCCCCAAAGAACATGGACTCCGGTAAGTAAGATCTCCATATTCAGAACGGAATGAGCGATTATTCCCTCGTGGACAAGTATCCTGTTCAAGGCGAGACCTTTCAGTCGCGCAGATACTTGAAATAGAGAATTATCCCGCCGATGATCATCACGATGCTCAGGATCAATGCCGTTATTTCGTATTCGTTCATTTTTCACTCCTTTTGTAGTTCTTGTAATTCACGTTTGTGGCCTATGCCCACCAGCAACATACCGACGAAATAACAGCTGAGCAACCAGACGATGCTCATGACGAGGCCGGACAACCTGCTCATCTCCCAATAGGATTGAACAAACAGCAACGCGGCCCCGATGTTGCCGAGGGCTATCAAGCCCTTGCCTGCCGCTTTCAGCGGCTCTGCGTAGTATTTTGCCATAGGAAAACCCTCCTTTGGTCTTCCTTGTAGCACTCGATTCCAAGGCACAGCGCAAGCGCTGGAATGAACGGTACAAAACAGCCGACGAACGGTCATAACGTGGCTGTGAACCCCCTACTTGCGCGCCCCCATACAGTAACTTTGGCCACCTTCTCCCAGGGGGAGAGGGTTACATTTTTTCTGCCCCTTTTCCCTCATGAGGGCTGACGCCGGTATCTTGACAACCTCCCTATTCCCTTCCGGCGAGGTATTCCAGCCAGCGCGTCGCGTCGTTTTTTGTTGATTGGAAGCCTAAGCAATAATCGAACTCGGCCTTGGCCTCGGCGGTGCGTTTGCGTTTGGCCAGGACGATGCCGTGCAGCAGGCGGGCGCCGGGTTCGTCGTCAAGGCCGCCTCTCTCCAACGCTTGTTCGAGTGACTGGTGGGCGCGCGGCCAGTCCTCGTCCTCGACCCACAGGCGCGCCAGGCGCAGGAACAGTTCGCCGTCGTCCGCGCGTTGCGCGGCTTTTTGCAGCGGCGCGATTGCGCGCGCGTGTTCGCGCGCGTTGATCCAGGCCGAGGCCAGCAGTTCGTAATTGTCGGTCGTGGCCTCGATGACGTCGTCGTCCATGCCGCGCGTGAGCAGGCGCGCGGCTTTGTGCGGAAACTCATGGTACAGATACAGCCGCGCCAAGCGCAGCACGTCGTCGCCTTCGCGCAGCAGGCCGCGCCGGTAGCCCAATTCGCTCGCAACCAGCGCCTGCTCCTCGTCGTCCATCGAAAGCGACGCCGCGACCAGTTGGCGCCAGTAGATCGCCTTTGTCGGAAACAGCCGGATCATTTCGGCAAGCAATTCGCGCGCGCGCGCCCAGCGTTCGAGTTGCAGGTTCAGGCCCGACGCCAGCACATAGTGGTTCTCGGCCGGCGCCGGATGGACGCGCAGGCCGCGCTCGGCCCAGTCGAGCGCCTCCTCGTCGCGCCCCGACAGGTGGCGCGCGAACGCCATCGAAAAATACGCCGCGGGCGGCGGCTCGTCGCCGTCGGCGAACAATGCCTCGAGCAGTCTGGCCGCGGCCTCCGCGCGCTCGAGCGCGAGATAGACTTGGGCCGCGTTGTAACGCAGCTGGGCCAGGAAGGTGCGCGGCAGGCCGTCGGCTTTCATCGCCGCCTCGAAATGCGCCGCCGCGGCGGCGTAGTCGTCGGTGGCCGACGCAATCGCGCCGAGTTGCTGCTCGATGACCGCGCGTTCGTACGGATTCAACGAGCGGCGCGCCGCAAAACGTTTCAGTTTGTCGCGCGCGGCCTCATAGTCGCCGGCGTCGGTGCGCTCGGCGGCGGCGGTGACGACGTCGTATACCTGTTGCGACAGCAGATACGCGGCGCGCACGGGCGACGCCGCGCACGCCGCAAGCAACGCGGTCGCCAGCAGCGCGCGCCGAAGCGGACGCCTGAGCGGGCACCGAAGCGGACGCCAAAGGGCCGCGCTCATTCCTTCAACCGGAACTCGATGACGACGCGCACGCCGTCGCGGCGCACCGGGCGCCCGTCCTGCATCGGCGGGCGATAGCGCCACTGCGATACCGCGCGCAACGCCGAACGGTTGAAGATCGCCGACGGTTCGGCGTTCACGACGCGCGGCAGGATGACGCCGCCGTCGCGGTCTATCGTGAACTCGATCTCGACCCAGCCTTCGATGCCGCGGTTGGCCGCGCGTATCGGATAGATCGGGCTTACGCGCACCAGCGGCGTGCCGCCGTCGCCGACCGCGAAACCGGACAGGTCGGTGCGAACGTCCGGCAGGCGCGGCAGGCGCGCCGCAATGCCGGGCACGGCCGCGGCCGGCTTGTCGAACGCGAACTTCGGCGGCGCCGGCGGCGGCGGCTCGGCTTCTTCGGGTTGCGGCGGCGGCGGGCGGCGGTCGCGCCTGATCTCGGTCTCGTCGCGCGCAACGCGCACGAAATCAACCGCAAAGCGCGGCGGCACCGTCAGCCGCGCGAGACCGTCGCCGTCCACGAGGCGCGCCATCAGATAGAACAGGCCGCAGGTTACGACTATCGCCGCCAGCAGCGAGAACGACCAGCGCGCCGCGGCGCTACTCATCCCGGGTCGCCGCAATCGCGATTTTTTCGACGCCGGCCATGCGCACCTGGTCGAGCACCTCGACCAGCACGCCGTTGTGCGACGCGCGGTCGGCCAGGATCACGACCGAACCCTGCGGATTCTGCAAATGCAGCCTCTCGACGTTGGCGCGCACCGCGCGCGGATCCACGTTGCGCTTGTCTATCCAGACGCCGCCGCGCGCGTCTATCGCTATGAGTATCGCGGCGTGTTCCTGGCGCACCGCCGATTCCGCCGCCGGGCGCGACACTTCGATACCCGCCTCCTTGACGAAGGACGCGGTCACGATAAAGAAGATCAGCAGGATGAAGACGACGTCGAGCATCGGCGTCAGGTTGACGTCGACCTCCTCGTCGCTCTGGCGCCGCAATGAGGAACGCTGGCGCACGTTCACGCAAGACGCTGCTCGAGGCGTTCGAGCAGGCGTCTCTCCCGGCGCCGCAGATCGGTCGAACAATAAAAGCCGGACAACGCGGCGACCAGTCCGGCCATCGTCGGCAGCGTCGCCTTCGACACCCCGGCCGCGATCACGCGCGCGTCGCTCGAACCGGTCGCGGCGAGCGCGTCGAAGACCTCGATCATGCCGACCACCGTGCCCAGCAGACCGAGCAGCAGACTGCCCTTGACCAGCGCGCGTATCAGTCCCAGGCGCCGTTCGTTTTCGATACGGTACTCGGACAGCCGACAGCGCTGTACGGCGCGGCGCCGCGCCGACGAGGCCTCGGCACAGTCGCCGGGCGCGCGCCGCGCCGCGCTCGCAAAATACCAGTAGCGTTCGGCGATCAACAGCCACATCGCAAACGTAACCAGCATCAGGACGGACAATACCGGCCCGCCCAGGGCGAGAAAATCCTGTATCGGCCAGACCACGGTCTCCCAACGCAACGACGACGTCATCGCAACCCCTCAGGCAACCCCTCAGGCGACGGCCTCACGGCGCGCACGCAGCGCGACCAGACCGGCGCTCTGCTCCTCGAGAATCTGGCGGATCTCGCGGCTGCGCGCGGCCGCGAACGTGTGCAGCAGCAGCAGCGGCACCGCGACGATCAGACCGAGCGCCGTCGTCACCAGCGCCTGGCTGATGCCGCCGGCCATCGTGCGCGGATCGCCGGTGCCGAACAGCGTGATCGCCTGGAACGTCTCGATCATGCCGACGACGGTGCCGAGCAGACCGAGCAGCGGCGCAATCGCGGCCAGCACCTTCAAAAAGCCCAGGCCGCGCTCCAGCGGCGGCATCTCGCGGATGACCGCGTCGTGCAGACTCAGCTCCAGGCCTTCGGCGTCGGCGTCCGGATGCTCGCGCGCGACCGCGAGAACCCGGCCGAGCGGATTCGCGGCGGCCAGTTCGCGCGTATCCTTCTGGCGTCGCACCCTGCGCACCGTGCGCGCCAGCGACGCGATGCGCTCCAACGCGAGCAGCACGCCGATCAGCCCCAACGCAAGAATCAGGTAGGCGATTACGCCGCCCTGCTCGATGCGCTCGGCCGGCGTCGGTGCGTGCACCAACAGCGACAACAACGCGCCGCGCGTCGGGTCCACGGGTGCCGCGACAAAGTCCGAAAGCGCGCTCCCGTCGCCGCTCCCGGTCATGGTCGCGGTCG
The DNA here is from genome assembly GCA_965203445.1 of Candidatus Oxydemutator sp. Taxonomy (GTDB): domain Bacteria; phylum Pseudomonadota; class Gammaproteobacteria; order Poriferisulfidales; family Oxydemutatoraceae; genus Oxydemutator. The sequence goes on from OZ241883.1 coordinate 2,181,595, forward strand.
CGTCCGCGGCCGCGGCGAGATAGCGCGAACCCGGCTGGTGGGCCAAGTCCGCAAGGCCGCCGGCGCCTTCGAGATATTTCAGAAAACGCCCGCGCGAGAGCGCGGTGAACGGGCCTATGTGCGTAACCTCGCGCGCCTCGAGACGGCCGTCGGGAAGGACGACCTCGGCTTGAAAACGGTGGCTGCCGCCCTGCAACGCCATGATCTCGAGCAGCAGGTGCCACAGATAGCGTACGCTTTCGAGATCGGGCAGGCCGTCCGCCTTCGCCAGGCGCGTCAGTTTTTCCTCGGCCTCGCCGTCGGACAACACCAGACGGATGAACGAGGCGGCCAAAGCTTCGCGCGTATCGGCGGCGGCGCGCGCGATGACCGCGGACAATTCCTCGAGGTCGCCGGCGCGCTGGTGGTGCAGGCGCTCCAATTCGAGTATTTTCTCCTCGTTGTCGCCGAAGCTTTTCTCCAGCTCGGCGCTGCGCGCAAGCAATTCGTCGAGACGGTTTCTGGCGGCGGCCAGTTCGCGCGCCTGCGATTCCTTGTCCGCGGCAAAACGCCGCTCGCGCTCGCGCGCAAGGCGCACGTTCTCGCGGTGGTCGCCGCGAACTTTCTCAAGCAGCCGCCCGAAAGAGGAGGCCGGCGTTTGCGTCGGCGCCGGCTGCGTCGCTGCGAACGCCGCGCCGGGTGCCGCGGCCAAGACCCATGCGGCCAGGAGCGGCAAGACCGGCCAGGCCGACAAGGCCGCCAGGACGCCGATGCGTTTCATCCGCCGGCCTCGCCCGCGGCCTGCGGCGCGCCGGCCTGCGGTGCTTCCATGACGCGCACCGGCAACACCAGCAAACCGGGCGCAATCGTCCCGCGCGCCATGCGCAAACCGCGCCGCACCTCCAGGCGGTAGTCGTCATCCAGCGCGCGCCACGATCCTTGGCGCGCGTCCCAGATGCCGAGGCGCTCGCCGTCGAGCGTCTGGTAGATCAGGACGTTTCTGCCGACGCGCAGGAAGTCCACAACCTGACCGTCGGCGGCGTCGAGTTCGCCGCGCCAGGTTTCCAACGTGCGCCCGTAGTCGGCCTCGACGCCGTAGGCCTCAAAGATGCGGCGAAACTTTTCCGACACCGGCGGTTCGGAATCGGCCAGCGTCGCGTCCAACCTTTGCATACGCGCGCTTCGTTCCTCGCGCAAAAACGGCGCGTCGAGGCGGATGAACTCCTTGAGCGAACGTATCATCGTCTCGGCCAGCGGCAGCAGCGCGCGCCCGACGTCGCGCGCGCGCGCGATGCCGTCGCGATAGCGTTCGATGGACTTTTCCTGGTCGGCGACGAGAGCGTCCAGTTGGCGCACGTACGCCTGCAACGACTCGATCCTGGCATCCAGCGCGCGACGTTCCGCGGCCAAGCGGCGCGCCTCGTCGTCGAGCCGGTCGACGACGCGCTGCGACGCGGCGCCGCGCTCGACCGTATCGCGCACCACGTCCGACGCCTCGTCGAGAGGGTCGGCCAGAACCGGCGCGGCGACGGCGACAAGCGCGCTCAGCAACAGCGACGACAGCAGCGAAAGAGGGGAGAATTGGCGCGCCCGGAGAGATTCGAACTCCCGACCGCCTGGTTCGTAGCCAGGTACTCTATCCAACTGAGCTACGGGCGCTTGCATCTATATTATAGAGGAGAATCGCACGATGCCGACGGTGCGCGACCCAACTTCTTCGAGCACGGGCACCTGCATCCATATTATAGAGGAGAATCGCAGGCCGGACGGCCCGAGAGCACGGGATGCTCCCGATACGGGCTGATCCGACCGCGACCTGAGAGACGGATCAAACGTTCAGGCGATACCGTGCGCCGCGGCGCCGCGCAGCGTTTTCGGCGTCTTGCCGTTGGCCGGGCTGATCGCGCCCGCGGGACAGGCGTCGACACAGGAGAAACAGCGTATGCACTCGTGCTCGTCAATGTAGAGCGTGCTGTAATACAGGCCGGGGGTCTCGGTCGGGCTGATGACTTCGTAGCGGTCGGCGCCGGTGCCGCTGTTGCGGATCAGCCGCGACACCTCGACGATACAGTTCTCGGTGGGCTTGACGAACAGGCATTCGTCGCACAAGACGCAGCGGACGTTGTCTATCACCGGCGCCGGCGAACCGGCGTCCTCGAACTTGTCGTAGAAGATGTCGCCGCCGGCCATGCCCGCGGCGGTCAGTACCTCGATACCGGCGTCTATCATCGGCGGCGGTCCGCAGAAATAGGCCTTGCACCGCCGCAAGTCCACGCGCCCGGTGTCGAGCCAGTGCTTCTTCAGATAGTCGGTAACGAAACCGCGCGCGCCGTCCCAGCCGCCGCCCGCGGGTTCCTCGGACAGCACCGGAATAAACTCGAAGCTATGCTTCGGGTGCCAGCGCCTGCCGAGCACCGCAAGCTCATCGAGGCAATACAGATCCTCGCGCGTGCGCGCGCCGTAAAAAAACAGCGCGTCGCGTTCGACGCGCCGGTTGCAGGCGTGCTCGAGGATCGAGAAAATCGCGCTCATGCCGCTGCCGCCGGCGACGCACAGCATCTTGTCGCAAGACGGATCGAGACCGAACTTGCCGAGCGGGCCGCTCAGCGTGATCGCCTCTCCGATGCGATCCTTGTCGAACAGCCAACCGGAAAACCGCCCGTTCGGAACCAGGCGTATGAAGAAGGTATATTCGCCGGGTTTTTCGCTTTCGGGGGCGCGCGCGAACGAATACGAGCGCGGCTTGTCGAGGCCCTCGACCTTCAGCGTCGCGTACTGTCCGGCCTTGGCGTTCAACGCGCCGGCACCGTCGGCACCGCAGTCCACGACCAGCTCACAGGTATCGTGCGTCAGATTTCTGGCGCTCTTGACCGTGCCGTGGCGGATGCCGACGCGACCGCCATAGACGGCCTTGTCGGGCGGCGACGACTTGCGCCCCGCAAAGTACTCCGCGGGATCGTGAAAACCGTCGAATTTACTCATGGCCCAACCTCCTGACTTCGGCAAACGCCTGCGGATGTCTGCTCCTCGCAAACTCGATAATCTCGTCGTCGCTCGCGGCCAGCCCCGCGTTCTTCGGATCGTTGCGCCACGCGCGAACGTAGCCCGCAACGCCGCCCATCTGCGTCAGTTTCTGCGACGTGAAACGCTCGGCGTCGTCGGCTTTTTCTATCTCGACCAGCACCGAGTAAAAACACGGACTCATGCCGAAGTCGGTCAGGCGCTGGGAATTGAGCGCGTTGGCGTTGACGCCACCCAGCGTGTTGCTGCCCTTGAACTGCTTTTGCGTTCCGCAGACGCCGGGCAGCAGGCCGTCAATAATCACCGCGTGGCAGTAGGTCTCGCCGCGGTCGTTGTAAAGGCGCACCAGATCGCCGTCCTGGATGCCGCGCGCGGCGGCGTCCTCGGTGCTCAACTCGACGGTCGGGCGCGACATCATCGCGCGCAGGCGCGGCACCGACTGGAACGAGTCGCCGATGAAATAATGCGTCGCGCTGCTCAACACCTGGATCGGATAATGCCTGCGCCGCCAGTGATCCTCCTGGCCCTCCTCTTCGGGCACGTAGGTCGGGAACGGGGGCTGGCCCATTTCCTTCAGGGCCTCGCTGTAGATCTCGATCTTGCCGCTCGGCGTAGGCCAGCCGTTCTTCAGAAAATTGCGGCGTTCGGACTCGACGCTGCCGCGCACCCAGCCGTTCTCCTCGAGCTGCTCGTAGGTGACGCCTTCCAGCAGCGGATGCGAGTCGGCGTCTATGATCTCGCGCACCATCTCCTCGTCGGTCTGGGTAAAGGCGTTGTCGCCCTCCTCGACGTAGCCCATGCGCCGCGCCAGCATCCGGAACAGCTCGGTGTTGCGCACGCTCTCGCCGAGCGGCTCGATCACCGGCTTGTTCATGTTGAAGTGGTAGTGGCCGTAGGCCGCGTGCAGGTCCATGCGCTCGAGCTGAGTGTCGGCGGGCAGCACGACGTCGGCGTAGTCGCAGGTGTCGGTCCAAAACGTGTCGTGCACGGCGACGAACAGGTCGTCGCGCATCAGGCCCCTGCGCACGCTGTTGGTATTCGGCGCGCAGTTGGCCGGATCGGAGTTATAGACGAACAGGTGCTTGATCGGCGGGTCGAGCTTCTCGTCGTCGACGCCGACGTCCTCCGACAGCGCGCGCCCTATCTGCACCATGTTGACGATGCGCGACTCGGCGCGGTTGCCGAGGTCGGGGCGCTGGAGCTTGGCGAGCGGAAACTTGAGCCACATCTCCTCGAGCGTGCCGAACGCCGCGCCGCCGCACTTCTCGCGCCACGAGCCGGTGATGCACGGCAGCGTCAACACCGCGCGGCACATCTGGCCGGCGTTCTGGTGGCGGTTGAGGCCGTAGTTCGCGCGGATGTAGGTCTTTTCGGTACGCGCGTATTCGAGCGCGAAGCTGCGGATTTCGGCGGCCTCGAGGCCGGTGATAGCGGCCACCCGCTCGAGCGGATAATCGGGCAGTTTCTTGTCGAGAAACTCCTCCCAGCCGAGCGTCTGCTCCTTCAGAAAGTCGCGGTCGCTCAGCCCCTCGTCGTTGATGATCTTCATCATGCCGAGCGCCAGCGCGCCGTCGGTGCCCGGACGCGGCTGTATGTGCCAATCGGCCATCATCGTCGTGCGCGTTACGCGCGGGTCTATGACGACCAGTTTCGCGCCGCGCGCACGTGCTTCCTGGATGAACGGAATCGCATGCACGCCGGTGCTGACCAGGTTGGCGCCCCACAGGATAATCAGATCGGCCTCCTCGCAAGCGTCGTGGATGGACGGCCCATTCGCGATTCCGTAGGTGTAAATGCCGGCCCACATCGCCGCGTAAATGCAGATGGACTGCTCCAGGCGGGCCGCGTTCATCCTGTTCCAGAAGCGCTGATCCATGCCCCAATAACCGAGCATCCCGAGCGTGCCCGAATACGAATAGGGCTGCACCGCCTCGGAACCGTACTTCTCGATGGTCTTCTTCATGTCGCCGGCCACCGCGTCGAGCGCCTCGTCCCAGCTGATGCGCTCGAACTTCGCGCCGGGACCTTTCGGGCCGACGCGCTTGTGCGGGTAAAGAACGCGGCTGTCGTTATAGACCAGTTCGAGGTAATGGTTGACTTTGTTGCACAAATACCCCTTCGTGACCGGGTGCGTCGGGTCGCCCTGGATACGCACGGCCTTGCCGCTCTTGTCGTCGCGCGTAACGAGCATCGAACAGGTGTCCGGGCAATCGTGCGGACACGGCACGTGGTGAATCGAGTGGCCTTCCGGTGCCTGTATCTTGGTGCTCAGTGTCATGTTTTTGTCCTCCTTTAATCCATTCCCGCTCCCGGTGCGGGAGCGTCCGCCTGCATCCGACGGTTATACCACGCCTGCCGTTGCCGCAAGCGAGGCGCGGACGCCGCCAAAGCGCCGCGTCACAGGCTAGGCGAACGGCTCTTGATCAGCTCCATGAATTCGGTGCGCGTGCGCGGGTCGTCGCGAAAGGAACCGAGCATCGCGCTGGTCACGGTCTTGCTGTTCTGTTTCTGCACGCCGCGCATGACCATGCAGTAGTGCACCGCCTCGACGACGACGCCGACGCCGCGCGCGCCCAGCAGCTCCATCAGGCTCTCGGCGATCTGGTTCGTCATGCGCTCCTGCACCTGCAGGCGACGCGCGTACACGTCCACCGCGCGCGCAATTTTGCTCAGGCCGATGACTTTGCCGGCGGGCAGGTAGCCGATGTGCACCTTGCCGGTCATCGGCAGGATGTGATGCTCGCACAGGGAATAAAACTCGATGTCCTTGACGATGACCATCTCGTCGCAACTGACGTCGAACATCGCGTCGCGCGCGACTCTGTCGACGTTCACATCGTAGCCGCTGGTCAGAAAACGCAGCGACTCGGCGACCCGCTGCGGCGTCTTTACCAGTCCCTCGCGCGACGGATCCTCGCCCAGCTCTCGCAACAGCCGGACAATCAGATCGGCGATCCGCCCGTTGTCATGATCCACGTCCATCGTTTTCCTTATCGTTATCGGGGCGCGTGGTCGTCGGCGCGTAGCGTGCCCGGGCGACCGCCGACGACCGCTTGCTCCCTACAGATCCTCGTAGAGCGTGCCGTCTTCGTCGGGGCCGCCTTTGCCGTCCTTGATCAACTGCCGCCGACGCTCCAGGTAAAAAGAGCGAACCGCGCCGTAGAGATCGGGAGACATTTCACGCACCACCCCTTCCCTCGCAATAAAACGCTGGCGCGCGTCCACCCTCTCCACCACCGTCAACATCGGGCGCGACGCGCCGAGGTCGAGATAGCTGGGCGGCGACAGCAGGAAGTCCACGATCATCGCGGGAAAATCGCGCAGCGTACTGGGGCCCAGCAGCGGCACCATGAAATACCCGCCGTCGCCGACGCCCCAGACCGCGAGCGTCTGCCCGAAATCCTCATCGGACTTCTCGAGACCGGCGAACGTCGCCACGTCGAAAAGTCCGACCAGACCGAACGTGGTGTTGATGACGACGCGCATCGCGTCGCTGAGCGCGCGCTCAGGTTTGCCCTGCAACAGATTGTTGATCGCGTTGGGGACGTCCGCCAGGTTGCCGAAGAAATTAGTGACGCGGTTGCGGACAAAGGTCGGTAGCAGGCCGTAGCCTTCGGCGACGGGTTTGATTACCGCGCGGTCCAGCGTCTCGTTGACCATGAACATGCCGCGGTTATAGCCCTCTAGGGGATCGGCATCGCTCTCATACGCGCCCTGCTTCACCGCACAGCCGCCGGCAACGAGGGCCGCAAGACAAAGCGCAAGCACGCGTGAGTCGGCGATTTTCAGCATGGCAGAGTCTCTATCTTCCCGAGCAAAGCGGCGCCCGGTTCGCGGCTTCAGAACGCCGTCGCAGTATAGCACGGTGCACGCCGCCGCGCCTTAGTCGTCGCGCCCGTTCGCGCGCATCCGCAGACGCAGCGCGTGCAGACGGATGAAGCCTTCGGCGTCGCGCGCGTCGAAACGCTCCCGCGCCTCGCCCGTGCCGCTCTCGAAACTGGCGAGGTCGCGGTCGAGCAGGCTGTTCGGCGAGCGCCGCCCGAGCACCGTAACGCAGCCCTTGTAGAGCTTTACGCGCACGACGCCCGTAACCGGCGCCTGGCTTTCATCCATCAGTTTTTGCAGCAGCGCGCGCTCGTCACTCCACCAGTAGCCGTTGTACACCAGTTCCGCGTAGCGCGGCATCAGGCTATCCTTCAAATGCGCCGCCTCGCGGTCGAGCGTCAGCGACTCGATCGCGCGGTGCGCCTTCGCCAGCACCGTGCCGCCGGGCGTCTCGTAACAGCCGCGCGACTTGATGCCGAGGTAGCGATTCTCGACGATGTCCACGCGCCCGACCCCGTGCGCGCCGGCAACCTCGTTCAATTTCCGCAACAACGCGGCGGGCGCCAACGGCGCGCCGTCGAGCGCGACCGCGTCGCCGCGCGCGAAGCCGATTTCCAGATACGCGGCTTCGTCGGGCGCGGTCTCGGGCGCCGCCGTGCGCCGCCACATCGCCTCGTCGGGCGGCGCCCACGGATCCTCGAGCACGCCGCCCTCGTAGGAAACGTGCAGCAGGTTTGCGTCCATCGAGTACGGCGAACCGCCGCCGGGTTCGCGCTCGACCGGAACGCCGTGGCGCTCGGCGTAGGCGAGCAGCTGCGAACGCGAATGCAAATCCCACTCGCGCCACGGCGCGATGACGCGCACGTCGGGCTTGAGCGCATAGGCCCCCAACTCGAAGCGCACCTGGTCGTTGCCCTTGCCGGTGGCGCCGTGCGCGACCGCGTCGGCGCCGACCTGATCGGCGATCTCGACCAGGCGTTTGGCGATCAGCGGGCGCGCGATCGCGGTGCCGAGCAGATATTCGCCCTCGTAGAGCGCGTTGGCGCGAAACATCGGGAACACGAAATCGCGCGTGAACTCCTCGCGCAGATCCTCGACGAAGACGTCGGCGGCGCCCAATTCGCGCGCCTTCGCGCGGGCCGCCTCGACTTCGCCGCCCTGGCCGAGGTCGGCGGTGAACGTGTACACGTCGCAGGCGTAGGTCTGCCGCAACCATCGCAGGATGATCGAGGTGTCGAGCCCGCCGGAATAGGCGAGCACTATCTTGGATATTTCGGGCATCGGCTGCATGACCGGCACGCGGGTCGGCACGTGCGGGGAACTGTGGTGGTATCATAATAAAAACTCCCGCTATCACCAAACCATCCGCCGACGACGTGCCCGCCGCAAAAAAGCCCGAATTGACCCTGACGGCGCCCGACGACTGGCACCTGCACGTGCGCGACGGCGCGACCATGCGGGCGGTGCTGCCGTTCACGACGCGGGTTTTCCGCCGCGCGATCATCATGCCGAACCTGTCGCGCCCGGTCACCGACGTCGCCCGCTGCGCGGCTTACCGCGAGCGCATATTGGCCGCCGCGCCGGAGTGGTTCGAGCCGCTGATGACGCTCTATCTGACCGAGAGCACGCGACCGCGCGACGTCACCGAGGCCGCGGCAAGCAGTTTTGTCCACGCCGTCAAACTCTACCCCAGGGGTGCTACGACGCATTCGGACGCGGGGGTTTCCGACGTCGCAAAGATCGGCGGTGTATTGGAGGCGATGCAGCGCCACGACGTGCCGTTGCTGGTACACGGCGAGACCCCGGATGCGGACGTGGACGCGTTCGACCGCGAAAAAACGTTCATCGAACGCACGCTGATACCGTTGCGCAGGGACTTTCCGGCGCTGCGCGTCGTTCTCGAACACGTGACGACGAGCGACGCCGTGGACTACGTGCGCGAGGCCGGCGCCCACACGGCCGCGACGATCACGCCGCACCACCTGCTGTATTCGCGCAACGCGCTGTTCGACGGCGGCCTGCGTCCGCACCACTACTGCCTGCCGTTGCCGCAACGCGAGACCCACCGCAGGGCCCTGGTCGCGGCCGCGTGCAGCGGCGACGCCAGTTTCTTCTTAGGCACCGACAGCGCGCCGCACGCCAAACACGACAAAGAAAGCGCCTGCGGCTGCGCCGGCGTGTTCAACGCGCCCGCGGCCATCGGCATCTACGCGACGATCTTCGACGAAGCCGGCGCGCTCGACCGCCTCGAGCGCTTCGCCAGCGTAAACGGCGCACGCTTTTACCGCCTGCCGCAAAACCGGGAACGCATCACGCTGGTGCGCGAGGCCGAGAGCGTACCGCGACGGGTGGGCGACGTCGTGCCGCTGCTGGCCGGACGCGAAGTCGCGTGGCGCCTGCGCGAATGACGCGCGCGGCGATGAAAGGGAGCGACGCGCACCCGGGCGACGGCGGCGCGACGTGGATGCAGACGCGCTTTCGCGGCTTCCTGCCGGTGGTCGTCGACGTCGAGACCGGTGGCTTCAACGAGGATACCGACGCGCTGCTCGAGCTCGCGGCGGTGATCATCGGTGCCGACGGCGACCACCGGCTGTTCCCGGAAAAGACCGTGCATTTTCACGTCGAACCGTTCGCCGGCGCAAACATGGAAGAGGCCGCGATGAAAATCAACCGCATAGATCCCTTCCACCCGCTGCGGCTGGCGCAACCCGAGGCGCGGGTGCTGGCGACGCTGTTCGGCGAGGTCGGCGCGGCGCTCGCGTGCTACCGCTGCACGCGCGCGATCCTGACCGGCCACAACGCGTTCTTCGACCTCAAGTTTCTGCGCGCCGCGGTCGCGCGCAACCGGGTCAAGGACAATCCATTTCACCAGTTCAGCAACCTCGACACGGTCACCCTGGGCGCGCTCGCCTACCGCCACACGGTGCTGTCGAAAATCGCCGAGCGCGCCGGCTTCGGCTGGGACGAGGAAAGGGCACATTCGGCGCTCTACGACGCCGAGATGACCGCGCAAATCTTCTGCCATATATGCAACACAAGATACCGACGCCACCCTGACGAGCGCAATTTTCGCTGAAGCGATGCAACCCCGCCGCAAAAACACCGGCAAGAATACCCCGTGCGGACGATCCCACCGCCATTCACGTACATTCATGAGCACATGGACGATAGAATCAGGCAGCCAATCCGCGCGCTCGTCCGATATGGAAAGAAACCGTTGCCCACAATAAATCAAATCAGGCGGGCGGGCCAGGTAATCGCCATGTATGTAAAGGAAAGCTTGCGCGACCTGATATACCACGATCTGGAGATAGAAAAATATCCGGTTGTTGCCCGCGTCGTGGGAAAAATACTCTCGCCGCCCGGCCGAACCTACACTGGCGCCCAGGTCATCAAGGAACCGCTCCCCGGCCACACTGGCACACCCGCCGTCCCTTGCCGCAATGACGCATACACCGTCACCACCTGCCCGGTGGATGCACACGTGCAAAAAAGCGGACTCGCTTTCCTGTTTTTTATACCCCTACATTTCACGATATGGATTCGGCGGGTTCCGTGTCGAAACCGAATTTTCTACGGGGCATTCGAGGACTACATCCAGGCGTCCGCCACCATACGCGACGTAGTACTGTACGATCACGAAGCATTGCTGAAGAGAGGCTATCCATTCGACGCGGGGAGCGACAATATCTACATTTTTTGGATGCAGCTTCCCCGCTTCATCAAGAAAATGGCAAAAAAGCATCCGCATCTACGAAATAGGCTTCTCATATTGAACGTGGAGCAACTGGTCGTTCCTCATCACCGCAGACACGCCGGCCTGTACGCCAGGTCGAACCAACCCGAAGTCCTGACTCACAGCCCATCCAACCTGAGGTTTCTGCCGCCTGGATCCATACACCTTCCGTATCGCCGCCACCTGGAGGAGACGGCGAAACTGAAATCGTATTCGGCGGGCACATTCAAGTACGACGTGGCCATTATCGGCGAACAGCAACGCAGAACAAATCTGGTACGCGCACTCGAGGCAAGAGGCATCAAAACCCTTTATATATGGGATAGTTTTGGAAACCCGCGCGACGAAGCCATCGGCAAGGCAAGAATTCTTCTGAACGTTCGGCATTCCGGCGTTCACACGATCTATCCGCACATACGTTGCGACCGCTGGATGTTCGCCGGCAAGCTGATCGTTTCGGAAGACTGCCTCGACCAGGAAAAACTCGACGTCCGCGACAACGTCGTGTTCGCCCCGTACGAACGGCTGGTGGACAAGGTGCAGGAGGTGCTTGCGGACTTCGACCGCTTTCAGCGCGAATACACGAACAATGACCTGGACGGAATTGCGCGGGACAGAGACGCGCACTGGCATAGATTCGTCGAGCAGTGCCGGCGACGGTGCCGGCCATAGGCGCGGGGTGGATGTAGTAGAATACGCGCGCCTCCTCACCGAAGAGATACCTCCGATGACACGAAAAACCCGTGCAAAACCGCGCAACGGCCCGTTCGCGTTCTACCTCGGCGCGTTAGCCGTGCTCGGCGTGGCGCTCGCGGCGCTGGTGCCGGTCACCGCGACCCAGGCGCCCGCGCCACGCGCAAACGACACCGAAAACCGCTTCAGCGAGACCGTCGTCAGCGCCTATGAGGCCGACGGGCGCCTGCTCTACCGGCTGAACAGTCGGCAGTTGCATCACGTGACCGGGCGCTCATCAGAACCCCCGGGCGTGCGCCTCGAGGAACCGCGCCTTAGGTACCGCGCGCACGACGGCGCGGCCGTCGAGCTGACCGCCGCCGACGGTCGGCTCGCCGGCGGCGGCATCATCCACTTACAAGGCGCCGTCACAGTACGACGCGCGCGCCACGCCCAGCGCGCGGCGGAGACTCTGCAAACGCGCAACGTCGTCGTCGCGACCAAAGACGGACGCGCGCATACCCGCGAAAAAGCGGTTCTGCGCCGCGGTCGCCTGGTCACCCGGGGCGACGGCGTATCCGCTGATTTGCGCACCGGCGAAATCCGTCTGCTGTCGAATGTCCGCGTCACACACGCACCGTAGCGCGCCCTTCGCGGTGGTGGCGCTGTGCGTGGCGCTGTACAGTGACCCGTCGGCGCAGGAAAGCGTCCGCACGCTCGAAGTGGAAGCCGACAGCGTCACTTTCAACGAGAATACCGGCGTCAGCGTCTATCACGGCAACGTCAAAATCGTGCGCGGCGAGATGACGCTGCACGGCGACGCCGTCGAGGTGTTCACGAAAGACGGCGCGATCTCGAGACTGGTCTCGACCGCCAAGCCGAGCCGCCTCGTGCGCGACGCCCCCGGACGGACGCTGCACGCCGAGGCGCACCGCATAGAGTATCAGGCCATACAAGGCATCATAGACCTGCGCGGCGCGGCGCGCATCCGCGACGACTGGAAGTCCCTGACGGGCGACCACATCATCTACGACACGCGCAAAAAAATCGTCAAGGCCACGAAGGACAAAAACCGGGTGAGGCTGACGCTGCAACCAGAAAAGAAGAAGCAGCGCTAGCGCCGCTCCTCGTAGCCAGGTTCTCGTGGCTGACAGAAGACAAGGCGCGGGCGGCAACGGCCACTGCCTGGAGACGACCGGTCTCAGCAAACGCTACGGTCGCCACCAGGCGGTGCGCGCCGCCTCATTGCGCCTCGAAGGCGGCGAAATCGTCGGTCTGCTGGGCCCGAACGGCGCCGGCAAGACGACGACGTTTCACATGATCGTCGGCTTGGTGCGCGCCGACGGCGGACGCACCGAACTGAACGGCACCGACGTGTCGTCGCTTTCGATGCACGAGCGCGCGACGCGCGGTATCGGCTACCTGCCTCAGGAAACGTCGGTGTTCCGCAAAATGAGCGTTGAGGACAACGTCCGGGCGGCGCTCGAGGCCTGCCCGGCAATGACGCCCAAGGTAATGCAGGCGCGGCTCGAGCAACTGCTCGACGAACTGCAACTGCAGGGCGTGCGCCACCGGCACGGTATATCGCTTTCCGGCGGCGAATCCCAGCGCACCGAAATCGCGCGCCTGCTGGCGACCGCACCCGCCTTCATACTGCTCGACGAACCTTTCACCGGCATAGATCCGCTCTCGATCGTCGAAGTCCAGAAACTTATGCTACACTTGAAAGCGCGCGGCATCGGGCTGCTGATAACCGATCACAACGTCCGCGAAACACTGAAAATCTGCGACCGCGGATACATCTTCCATCACGGCGAGATCATCGCGCAAGGAACGCCGCGCGAAATTCTCGCCCACCAGACGGTGCGCAAGGTGTACCTGGGATCGCAATTCAAAATCTGACCGAGAGGCACATGAACACACTGCTGATCACGGGCGGCGCGGGCTTCGTAGGCCACGCCGTCATCGAACATTTTCTGAAAACCACCGACTGGAACGTCGTTTCGCTCGACCGCCTCGACTATTCCGGCAACCTCAACCGCCTGAGCGAGGTCATCGGCGACGATCCCGACTATAAGCGGCGCCTGCGGGTGGTGTGGCACGACCTCAAGGCCGAGATCAACCCCACCGTCGCCTCTCATATCGGCAAAGCCGACTACATCTTTCACGTGGCCGCGGCCTCGCACGTGGATCGCAGCATCGAGGATCCGCTGTCTTTTGCGATGGACAACGTCGTCGGCACCGTCAATCTGCTGAACTTCGCCCGCCACTATCAATCCGACAAGCTGAAGCTACTCATTTATTTCAGCACCGACGAAGTCTTCGGGCCGGCGCCGCCGGGGGTGCACTATCGTGAAAACGACCGCTACGACTGCGGCAATCCCTATTCGGCCTCCAAGGCCGGCGCCGAGGAGTTTGCGCTGGCGTTCGAGAACACCTACCAGATACCGGTCATCGTGACCCACACGATGAACGTGTTCGGCGTCCGCCAGCACCCGGAGAAGTATATTCCCAAGGTCATCCGCCACGTTCTCGACGGCGAGAGCATCCCGATCCACGCCGACGAAACCCGCACCATTCCGGGTTCGCGCCACTACATCAGCACCGCGGACGTGGCGCTCGCGCTCGAGTTTCTGGTGTCCAACCACACGCTGCGCGAGAAATACAACGTCGTCGGCAAAGAGGAGATAGACAATCTGCAACTGGCGCTGAAGATCGCCGACTGCGTCGGCAAGCCGTTGCAATATGAGCTGGTGGATTTCCACTCGTCGCGTCCGGGGCACGATCTGCGTTACGCGTTGAGCGGCGACAAGATGAAGCGTCTGGGTTGGGAGCCGAGAGGAATCGAGCAGCGGCTGGATGAGACCGTGCAGTGGTATCTGCGACACCGGCAGAAATGGCTGTATGGATAAACCCCCTTTCGTTCTCCGCCTGATAAGGCGCTCGCGGGCTACACTCAGTCGGATACGCGAGGTTGTCGCCGACGCGCACACGGTGCTGACGATATACTGCAAACTTGAAATCAAAAAATATCCGGCTGTTGCCCGCGTCGCTCGAAAAATCATCTCGCCGGTGCCCCGAACCTACACCGATACTTACACCCACAAAGAACCAGCCGGCGATTACATCGGCGCACCCACCGTCTCCCACCACCATGACGCATACATCGTCGCCACCTACCCGGTGGACGCGCACGTGCAAAAAAGCAACCTTGCTTTCCTATATTTTCAACCCCGGTATAAGACGATCTATCGGCGACGATACTTGCCGTTCCTGGGCACGTATTACTACGTGTTCGAGGACTACATTTATGCGTCCGCCACCATACGCGACGCGGTATTGTACGATTACGACACGTTGCTGGAAAGAAACTATTCGTTCGACGCAGAGAACGGCGAGATTTACATTTTTTGGATGCAGCTTCCCCGCTTCATCAAGAAGATGGCCGCAAAAAACCCGCGTTTGCGGAAAAAGATTTTCGTGTGGAACATGGAGCAACTGTCTGTTCCTCACTGGAAACGTAGCTTCCTATACACCGAACCGAATCATCCCGCGATCCTGACCCACGCCCCGTCCAATCTGCGGTTTCTGCCGCCTGGATCCATAGTTCTCCCGTATCGCCGGGACCCGCGGGAGGTGGCGAAACTACAAGCTTGCTCGGCGGGTGCCTTCGAGTACGACGTGGCCGTCGTCGGCAGCAGTGAACGCAGAAGGAGCGTGCTGCGCGCCCTTAAGGCAAAAGGTATCAAAACCGTTCACGTAGTTGATAGTTTCGGCAACGCGCGTGACGAACTCATCGGCAAGGCGAAAATTCTTCTAAACGTCCAGTATAAAGACGACTACAAAATCTATTCGCACGTACGGTGCGACCGCTGGATGTTCGCCGGCAAGCTGATTGTCTCGGATGAATGCCTCGATCAGGATCAACTCGACGTGCGCGCCAACGTCGTGTTCGCCCCGTGTGACCGCCTGGTGGACAAGACCGAAGAAGTGCTCGCGGACTTCGACCGCTTTCAGCGCGAATACACGAACAACGACCTCGAGAAAATCGCGTGCGCAAGAGACGCGCACTGGCGTCGCTTCGTCGACCATTACCAGTGGTCGCTTCGAGGCGAATAACTATTTCGCGGCGTACTTACTCAGGCGGATAATCCCCAAAAACTTTCAGCACAAAAGCGTAGCGCTGCGCCACTTCCTCAAGGTAGTCGAAGCGCCCGGAGGCGCCGCCGTGACCGGCCGCCAGGTTGGTCTTCAGCAGCAACAGATTATCGTCGGTCTTCACGGCGCGCAGCTTGGCGACCCACTTGGCCGGTTCCCAGTAGGTTACGCGCGGGTCGCTCAAACTCGCGGTCACGAACAAGTGCGGGTAATCCTGGCGCACGACGTTGTCATACGGCGAGTACGCGGCGATGCGCGCGAACGCCTCGGCGTCCTCGATCGGATTGCCCCACTCCGGCCACTCGATCGGCGTCAGCGGCAGCGTGCCGTCGCACACCGTGTTCAGCACGTCCACGAACGGCACCTCGGCGATGGCCGCGGCGAACAAATCGGGACGCAGGTTGACGACGGCGCCCACCAGCAGTCCGCCGGCGGACGCGCCGTGCGCGGCGATGCGCCCGCGGCGCGTGAAGTTCTCGCGCGCCAGGTATTCGCCGCAGGCGATGAAGTCGAGAAAGGTATTGTGCTTGTTTCCGGTTCTGCCGCTCTTGTACCAGCGGTAGCCCTTCTCCATGCCGCCGCGCACGTGCGCTATGGCGTAGATGAAGCCGCGATCAACCAGCGACAGGCGGTTGCTCGAAAACGACGCGGGCACCGACGTGCCGTAGGAACCATAGCCGTACAACAACAGCGGCGCATCGCCGTTCAACGGCGTCGTCTTGCGGTAGAGCAGGCTTAGCGGCACGCGCTCGCCGTCGGGCGCCGGCGCGAACAGCCGCCGCGTCTCGTAGGCGCCGGGATCGTGGCCGCTCGGCACGATCTGCTCCTTGCGCAGCACGCGCGTGCGTGCGCGCATGTCGTAGTCGAACACGCGGTACGGCGTCGTCATCGAGGTATAGACGAAGCGCAGCACGTCGCCGTCGTAGTCGAAGGTGTGCAGCGGCCACAGCTCGTAACATTCCTCGTCGAAGGCGACGGCGTGTTCGCCGACGCAGCGCCCGCCGACGTCCATCTCCATCACCACCAAGCGCGGCAGCGCGTCCTCGCGCTCGAGACGCACGATCCAGTGCCTGAACGCGACGACCTCCTCGAGCAACACGCCGTCGCCGGGCACGCAAAAATCTTGCCACGAGCCGCAGGCGGGGGCGTGCGGCGCGGCGACGCACAACTTGTAGTCCTCGGCGCCCGCGGCATTGGTCACGATCAACAGACGCCGGTCGCGTTCGGTCACGGTATATTCGACGTCGCGTTCGCGCGCGCGCACCGGGAAAGGTGCGGTGCACGGTTCGTCCGCCGGTACCAGCCACGCCTCGGAAGTGCGGTGGTCGCTCGCGTGTATCGTGATGAAGCGGCGCGAACGGGTCTTGCCGAGGGAGATAAAAAACCCCGCGTCCTGTTCCTGATAGACGACCGCGTCGCGTGTGATTGGATCGCCCAGGCGGTGGCGGCAGACGCGCCACGGGCGGTGATTCTCATCCAACGCCGTATAAAATAGATGACGCCCGTCGGCGCTCCACGCGACGTCGCCCTGGACGCGGGTGATCGGCGCATCGAGCGTCTCGCCACCGACGGCGGCGCGCACGTGCAGCGTATAGAACTCCGAGCCGTCGTCGTCCGCGCAATACGCGATGAGGCTATGGTCGGGGCTGTGGGCGAAACCCGCGACCTGAAAGTAGTCGCGGCCGCGGGCCTCGGCGTCGCCGTCCAGCAGAACCTCCTCGGCGCCGGGCGCCGCCACCGGACGGCGGCAACGGATCGGATACTGGCCGCCCTCGCGGTAGCGAAAGTAGTACGCATACGCGCCGTCGGCGTCGGGTACCGAATAGTCGTCTTCCTTGATACGCCCTCTCATCTCGCGGAACAACCGCGATTGCAGCGCCTCGCTGCCGCGCAGGTTCGCGGCGGTGTAGTCGTTTTCGGCCTCGAGGTAAGCGCGGATCTCGGCGTCGAGCAGGCGCGGATCGCGCAGCACCTCGCGCCAGTTGTCAGCGCGCAACCAGGCGTAATGATCCACCCGTTCGCGCCCGTGCAGCGACCAGCGGCGCGCGCGGCGACGCGCCGAAGGCGGCGGCGGTCGGTGGCATCCGGCGGCACCCATCAGAACACGCGCTCGGAACGAAAGATGCGTCCGCGCAGCGCGCCGCGTCGCACCAGCGCGTCCGTCGCCGCCGACGCCGCCGCGCGCGGCAGGCACAAATAAAAATCCATACCGGACAAATCACCACTATCGTCGGCGACGCGCGCGACCCAGGCGCGCGCCGCCGCGGCGTCGGCGGCACTCGCCGGCAGCTCCACGTAGCGCAGCTGGTCGAGCGCGTCGCGCCACGAACAACACAGGTTGTCCAGGTAGTACGGCGGCGGCGCGTCGTCGGCGCGGTACAGATGAATCGGCAATTCGCCCTCTTGTGCGACAACGTGCTCGAGCAGGCTCTTGGCGGCGGCGAAACCGTCGCCCCACGCGAGCAGCGCGAGCGCCCTCTCCGCGTGGCCGGTGAACGTGAACGACCCGTGCGGCGCCTCGACGTCGAACCAATCGCCGACGCGACATTCGCGCAACACGCGGTCGCGGAAATCGCCGCCGCCACGAGCGCGCACGTGAAACTCCAGCTCGGTCGCGTCGCACGGGCAGCTGGCGATAGCCAGGCGGGCGCGGCCGTGGCGCGGGTGCACGAGGCGCGCCTCCTGCCCGGCCAGAAAACGCAGCCGATGGCTCCTCGACACGCGCAGGCGCAGCACCGCGAGACCGGGCGCCGCCGCCGTCCGCACCTTTTGCAGCCGGCGCACCCGCGCGCGGAAACGCTGCAACGGAATCTGCGCGGCGTCTTCGGCGACTCGGCCTCGACGCGCAAATCGCCGGCGGCGGCGTGCGAACACATCAGAAAGTGGCGTCCGTCGCGCCGGTGGCGCTCGAACACGTAATCCCAGTTCCTGATCGCCTCGACCTCGCCGTCGAGCAGGCGCGCCGCGCACAGACCGCAGTTGCCGCCGTTGCAGCCGTAGTCCACCGCAAGCCCGGCGCGCACCGCGGCCTCGAGCACCGACTCGCCGTGCTCGATCACCACTTCCTTGCCCGTTCCCTCGAAATGAATCCGGTACGTCATCGCACGCGCGGCGCGGGCACGCCGTCGTCGCTCATCCCAGCCGCTCGGTGATCTCTTGACGCACCTGATCAACGCCGCCGGCGCCGTCGACCGCGACGTAGCGCGCACCGCCGCTCTCGGACGCACGACGATAATGCTCGACCAGCGGCGCGGTCTGCTCATGGTAGATCTCGAGGCGGCGCGCGACGACCCCGGGGCTGTCGTCGTTGCGCTGTACCAGCGCTTCGCCGGTGGCGTCGTCGAGACCCGCGACCCTCGGCGGATTGTATTCGACGTGATAGACGCGCCCCGAGGCCGGGTGGGTGCGCCGCCCATCGAGGCGGCGGATAATTTCCTCGTCGGAGACGACGATCTCGACGACGTAGTCAATTGCGACGCGCTGCCATTCGAGCGCGCGCGCCTGTGCCAGCGTGCGCGGAAAACCGTCCAGCAAGAAGCCGTTGCGGCAGTCGTCGCCGGCGATGCGTTCGCTGACCAGGCCGACGATGACGTTGTCGGGCACCAGCGCGCCGCGTTTCATGAAGCCGTCGGCGCGACGCCCCAACTCGCCGCCGGCGCGCACCGCCTCGCGCAGCATGTCGCCGCTCGAGATCTGCGGCACACGGTAGCGCGCGCAGACGTATTGCGCCTGCGTTCCCTTGCCGACCCCCGGCGCGCCCAGCAAAATAATTTTCATCGAACGATACCCGTCTTGTCCACGGCCCCCGACCTCTCCCCGAAGGCACGGCGCGTGAGCACCCGTTCCCGCCGCTTTGTCCACGCTCGTCAGGCGACGGCCGTGGCCGGGATGCGCGCAGTCAGCGTGCATTATAATCACGGCGATGGAAAAACGTAACGCGCTCTACGCGCAATCGGGCGGCGTCACCGCGGTCATCAACGCCACCGCCTGCGGGCTGATAGAAACCGCGCGCCGGCGCGCCGACGCCATCGGCAACGTCTATGCCGCGCACAACGGCATCGTAGGCGCGCTCACCGAGGATCTGATAGACACCGGCAAGCTCGACGACGCGACCGTCGCCGCGCTCAGGCACACGCCCGCAGGCGCCTTCGGCACCTGCCGCTACAAACTGAAGGACCCCGCGCGGGACGACGCCGAATACCGCAGGCTGCTCGAGGTCTTCCGCGCGCACGACGTCGGCTACTTTTTCTACAACGGCGGCGGCGACTCGCAGGACACGACGCTCAAGATAGCGCGCCTGGGACGCGACTACGGCTATCCGCTCACCTGCATCGGCATCCCGAAGACGGTGGACAACGATCTGCCGCTGACCGACTGCTGCCCGGGTTTCGGCACCACCGCCAAATACATCGCGGTGTCGACGCGCGAGGCGGCTCTCGACGTCGCCTCGATGGCGAAGACCTCGACGCGCCTGTTCGTGCTCGAGGTGATGGGACGCCACGCCGGCTGGATCGCCGCCGCCGCCGGGCTTGCGCGCGAGCGCGCCGAAGACGCCCCGCACCTGATCCTGTTCCCGGAGATTCCGTTCGACGAGGAGCGGGTGGTGCGCGAGGCCGGACGCTGCGTCGAGGAATACGGCTACTGCGTGGTCGTCGTGTCCGAAGGCGTGCGCGACGGCGACGGGCGCTTTCTGGCCGAGGCCGACACCCGCGACGCCTTCGGCCACGTTCAGCTGGGAGGCGCCGCGCCGCGCGTCGCCACGCTGCTGACGCGAAGGCTCGGACACAAGCACCATTGGGCCGTGGCCGACTACCTGCAACGTGCGGCGCGCCACGTCGCGTCGCGCACCGACGTCGAACAGGCCTACGCACTCGGTGCCGCCGCCGTTACGATGGCGCTCGCCGGCGAGCACGCGGTCATGGCGACGATCGTGCGCGAATCCGATTCCCCGTACCGCTGGCGCATCGGCAGCGCGCCGCTCGCGGACGTCGCCAACCGCGAGAAAAAAATGCCGCGCGACTACATCAGCGACGACGGTTTCCACGTAACCGGAAAATGCAAAACCTATCTGCGACCGCTGATAGCAGGGGAAGAGTACCCGCCGTACCGGGACGGCCTGCCGTGCTACGCGCGCCTGCGGCACACCTTCGTTCCCAGGAGGCTGAGGTTCTGGCCCGCCCTCTCCTAGGGGGAGAGGGCTACGTTGCGGGCCGGCGGACAGGTTTTCGGCCCACCCTCTCCCAAAGGGAGAGGGGTTCAGGGTTTCATGAAAAACGACGAATCAGGGGCGCGGGCGGGATAGAGGGGTATCACTGATAGACCAGCTCGGCGCGGCGGTTGCGGCTGTATGCCTCCTCGGTATGCCCTTCGACCGCCGGACGCTCCTCGCCGTAACTCAGGACCGAAAAGCGCGTCGCCTCGACGCCGTGCGCCTGCAACACGTCGCGCGCCGCCTTGGCGCGTTGTTCGCCCAGGGCCAGGTTGTAGCCGGCGCTGCCACGCTCGTCGGCGTGCCCCTCGAGGCGCAGCCCGACCTCGGGATGTTCCTTCAAAAATTCGGCGTGACGCGCCAACACCTCGCGCCCCTCGTCCTTGACCGCCGACGAGTTGTAATCGAAATAAATGACGTTGTAGCGCAGCGCGGGATCTTGCCGCGCCGCCCGCAGATACGCCTCGTTGGACGACATTTCGACCTCGTCGCCGTACAGCTGCCTGGCGGTGCTCGCCACGTCGTCGGGATAGACCTCGGTCTGCGCGCCAGCCGCAGCGTCGGCGCCGGCGTCCGGTGTCGCGGTCTGCATGTCGACGTCCCTGGTCGCGGCGCAGCCGGACAGCAACGCGCCCGACAGTACGCCCGCGGTCAATATCATGACGATACGGCGCAAAGACGATGGTTTCATATGGAGTCGCCTCTCTTCGGGGTTATGGGCAAAAGCGGATTATAGCCTAATTGCCGTCCGAGCGCGGCAAACGGACACCGAACGGCGCTATAATGGCCGGTTGCACAATCGGATTTTCTTGCAGGAGGCGAACATGCACGACACTACCCATGACCGCGAAAACCGCGCGGAGCGTCGGCGATGACGATGCAGGCGGTTCTGTGCCCGGTGCACCGCGGCCTTTCGACAATCGGCGCGTGGCTGTCGCTGCTGGGACTGCGGCTGCTGCTGGCGTGGGAGTTCTGGGAAGCCGGCGTCGCCAAACTGCAAGGCGACAACTGGTTCGCCCACGTCAGCGACGAGTTCCCGTTCCCGTTCAACGCGCTGCCGGTCGGCGTCAGCTGGTTCCTGGCGACCTGGACCGAGATACTCGGCGCCCTCGGATTGGCGCTGGGTTTCGGTACGCGCTTCTGGGCCGCGGGCCTGATCGTCCTCGACGTGGTGGCGTGGGCGAGCGTGCACGCCGACAACGGCTACAACGTCTGCGACAACGGCTACAAACTGCCGCTGATGTTCCTGATCATGCTGATACCGCTGCTGTTGAGCGGCCCCGGCAAGTTCAGCATAGACCACGTCATCAGCCGGCGTTACTGGCAATGACGGCGGGCGGCACTGCCATGGTCACGGGCGCCGGCCTCGGCCTGCGTCGCGACCTGATGGACGAGATCGAGGCCGCGTGGCCGCGCCAGATCTCGTTTATGGAAGTCGCGCCGGAGAATTGGATCGGTGCGGGCGGCGCGCTCGGACGGCGCTTCCGGCGCTTCACCGAACGCTACCCGTTCGTCTGCCACGGCCTGTCGCTGTCCGTCGGCGGCCCGGCGCCGCTCGACCGCGAACTGCTGGCGCGTATCCGCGACTTCCTGCGCGAACACCGCATCCGCCGCTACAGCGAACATTTGAGCTACTGCGCGGACGACGCGCACCTCTACGACCTGATGCCGATTCCGTTCACCGAACAAGCCGCGCGCTACGTCGCCGCGCGCATCCGCGAGGTGCAGGACTTTCTCGGCGAGCGCATCGCAATCGAAAACGTGTCGGCCTACGTCGCGCCGGGCCAGGAGATGGAAGAGATTGACTTCATCAACCTTGTGCTGGGCGAAGCCGACTGCGACCTGCTGCTCGACGTCAACAACGTCTACGTCAACTCGGTCAACTTCGGCTTTAACGCCGACGCCTACCTCGCGCGGCTGCCGGGCGAGCGCATCGCCTGGTGCCACGTCGCCGGGCATTACAATGAGGCGAGCGACCTGATCGTGGACACGCACGGCGCCGACGTCATCGCTCCGGTGTGGGGCTTGCTTGCAAAGGCGTATTCGCTGTTCGGCCCGCTGCCGACGCTGCTCGAACGCGATTTCAACTTCCCGCCGCTGGCCAGGCTGCTCGACGAAGTCGCGCGTATCCGCGACTTGCAGCAGCGCGATGGCGAGCGCGTCGCCGCTGCATAAGCGATTCGCGCGGAAGATGCCCGACGACTTTCAGGCCTTTCAGGCAATACAGCGCCAACTCGCCGCGCACCTGCGCGACCCGGCCAAGCCGCCGCCGCCCGGCACCAGGCAACGCGGCCTCGGCGTATATCGCGGCCTGTTCTTCCGGAACATCGAGAGCTTTCTGTCGAACGCCTTTCCGGTGTCGCGCAAGCTCTACGGCGCCGACGACTGGAGCGATCTGGCGCGGCTGTTTTACGCGCGCCACCGCTGCCACTCCCCGTACTTCGCCGAAATACCGCGCGAGTTCATAGCCTATCTCGAAGACGAGCACGAGGCGCGCCCGTGCGACCCGCCGTTTCTGCTCGAGCTGGCGCATTACGAATGGGTCGAACTGGCACTCGCGCGCGCCACCGACGAGACCGACGCGGCGGCGATCAACCCCGACGGCGACCTGATGGGCGGCGTGCCGGTGCCATCGCCGCTGGCGTGGCAGCACGCCTACGAGTGGCCGGTGCACCGCATCGGCCCCGATTTCCGGCCCGAAAAGCCGGGTGCTACGCCGACCTGGCTGGTGGTGTTCCGGGATCGCAAAGACCGGGTACGCTTCCTCGAACTGAATCGCCTGAGCGCCCTGCTGCTCGAAAAAATAGCCGGGCAAAGCGGCGCCACCGGCCATGAACTCATCCGACAAGTGGCGCGCGAACTGGCAATCAAAGACGCCGAAAACGCTTTCCAAAGCGGCCGCCGGATGTTGGAAACCATGCGCGCCAAAGACATCCTGCTCGGCACGCGCCGCTGACCAAAACGGCGCGCTACCCGCCCTCCTGGTCCATCATTCCCTGCGATCAGGTATTCAGCCCGACAACGGCGCTCCCCATCACGGCGACTTCGCTCATTCTGTTCCTCGCGGTCTCGCAGTATTCCTTCGAGACGTCTATGCCGAGGTAGCGGCGGTTGGTTTTTTTGGCGACCACGGTCGTGGTGCCGGCGCCGTTGAAGGGGTCGAGGATGAGGTCGCCCTGGAAACTGAACAAGCGTATCGCGCGGTCGGCGAGACCTTCAGGAAACATCGCCGGGTGGTTGTATTTTTTCATGTTGCGTTCCGGCGCGACCACCCATTTGCCGACGACCCATTTCTTGAACTCGTCGGCGGTGACGTCTATATGCTCGCGGTCGCCGGATTTTTTCAAATCACCCTTGCAGAAGATCTCGATGAACTCCCAGGTGTATTTCAAATACGGATTGCTCGGGCTTTTCCAGCTGCCCCAGGCCGTGTATTTGCAGTTGTAGTTGTTCTTCTCCCACAGAATCTCGCCTTTCCAAATCAGCTTTTTGGCGAGGAAATAGTTGCTGATGACGTGGTGGCTCGGAATATAGTCGGAGTACAGCGGTTGGACGTTGACGATGACGCGCCCGCCGTGCTTGAGAACGCGGATGCACTGATCGAACACCGCAAAAAGTCGGTCGAAGTAACTTTGCCAGTCGCGGTCGTCCGGAGATTGTTCGTAGTCGAGGCCGAAGTTGTAGGGCGGCGACGTGAAAATCAGGTCCACGCAGTTGCCCGGCAATTTTTTCAGCACCTGCGCGCCGTCGCCGCAAATAATCCTGTTCTCGTAGCGCGCCGGCAGTGGATTGTTCTCGAGCGGGTGGTCGTTGCCCTTCGCGTAGTAGAACTTGCCGCGCCGAACTTCCTTCACGGCGCGGTTTTTGACCTTGCGCTCCTTGTTGAAACCGACGTAGTTGCGCTTGCGCCCGCGGATGCCGTAACTGCCGACTTTCTCGATTGCGGCGACGACTTCGGCGAGCAGGCCGTTGCCGCCGGACAACTCCTCGGCCGATTGCCGCAGCCGCGCCACGTCCACTTCGCGCAGCAGGATGCGCACCGTGTTTCCGTCCGCCACCACGCGCAAATCCCGCTCGCGGAAGCGATGGTTGAAAACCTCGAGCAGCCCAATCTCTTTTTTGCTGAGAGATTGGTTCCGGCTGATTTGAATTTCCTTATACATGATGCGTGATGCGATAATCCGAGCAGGTATTCGCGGCAAGTTGTTCCATTATATCGGGATCTGGTAATCCGTATGAGTGCCATATATGAACTTGACAAATATGGGATTTATATAATATAATGTAGCCTTATATATCATTCTCTTATTGGGTGAAATAGCAATGCCGACCAGCAAAGTCAACGTCAAAAGGTTAGTCCGCGATCTTGCAGAGATGTATCATGACGATACGTTTAACGTCGTCATCATTGAACTGGTCGCCAATGCACTGGATGCCAAGGCAAGCAAAATTTCGCTCACCTGGGACGGCCAGAGACACATACTGGTTGTACAGGATGATGGCAAAGGGATGGATTCCGGGGATTTCGAGGAGTACCACGACTTCGCCGCTGAACTGAAAACTCGTGGGGATGGCATAGGATTCGCCGGTGTCGGTGCCAAGATCAGTTTCAATATTGCCAGCCGCGTAGTCACCAAAACCCGCCACAAAGGTCGCTTCAGGGCATCCGACTGGCGTTGGGATGGCCACGATCTCCATTGGAAGGATATTTCAGGCGCCGACGAGGTCCAGGTACCAGGCGGACTCAATGCCGGCGGCACTCGCGTCGAAGTACACTTCAACCATAAGCAGGTCCCTGAAAACATCGGCGCTGATTACCTTGAAAACGTACTGAAACGCCATTACCTCCCGCTTTTTGCGAACGAGTTTGTGCGCTCGTACTCGGGCATGGGACTCTACCCGGGAGAGCCTAGGTTCCTAATCAACGGATCGCCAGTACAACGGAGCAATCTGTCCGACGTGGCGGCATTGGACAAGCGCCATGATTTCCCCGTCAAGGTGCGCAAGAAGATAGTCGGCTGGGGCGCGATTGGCGTTTCTGAGAAAGACTGTCCGGCAGGCCCGGACTCTTACGGGGTACTGCTCTGCACTCGCGGAAAGGTGATTATGCCGGAAATGTTCGGACTGCCTACGGGCAGACTCGGTACAAAACTGTTCGGTATCGTCGAAATCCCCGGCCTCATTACATATCTGACCACCAACAAATCCGGCTTGAAAAAAAGCGGTCGCGGATGCAATCAACTTCTGGCTCCCGTCCGCGAAGAATTGAAGAAATTTCTCGCCAAACACGGGGTCGCGGTTGCAGAACCGCAGCGCAATCCACTGTCGGCGAAACTGGAACGGGAGCTGACAAAGATCGTAAAGCAGATGCCGGAGCTGCGGGATTTCCGCGGACTGCGGCGCGAATCATCCGCCCTTCGCAAAAACGAGGACGGCGACACACCTGCCTCCCCGCAGGAACCTTCTCCCAAGATCGGCGACGACCAATCTGGCGACGGCGACGACAACGGGAGCGACAATGGACACGGGAGCGAGTCCCGCAAGGAGGACGAGGCGGGCAAGACACGGACAAAACGCCAATCATCGCGCAGGAATCAAGGTCCTCGGGTCGCCTTTGAAAATTACCCGGACCGGAATGAAACCGCCTGGCTCAATTCCGACACCATCATCATCAACAGCGGACACCCGGCCTATTGTCGCCAAACCACACAAAGCCAGGCAAAACTAACCTACTGCATGTTCGCCATCGGCGTCGCATTAGACAAGGCCAACCTCGTTGAATCTGACAATGACACCAGCTATGTGGACCGGTTGATCACAGCCTGGGGTCAGTTGTGACCGGCAGTAAAGAGCGTTGTGCCGCCGTCACTTTCAAAAAACGCGGAAGCACGTATCGGGGAACGGTGTTTCTTAGCAATCTCGCCCTGCTCCGCAACGATCCCGCTGAAACGATGCGCGAGGTGACGACCATCTATCGAAAAGCGATGGCGGACGTGCGATGCTGGCAAAGCGACGTCAACGCATTGCGCCAATCCAGGGTACCTTTATCTGCCCGAAAAGCCTGGGAGCTGGGAGACATTCTGCACAGATTGAAGACGGACCTCGCAAAACGCAGATGCCGCCTGGATGGCCTCTACGACCATCTGCAACGGCACATCGGGCTCGCTCCCAGGCGCGCAAGCAGTTTCGTGACCTTTCGCAGGTACGTGAAGGATCCCGCTTCCATACCTGAAAACCTCAAATGGCACAGCATGGAAAAGACCGCGAAATTGTCCAGCCGGGGCATTGCCGCCAATCCGTCGTCGAGGCAATAGCGATGTCGGACGCACTGGGACTACTAATTGACAAGGTGATCCAAAAACTGGCTGACCAACCTTGGCGGCTGAGGGGCACGTCTGCATCCCGCATCAACAAAGCAATCGAAGCGCTGGCCGGCCAACGAGCCGTGTTCTCGACCATGGACATCGCCACTTATGCCGATTTGGAGCAGGTGGGCGACGCTATAAAAAACGCCGTCCACGCATATTGCGAAAATCGAATCATCGTGTGTTCCGAGCAACAAAACAACGCGGCGTCCCGCCGCCGCTATCTGGGCACCCGCGTAGTCAGGCAATGGTGGATCGGTCTGACGAAGCGATTGGTCGAATTGGGGGACGTGAATTTCCTGACAAAAAACCAACTCGCCGCCACGATGTCTCTCGCGTTCAGAGCTTCTCCGCCGTGGAACACCCCTCCCCAAAACCTGCTGAACATCGGACACCGGTGGGCCATGGTCGCCGCCGGCCACAAACCAGGCACTTTTGTATTTCCGTGGGCAATAATCCTGCGTGCCTACCCTCAGGCAAAAGGTTGGTTTCGCTTGAATTTCGCCGACGAGAAACGGCTGTTGCAATTAAGGGAATTATCCCTTGAGAGCGTGCTGGACAAAGCTCTGGAAACTTTGGACTCGCGGGAAGCCGAGGTGGTCCGCAGCCATTTCGGCATAAACACGGATCGTTCGACGTTGGATAAGATCGGCAAACAGTACGACGTCACCAGGGAACGCATCCGCCAAATTGAAAAAGAGGCCCTGGCCAAACTGCGTCACCACGTATGGCCCGGGTTTGCAGCTGATTTTGTCACATCCAAAGGATCATTATTGATTCCTTATCCGCTATCACCGCACTATAAACTGCTTGTCCGCTGCACCGATCTGAATATCACCGATCTCCTGGAACTCAAAAAACTCTGTGTCATTGACATCGGACGTGAAACCAATTACCAAGATCTTTCTATCTTTCCCCGTGCCGATGCCGTGCGCATAAATGAAATCAGAGAACAACGTCTATACAGACTAGGCACCCGTTCAAGACCGCAAATGTTGTTCGTGGCCCTGCGCTCATTAGGCCGTGCCGCGCATTACGAAGAAATAGCGCAATGGTGCAATCAGCGATTTCCAGAGAGGCAGTGCTCTATACAAAACTGGCACGTCGCGCTTTCACGCTGCGCAAAAGACGAAACTTCCGGCATCGTATGGATAGGGGCAAAAGGGAAGTATGGCCTCAAAGAACACGGCTACTCCCGCCCAAAAACGAGTCTGCATGACGCCGTCGCCCGGATCGTCAAGGACATCTACGCTGAGAAAAAGACCCCGGTGCCGCGTGAGACCGTGGTACGCGAACTGCGCAAGCAACGCAGAGAACTGAACCCGAACAGTGTCGGTATAGCGCTTAATCTCAACGACAGATTGGAAACCACGCCGAACGGCTATATCCCGAAAGCGGGTATTTCCGAAGCGCCACCCGATATCCCCCGCTCCCGGCGGTACGACGTCGCCGCCGGCTTCAGGGCATTTGCCACTGCCGAGAACGGCAACGATCAACCAACCGGAACCGAGAAATAAATAGCAACCGTGAGCAGAAATCCGTTTTACCTCCTATCCTTTATTTCTCTCCCGAAGGAGGATGGTGTACAAGGCACTCTTCTCATAGACGGCGGTTGCCACCAGCCGCCGGTTCGGGCATAATCGCTGCCCTCTCGGGCGCCCGGGCGCGGCGCGGTTGCCGAGATTCAGACGAACCCAACCACAGCTGAATACAGCAAGGAACCAACTATGCCAGGACGCAATTTCCTATTCGTACCGGGTCCGACCAACATTCCCGTCGCGATCCAAAACGCGATGAACATTCCGCAGGAGGACCACCGCCGACCCGATTTTCACAAACTGACCAAGCCCCTGATCACCGACGTCAACAAGGTCTTCAAGACCAGGAGCGGGCGTTCGTTTCTGTTTCCGGCGACCGGCACCGCGGGTTGGGAAGTCGCGCTCGCCAACACGATGTCGCCGGGCGACAAGGTGCTGACGTCGCGTTTCGGCCAGTTCAGCCACCTGTGGTGGGACCTGGCGGTGCGCATCGGCCTCGACGTCGAGACGATAGACGTGCCGTGGGGCGAGGGCGTGCCGGTCGAGAAGTTCCGCCGCCGCCTCGAGCGCGACAAGAAGCACGAGATCAAGGGCGTGCTGGTGTGCCACAACGAGACCGCGACCGGCGTTACCAGCGACGTCGCCGGACTGCGCAACGCGATGGACTCGGTCAAGCACCCGGCGATGCTGTTCGTGGACGGCGTAAGCTCGATTGCCAGCATTGATTTCCGAATGGACGAATGGGGCGTGGACGTCGCCGTCAGCGGCTCGCAAAAAGGCTTCATGCTGCCGGCGGGCATGGCCATCGTGTGTTTCAGCCGCCGCGCGCTGGCTGCCAGAAAACGCGCCAAATGCGCGCGCTGCTTCTTGGACATTCAGGACCATATCAACGCCAACAAGGACGGTTTCTTTCCGTACACGCCGTCCATCCCGCTGCTGCACGGGCTGAAGAAATCGCTCGAAATACTGCTCGTCGAGGAGGGCCTGGAAAACATCTTCAAACGCCACCACCGCCTGGCCGAAGGCGTGCGCCGCGCGATTGCGGCGTGGGGTTTGAGGCCGGTGGCGAAGAAGCCGGCGTGGTATTCGGACACGGTCACCGCGATCCGCGTGCCGGCGCGCTGCGACGCGCGCGACGTCATGGACTACGCCTACCACCGCTACAACGTCTCGTTGGGCGCCGGCCTGTCGGTGCTGGCGGGCAAGGCGTTTCGCATCGGCCACCTGGGCGATCACAACGAGACCTCGGTGCTGGCGTGCCTGGCCGGAACCGAAATGGCGCTGCGCGACGCCGGGCTGCGCGTCATCCCGGGCGTCGGCGTCGGCGCCGCTCTCGAGTACTACCGCAAGACCGCGGCGCCGATGAGGGTCAAGCTGACGACCGAGAAGATGACAACCGCGAGCAAGGGCAAGGGCACCAAAAAAGGCGCCATCGTGCGGCGCTGAGGCGAGCGATGAGCCATACACGCTTTGAGCCTGCGAAGGCGCGCCTGCAACGCAGCGAACTCGCGGTGCCGGGATCGAACCCGCGCATGATCGAAAAAGCGCTCGCGTGCGCCGCCGACTACGTGTTCCTCGATCTCGAGGACGCGGTCGCGCCCGACGACAAGGAGCAGGCGCGCAAGAACGTCATCGAGGCGCTGAACGATCTCGACTGGAAAAACTCCGGCAAGACGGTGTCGGTGCGCATCAACGGCCTCGACACGCATTACATGTACCGCGACGTCGTCGACGTGATCGAGCAGGCCGGCCGCAATCTCGACACGATCCTGGTGCCGAAGGTCGGCGTGCCGGACGACCTCTACACCGTGGACGTCCTGGTCACGCAGATCGAGGAGGCCAAAGGCATCGAGCATCGAATCGGCCTGGAAGCGTTGATCGAGACCGCGCTCGGCATGGCCAACGTCGAGCGCATCGCGGCCGCGCGCGGCACGCGCCTCGAGGCGTTGCATTTCGGCGTCGCCGATTACGCCGCCAGCAACCGCGCGCGCACCGTCAACATCGGCGGCTTGAACCCCGACTACCCGGGCGACCAGTGGCACGCCGCGATCACGCGCATGACGGTCGCCTGCCGCGCCTTCGGCCTGCGCCCGATAGACGGGCCGTTCGGCGACTTCAACGACGCCGACGGCTACACGCTGGCGGCGAAGCGCGGCGCGGCGCTCGGCATCGAGGGCAAGTGGGCGATACACCCGTCGCAGATCGCGCTCGCAAACGACGTATTTTCGCCGCCCGCGTCCGAGGTCGAAAAAGCGCGCCGCATCCTCGAGGAACTCGCAAAAGCCGCGCGCGAAGGGCGCGGGGCGGCGTCGCTCGACGGCAGGATGATAGACGCGGCGTCGGCGCGCATGGCCGAGAACGTCGTCAACATGGCCGCGGCAATCGAGGCGAAACAAGGCTGATCGAAGCGCGACATTCTCATCCCAGCCCCATTCCAAAGGAAGCAGGGAGAATACGGAGGAACCATGGACATCCACGAATACCAGGCGAAGGAAATCCTGCAGAAATACGGCGTCAAGACCGCCCCCGGCAAGCTCGCCTACAGCCCGGCGCAGGCGGTCACCTGCTATCGCCAGATCGGCACGCCGACCTGTGTCGTCAAGGCGCAGATCCATTCCGGCGCGCGCGGCAAGGCCGGCGGCGTCAAGCTGTGTTCGAGCGAGGACGAGGTGCAGAAAGCCACCAACCAGATGATCGGCACGCGCCTGGTGACGATCCAGACCGGGCCGCAGGGCAAGATCGTCGAGAAGGTCTATATCGAGGCCGGCACCGAGATCGGGCGCGAACTCTACCTGGCCTTCGTGCTCGACCGCGCCACCGAGCGCATCGTCGCGATCGCCTCGGGCGTCGGCGGCATCGGCATAGAGGAACTCGCCGCCGAACACCCACAGTCCATCGTGCGCATCCCGATAGACCCGGCCGTGGATCTGCGGCGTTTTCAGGCGGCCGAGATCGCGTTCGCGCTCGAGATGCCGAAGAACCTGCTGAACGCCGCGATCAATACGATCACCGGTTGCTACCGTGCGTTCGTCAAGTCGGACGCGAGCCTGGTCGAGGTCAATCCGCTGGTCATCACCAAGAACCAGGAGCAACTGATCGCGCTCGACGCCAAGATGATCGTGGACGACAACGCGCTGTTCAAGCACCCGGAGATCTCGGAGATGCGCGACAAGTCGCAGGAGGACGCGCGCGAGACCAGGGCCTCCGACCACGACCTCAGCTACGTCGGCTTGGACGGCAACATCGGCTGTATGATCAACGGCGCCGGACTTGCGATGGCGACGATGGACATGATCAAGCACGCCGGTGGCGAACCGGCCAACTTTCTCGACATCGGCGGCGGTGCGTCGCCGGAACGGGTCACCAAGGCGTTCGAGCTGGTGCTCGAGGACAAGAACGTCAAGGCGATGCTGGTCAACATCTACGCCGGCATCAACCGCTGCGACTGGATCGCCGAGGGCCTGATCAAGGCGGTGCGCGCGATAGACCTGAAGGTGCCGCTGGTGGTGCGCCTGTCCGGCACCAACGTCGAGGTCGGGCGCGAAATGCTGAAGGAGAGCGGTCTGCCGATACTCTCGGCCGACACCCTGGGCGAGGCCGCGCACATGGCCGTCGAGGCCGCCGGCAAAGCCGCGTCCAAATAAGGTCACACCGGAGAACGACATCATGGCGATACTGTTAGACGAAAAAACCAGGGTCATCGTGCAGGGTTTCACCGGCAGGATCGGCACCTTCCACGCGCAGGAAATGCTCGAATACGGCACCCGCATCGTCGGCGGCGTCACGCCCGGCAAAGGCGGCACCGAGCACCTGGACAAACCGGTGTTCAACACGGTCAAGGAGGCGGTCGCCGAGACCGGCGCCCAGGCCAGCGTGATGTTCGTGCCGGCCGCGGCCGCGGCCGACTCGATCATGGAGGCCGCCGACGGCGGCATACGCTATTGCGTCGCGATCACCGACGGCATACCGGCGCTTGACATGATGCGCGTCAAGCGCTTCATGCGCCGCTACCGCCGGGAGAAGAAAATGGTGTTGACCGGCCCCAACTGCGCCGGCACCATCAGCCCCGGCAAGGCCATGTTGGGCATCATGCCGGGCCACATCTACAAGGCCGGGCACGTCGGCGTCGTCGCCCGCTCCGGAACCCTCGGCTACGAGGCGGCGTCGCAGATGAAAGCCGCCGGCATCGGCATCTCTACCAGCGTCGGCATCGGCGGCGACCCGATCAACGGCAGCTCGCACCGCGACGTCCTCGAGATGTTCGAGTGCGACCCCCAGACCCGGGCGGTGATGATGATCGGCGAGATCGGCGGCCCGCAGGAGGCCGAAGCCGCCGACTACATCCGTCGCTACATGACCAAGCCGGTGGTCGCCTACGTTGCCGGGCTGACCGCGCCCAAGGGGCGGCGCATGGGGCACGCCGGCGCCATCGTCTCGGGCAAGGGCGAGAGCGCCGCCGAGAAGACCGAAATCCTGAAGGCCGCGGGCGTCGCGATCGCGCCCAACCCGTCGGAACTGGGCTCGACCATGGCCGAGGTTCTACAGAAACAATAGGAACAACATCATGAGCAAAGCGAAACAGAAAGTAATCGTCACGCGACGCTGGCCGTCCGTCGTCGAGGATGAGCTACGGCAGATGTGCGACGACGTGCGCCTGAACGAACAAGACCGTCCGCTGTCGCGCGAGCAGCTGCAGGACGCGCTGCGCGACGCCGATTGCGTGCTGCCGACGGTGACCGACGCGATGGACGCCGAGACCCTCGGCGTCGAAAACCCGCGCTGTCGGTTCCTCGGCAACTTCGGCGTCGGCTTCAACCACATAGACCTCGAGGCCGCGAAAAAAGCCGGGATGGCCGTCACCAACACGCCGGAAGTACTGACCGACTGCACCGCCGACATCGCGATGATCCTGCTGCTGTCGGTGGCGCGGCGCATCGGCGAGGGCGAGCGCCACGTGCGCGCGCGCCAGTGGAGCGGCTGGCGCCCGACCCACATGACCGGCACCAAGGTCACCGGCAAGACGCTCGGACTGGTCGGCTTCGGGCGCATCGCGTGCGCGGTCGCGCGCCGCGCGCACTTCGGCTTCGGCATGAAAATCCTGTTCCACGACCCGTTCGATCCGCCGCCGGAGGTCGTGCGCGAGCTGAGCGCGACCCCGTATCCGTCGCTCGAGGCACTGATCCCCGAAGCCGACTTCCTGTCGCTGCACTGCCCCGGCGGCGAAAAAACCTACCATCTGATGAACCGCGAACGAATCGCGCTGATGAAACCCGGCGCCTTTCTGATCAACACCGCGCGCGGCGACGTCATAGACAACGAAGCGCTGATCGAGGCGCTGAAAGACCGCTCGATAGCGGGCGCCGGTTTAGACGTGTATGAAGGCGAACCGGACCTGAACCCCGGCTTTCTCGACCTGGAGAACGCGGTGCTGCTGCCGCATCTCGGCAGCGCGTCGCAGGAGACCCGCGTCGCCATGGGCCGCCGCGTGCTGCAAAACCTGCGCGCCTGGCTGGCGGGCGAGAAACTGCCCGATCAGGTCGCCTGAAACGCCTAGACCGACCCACCCCGGGCCAGCCCCCGCCCCAACGGGGCCCCAGCGGGCGCGTGGCGGGCAACGTCCCGGAGACGGCCCGCTTTCGCGCCAATGACGGACCAAGGAGGACCGGACGGGGCTTAGCCGAACAGCGACGAACGCACCAAAACGTCGTCGCGACCCGGACCGACCGACAGCAGCGACACGCCGACCCCGACGCATTCCTCGATCCATTCGACGTAATCGCGCGTCGCGCGCGGCAAATCCCGGTAGCGGCGGATACCCCGCAAGTTTGCGCTCCATCCGGGAAGTTCGACGTATTGCGGTTCGCGCCGCGCAAGATCGTACGCGGCGAACGACGACGGCGTGTCCGACGCGCCCTTGTAGGATGCACACACGCGCAGCGTATCCAGGCCTTCGAGCACGTCGAGCTTGGTCAGGCACAGCGTGTCCACGCCGTTCAATTCGACGGCGTAACGCAAAGCCGCGCCGTCGAGCCAACCGCAGCGGCGCGCCCTGCCGGTGGTGGCGCCGAACTCGCCGCCGCGCGCGGCCAGGGCGCGACCGGTGTCGTCGTTCAACTCGGTTGGAAAAGGCCCGTTGCCGACGCGCGTCGTATAGGCCTTGACGACGCCCGCCACGCGCCCGATGTGGCGCACCGCGAGGCCGGCGCCGGCGGCGACGTTGCCGGCGACGGTATTCGACGACGTCACGTACGGATAGGTGCCGTGGTCGACGTCGAGCAACGTGCCCTGGGCGCCCTCGAACAGCACGTTCGCTCCCTGCCGCGTCAGTTCCGCCAGACGTTCGCGCACCGGGCGCACCATCGCAAGCAGCGCGTCGCGGTGCGCCATCAGAAAGTCCAGATCGTCGCGGTAATCGCTGCGCGGACGCCGGTAATAGCGTTCGAGAAAAAAATTGTGGTAATCGTACAAGGCGCGCATCTTGCGCGCGAAACGGTCGGCGTCGGCCAGATCGGACGGGCGCAACGCGCGGCGCGCGACCTTGTCCTCGTAGGCCGGGCCTATGCCCTTGCCGGTGGTGCCGATGGCGTCTCCTTCCGCGCCCGCGCGCGCCGCCTCGCGCGCGGCGTCGAGCGCCTCGTGACATCCGAACAACAGCGCGCAGGCGCCCGACACGCCGATTCTCGCGGCGACGTCGGAAGCGACGTCATCGAGCGACTCGATCTCGCCCATCAGCGCGCGCGCCGACAACACGACGCCGTTGCCTATCAGACATTCGACGCCGGCGCGCAACGCGCCCGACGGCAGCAGGTGCAGCACCCGGGGGTCGCCGTTTATCGTGATGGTATGACCGGCGTTGTGCCCACCCTGAAAGCGCACGACGGCGTCGGCCTCGGCGGTCAGGCAGTCGACTATCTTGCCCTTGCCCTCGTCGCCCCACTGCAAGCCGATGACGACGACGGCCGTCATGGCGCGCCGGCGGTCGCCGCGGGCTTTTCGTCAACGACCCAATCGTCGCCTCGGCGAATCAGTACACGCGCGCCGGCGGCGTCACCGTCGAAGCGCACGACGACGCGCTCGCCGGCGGCGCGCAGCGCGGTGATCTTCTCGTGCAGCGCCGCGTCGTCGTCGCACGGGGCGCAGATCGGCGCCGTGCTTTCCGCAAAATCGCCGGACGCGGCCGGCCCCAGCGACGCGAGCAGCTTCAGATCGCTGCTGAACCCGACCGCCGGGCGCGCCTTGCCGAACGATTCACCGACGTTGTTGTAACGCCCGCCGCGCGCGATCTCCTGGCCGATGGACGGCACGTACGCCGCAAACACGAGGCCGCTCTCGTAGTGGTAGCCGGGCAGTTCGGCGAGATTGCAGTGCAACCCGACGTCCGGGCGGCCGCGCGACAACGCGCCGGCCACGGTCTCGAGCTCGTCGAGCGCATAGACGACTTGCGGCGCCGCGTCCGCGAACAGCTCGCGCGCCCGCTGCAAGACCTCGACGTCGCCGTATAGATCGGCCAGCGCGGTGAACCGGTCTATCTGGCGCCGCCCGATGTTCTGGCTCTCCAGGTAGTACTCGATCTCGTGAACGGCCTTGGTGTTCAGCAGGTCGAGTAGCAAAGCGCTCTGCCGCGGCGCAAGCCCGGCCGCCTGCGCGAAACCCATGCAGATGCCGACGTGCCCCAGATCGAGGTGCACGTCGCCCACACCCGCCTGGTCCAGCGCCGCCAGCATCAGGCGGATGACCTCGAGGCTGCTGCCGACGCCGTCGTGCCCGTAGAGTTCGGCGCCGAACTGCAACAGCGAGCGCGAAGGCGAGACGCCCTCACCGCGCGCCTTCAACACCCAGCCGGCGTAGCACAGGCGGTTGACCCCTTGCGAGTACAGCGCGTGGGCGTCCATGCGCGCCACCTGTGGCGTCATGTCGGCGCGGATGCCGAGCAGGCGTCCGCTCAGCTGGTCGGTGAGCTTGAAGACCTGGAGGTTGAGATCCTCGTCGGCGTCGGTAAGCAGCGATTCAAGATAATCCACCGGCGGCGTGATCACCTGCTCGTAGCCCCAGGAGTCGAACAGGTCGAACATGCGTCGGCGCAGACCCTCGATGCGCCGCGCCTCGCCGGGCAGCGCCTGTTCTATGCCTTCCGGCAGCAGCCAGCGGTCGGTCCTGCCCCTGCTGGAGTCGCGCTCCGCCATCGCCCGGTCGTCACTTTGCCGTGGTCGCCATGCGTCGCGCGGCGTCGCGGCAACGTCAATAGCCGCGACCGGCGACGTATATCAGCACGGCGCCGCCGATCAGCGCGACCAAACCCAGCGCCCTGAGCCGGAAATTGCTGAGCTGCTCCACCATCCTCGCCACGCCGCGCGATTTCTCAGGACTTAAGAACGGCAGCAAACCCTCGAAGATCATCACCAGACCGAGGACCACGAACAAGTCCGACCATCTCATTCGGGACTATCCGTCGCCATGTCGGTAACAAGCGGTGGCAGGCTGCGCGGTTGCGGGGTGAGCGCCGTAGGACGCGGGGAGCCACCCGACTCAGGGGCTGCCTTGTTTGTCGAAATAATTGAAAAACTCCGAATCGGGTTCGACCACGAGCGTATCGTTGCCGCCGAAGGCGTCCTCGTAGGCGCCGATGCTGCGCATGAAGGCGTAGAACTCAGGATCCAGGTTATAGGCCTCGGCATAGGTCTTGGCCGAGGTGGCGTCGCCGTCGCCGCGAATTTTCTCGGCCTCACGGTAGGCGTCGGCGACGATCTCGATGCGCTCGCGGTCGGCCTTGGCGCGGATGCGCTCGGCCTCCTCCATGCCGCGCGCGCGGAAGTCCCTGGCCACGCGGTTGCGCTCGGCGCGCATGCGCGAATACACCGCGCCGCTGACGTCGTCGGGCAGATCAATGCGGCTTACGCGCACGTCCACGACCTCGATGCCCAGTTCGCTGGCAAGCGAGTTGGCCTTGACTTGCAGACTCTCCATGATCGCGCTGCGCTCGCCGGAGACGGCCTGCTTGATCGTGCGCTTGCCGAACTCGTTGCGCAGGCCATCCTTCATGATCTGCGACAGGCGGCTCTGGGCGTTGCGCTCGTCGCCGCGCGTCGCGCGGTAGTACTGCGCCACGTTGAGGATGCGCCACTTGGCGAAGAAGTCCACGGTGACGTTCTTCTTCTCGACCGTCAGGAAGCTTTCCGGGCGCGCGTTCAGCGTCAGGATGCGCGCGTCGAACACGCGCGCGTTGTTGATCAACGGGTATTTGAAATGCAACCCCGGCTTGACGTCGGAACGCACGATCTCGCCCAGGCGGAACAGCAGCGCCTTCTCGCGCTGATCGACGATATAGGTCGAGAAATAGACGACGACCGCAAGCAGGGCGACGACGGCGCCGGTCACTTTAGCGCCCATCGCGTCCCTCTCTCGCGCCGCGCAACGCGCGACGCGCCTGCGACGTCATCTTTTCGCGCATGGACTGCGCGTCGCCGGACGAGGTGCCGGCGTCACCGGCGGCTTCGGGCACGGGCGGCACGTTGCCACCACCCTTCATCAGGCGGTCGAGCGGCAGGTAGAATATGTTGTTGCTGCCCTTGACGTCCACCATGACCTTGTTGCTCTTCGACAATACCGACTGCATCGCCTGCAGATAGAGGCGCTTGCGCGTGACCTCGGGCGCCTTGCGGTATTCCCCGTAGAGCTTCAGAAAGCGATGCGCCT
This sequence comes from Candidatus Oxydemutator sp., assembly GCA_965203445.1. Lineage (GTDB taxonomy): Bacteria > Pseudomonadota > Gammaproteobacteria > Poriferisulfidales > Oxydemutatoraceae > Oxydemutator. The sequence goes on from OZ241883.1 coordinate 2,219,791, forward strand.
CGCCCTCGGAGTTCGCGGTCACGCGCTCGCGGTAGGCGGTCGCCTCCTGCACCATGCGCGCGGCCTCGCCACGCGCCTGCGGGATGATGCCGTTGGAGTAGGCCTCGGCCTCGTTGATGAAGCGGATCTCGTCCTCGCGCGCCTTGATGGCGTCGGCGAACGCGCCCTGCACCGCCTCCGGCGGCTGCGACTGCTGCAAGTTCACCGTCACCACCTCGAGGCCGGAGCGGTACTGGTCCAGCACCTGCTGCATCAGCTGCTTGATGCGCGCGGCGATCTCGGCGCGCCCCTCGCCCAGCACGAAGTCCATGCGGCTCTTGCCGACGACCTCGCGCAGCGCGCTCTCCATGACCTGGAACAGGGTGCCGACCGACTGGTCGCGGAAGTCCTCGCCGACGTCCGGCAGGCGCACGTTGAACAGATAGTTCGAGGCGTCCTTGACGCGGTACTGCACCGCCAGCTCGACCTCGACGATGTTCTCGTCCTCGGTCAGCATGTGCGACTTGTTGGTCGCCGAGCGAATACGGTCAACGTCCACTTCCTCGACCGTCTCTATCGGGTACGGAATGTGCCAGTGCGGACCGGGCAGCGTCGTCGCACTGTACGCGCCGAAGCGCAACTCCACCCCGCGCTGGCCCTCGCTGACGATGTAGATGCCGGAGAACAGCCAGATCACTACGAGCAGCGCGGCTATCAGGCCGAGATTCAGCGAGCTGATCCTGCCGCCGCCACCCTTGCCGCCGAAGCCGCCACCGAACATCTTGCGAAATATCTCGAACAAATCGGGCGGGCCGCCGCCGGCGCCGGATTTCCACGGATCGCGTTCGCCGTTTGATGATTGGTTCCAAGGCATGATGGTCAGTATATTGAAAGTCGCCTGCGGGCGCAAGATTGTATAAGGCCAGAAACATACTGGACTCTATTCCGAACGGCAAAAGGTGGCCGACGTGCTTTATTTACACGTCGGCTGTCTTTTTGCGGCTAGGATATTGTCCGGTATGTTTCTGGCCCCATACACCTCAGCGTGCCGCCAGTTGTCGCAGCACCTCGTGCGCGACCGGCGCGGACGACGCCGGGTTCTGGCCGGTTATCAAGTTGTCCGCCACCGCGACGTGCGGCTGCCAGTCGTCGCCCTTGGAATAGCGCCCGCCGTTCTCTTTCAGGTCATCCTCGACCAGAAAAGGCACGACGTCGCGCAATCCGGCCGCGTCCTCCTCGGTGTTGGAAAAACCCGTCACCGCGCGGTGGCGCACCAATGGCGCGCCGTCCGGCGTCTTCGCGCGACGCAGCACGCACGGCCCGTGGCAGACCGCTGCGACCGGCTTGCCGGCGGCGTGCATCGTCTCGACCAGCGCGATTGAGGAAGCGTCCTCGGCCAGATCCCACAACGGCCCGTGGCCACCCGGATAAAACACCGCATCGTAGTCCGCGCCCGACACGTCGGCCAGCTTCAACGTGGCGGCGAGCGCCTGCTGCGCCTCGTCGTCGCCCTTGAAGCGCGTGATCGCCTCGGTCTGCGAAGCAGGATCGTCGCTCTTCGGATCGAGCGGCGGCTGCCCGCCCGCGGGCGAGGCCAGCGCAATCTCGGCGCCGGCGTCTTTGAACACGTAGTACGGCGCCGCCAGCTCCTCGAGCCAGAAACCGGTAGCGGCACCAGTGTCGCCGAGGCGGTCGTGGGACGTCAAGACTATCAGGATTTTCATTTGATGATTATACCGCCAATCCCGGACAACGGCAAAGTTCCAAGACCAATGGGAGGACTATCTGATCTACTCGAACACGCGAACCGTCAAGTGCGCAGACCGGCACCAGCGCGGCCGTCGCGCACCGCGACGCGGCCGAAGCGTTTTTGCAGTCTCCGCAGCGCGATCTCTCCCAGCTCGAAGCGCAGGCTCCAACCCTCGTCCGGAACGTAGCGCTCGCTCAGGATGCTGCCGTTGTCGTAGAGGAAAGCGCGCAAGGCGGGGGCGCCGACCGGCACGTCGAGCCGGTAGATGCGCCGACGCGGCGACAGTTGCTCGTGCAGGGCCCGTTTGAGCAAATCCAGCCCCTGCCGCGCCAGCGCCGACAAGCGCACGCCGGCGACGCCGGCACGCGCGCCGTTGCCGCGCACCAGGCACGGCTGCTCGCCGATGCGATCTATCTTGTTGAACACGTTGATCTTCGGGATGCCGGCGGCGCCGATCGAGGCGAGCACCACCTCGACCTGGTGGCGGCGTTCGGCGCAGTCCGGATCGGAGGCGTCCTCGACGTGCACGATCAAGTCGGACTCGCGCACTTCCAGCAGCGTCGCATTGAACGCCTCGACCAGTTCGTGCGGCAGATTGCGGATGAAGCCGACCGTGTCGCCGATCAACACGCCGCCGCCGGGAAGATTCACCTTGCGAACGAGCGGATCGAGCGTCGCGAACATCCTGCTCTCGCCGTCGGCGCCGGATTCGGTCAGCGCGCGGAACAGGGTGGATTTGCCGGCGTTGGTGTAACCCACCAGCGCGACCGAGAACAGCGCGTTCTTGCGGCGCCGGCGCCGGCGCTGCCGACGCTGGCGCTTGATGCGCTCGAGCTGGCGCGCGATGCCGTCCATGCGCCGGCGCAGGAGACGGCGGTCGGTCTCGAGCTGCTTCTCGCCGGGGCCACGCAGGCCGATGCCGCCCTTTTGCCGCTCGAGGTGGCTCCAGCCACGCACAAGGCGCGTCGAGAGGTACTCGAGCTGCGCCAGTTCGACCTGCAACTTGCCCTCGTGCGACTGCGCCCTCTGCGAGAAAATGTCCAGTATCAGGCCGGTGCGGTCGAGCACCCTCGCCTGGATGCGGCTTTCGAGGTTGCGCTCCTGCCCCGGCGTCAGGTCGCGGTCCACAATCAGCAGACGCACGTCGTTTTCACGCACCCATTGCCGAACCTCCTCGGCCTTGCCGCTGCCGATGAAGTAGCGGGGATCGGGGCGGGTGCGACGCGCGCGCATCAAACCGCGACTCTCTACGCCAGCAGACGCGGCCAATTCGACAAACTCATTTAGACCGCGCCGCCCGCCGCGTGCGCCGACGGCAACGGACATCAGCAACGCCGCGCTGCGGTCAGCGGCGGCGGCGGTTTCGTCCGTCATCGGCCTCCATGGGGGGCATCATATGGGAATTATATACATGACACCATCGAGTGGTACCGTGTATCCATTTGACGTTCCACCAGATGAGTCGCCCCTCCGGTTTTACCACGTCCAGCAGCCCCATTCCCGAAGGCCAATATGTTCCATGCGGTATTCACGTCCGCATTATCCCGATAGCCGCACGTGAAATCCCGGGCGGCCGCCCTCCTTCTTGAAGAATTGCCGGTATGCCGTCTCTATAGGCTTCAACGACTGCCGCACTATCGCCATGGAATACTCCTGCAACCACGTATCCTCGTCCCTGCGCAACGACGTGAACCGCTTTCCCAGGGAATAAAACCGGTAATGGCACTCGTTATGCGTGGCGTACTCGCCACGCAACTTGGCCACAAAATGGTTCCACACGAACCGGCACGCACCGGCGGTGCCCGCCAACTTGCGCGCCTTGGCCTGCGTCTGCGTGTGCAGCCGATAGCCGATTGTCCGGTGTGTCTTCATTCAATCTCGTTTGATGGTATCAAATATATTCCCCATCATATCACTTCTCAAGGCAGCAGTACGCTTGGAGCGTCGTGGCGGGAGTCTGACGAATACCTGAAGCACGCGGGCAGAGAACACTGCTGCACCTACCCGCGTCGTCCGAAGAGGAACGCCCGAAGAGGAATACACCGGGAAAGCGCTTCAACTTCAACCCGGCAGGAGGAGTTCGCGGATTACCAGGAACATGGATTGTTTGTGGCCCCATACATACACTTTATTTCTGGCGGCGTGGCCATTATGATAGCAGCCCGAACGGGGTGGCGCGCCGCCACGACCCAAGCCAGAGACGACGATGCCGACCAGACCCTTCGCCCAACGTACGCAAAAAATCAGCCCGTCGCAGACGCTCAGCATATCGGCGCTGTCGAACCGGTTGCGCGCCGAGGGCAAGGACGTCATCAACCTGGCCGTCGGCCAGCCGGATTTTCCGACGCCGGAACACGTCAAGGACGCGGCCGCGCGCGCGATGCGCGACGGCAAGACCGGTTATACCGCGGTCGACGGCACCGCGGAACTGAAGCAGGCCATCGTGAACAAGCTCAAACGCGACAACGACCTCGACTACGCGAGCGAACAAATCATAGTGTCGTGCGGCGCCAAGCACAGCCTCTACAACCTTTGCCAGGCGCTGCTCGACGACGGCGACGAGGTGCTGACGCCGGCGCCGTTTTGGATCTCGTACCCGGAAATGATCAAGCTCGCCGACGCCGAGCCGGTGATTATCGCCGCCGACGGCGCCCAGAACTACAAGATTACCGCGCCGCAGTTGCGGCGCTACATCAACGAGAATACCCGGCTGCTGATGCTGAACAGTCCGAACAACCCGTCGGGGATGTTGTACTCAAGGGACGAACTGGCGGCGCTCGCCGAAGTGCTGTTGCAGCACCCGAACGTCTATATATGCAGCGACGACATCTACGAACACTTCGTGTTCACCGGCGAACCGTTCGTGAACATCGTCAACGTATGCCCGGAGCTGCACGCCAGAACCATCGTGATCAACGGCGTGTCGAAGGCCTACTCGATGACCGGCTGGCGCATCGGCTACGCCGCCGGCCCCGAAAAACTGATAGCGGTGATGAAAAAAATCCAGTCGCAGAGCACCTCGAACCCGTGCTCGATCTCGCAGGAGGCGGCGCGCGCGGCGATGGACGGGCCGCTCGATTTCGTCGTCAACATGCGCGAGACCTTCACCGCGCGCCGCGCCTACGCCTACGACGCGCTGCAAAAAATGGACGGCGTAGAGGCGCTGGAACCGGACGGAAGTTTTTATATATTCCCGAATTTTTCGGGCGTCATCGAGCGCCACCCCGAGGTGAACAACGACTTGGAATTGGCCGAGTATCTATTGATGAAACACCACGTGGCGACGGTGCCGGGCATCGCGTTCGGCATGGCCAACCACCTGCGCTTCTCGTTCGCGACCGAAACCGAGACGTTGAAAAGAGCCATAGACAGGGTCAGGGAAATGGTCGGGGGATGATATAATAAAGCCTCTGACGAAGGCGCGTCGCGCGCGCACGCAGGAGAAACCCGATGAAAAAAACGAAAGAAATTTGCGCAGTATTGCTCAGCTCGATACTGCTATCCGCCTGTATGAGCGCCGCTCAACATAAAGAAGCGGTCCAGGACGACTCCGCCGATCGAATGACTGTCGGGAAGGTCCAAAAAGAAATACGGGTAGGAATGACCGGGGCAGACGTTGCCACAGTCCTGGGATCCCCCAATATCGTAACCACCGATGAAAAAAGAAACGAAGTATGGATATACGACAAAATTGCCACCGATACCGCCTATTCAAAAAGCAAAGGAGGAATTCTCGCGTTGATTTTGGGTGGTCGCTCTTCAGTCGGGGCCGGAGTAGGTGGAGGAGTCAGCCGCTCTGCTGGAGCAGACAGCAAATCGCAAAGGACGTTAACTGTAGTTATCAAATTTGATGATAAAGGAAAAGTAAAAGACTTTGCCTACCACACGTCGCGATTCTAAGAAAACGCAAATCAGTCAATGAAGACATTGATAAAAAACTCATCCTGCCGCTCCACAGCACTGTTCTTGTGCCTGATTACAGCTGGGTGCGCACCGCAAATACCCGAAGACGCCCTGCAACTCTCACCGGAAACTTTGGAGCAAAGAACTCTCCAGACAAGAAAATACGAAGGCATTTCCGAAAAAAAACTGTTGGCCGCCTCTACAGGCATCATACAAGACTTAGGATTTAATCTCGACGAAAGCGAAACAAGTCTAGGCATCGTGGTCGGCTCAAAAGAGAGGGACGCCACCGAGGCCGGTCAGATAATCCTTTCTGTCCTTCTCGCGTCACTCACTGGATCGGTAACGCCCGTTGACAAGGAACAAAAAATACGAGTGGCCCTAGTAATCAGGCCAGCAACTAAAGACGATGACAAAAACCATTTCGTTAGGATCTCTTTTCAGAGGATTGTCTGGAACACCCAGGGGGATATAAGCAAAGTCGAAAGCATCAATGATCCAGAGATATATCAGAAGTTTTTTAGCAGTCTATCCAAATCCGTTTTCCTGGAGGCACAAGAAATATGAAACGATCAATGATCGCGCTGGTTTCGGTCGCTGTATGTTTTCTGGCGACAAGTTGCCAAATGTCTTCGAAACAGCAGATTTTAGCGACGTCGCAAAGTCAAGTCAGCCTGCGCAGTATCCAAACACGGGCATTTGATACGACGGAAAAAAATAAGACTCTGCGGACCGTCATAGCGACCCTGCAAGATTTGGGTTTCATAGTGGACAAAGCCGACGAAACTCTTGGCACTGTCAGCGCGACAAAATTAGACGGCTATCAACTCAGAATGACCGTCACGGTCCGCCCTAGAGGGAAAACGCAATTACTGGTCAGAGCGAGCGCTCAGTATCAAAACACGGCGGTGGATGACCCTCAACCCTATCAGGATTTTTTCACTGCTCTTGGAAAATCAATGTTCCTGACTGCACATTCAGTAGAGTGACAGCCTTCCCGACCAAATAGATCACGATACACCCCGCCCGCAAACAAGTCTGAAACTCTGGCAACCGGCTATAAAAATAAACTGAGCTTCATGCTGATTGACTTGTCGCCACCCTCTCCTTTACACTTTCAGTCTGCTCCTTGCGTTCCCCGATAGCTCAGTTGGTAGAGCGGGTGACTGTTAATCACTAGGTCGGCGGTTCGAGCCCGTCTCGGGGAGCCAGATTGGCGAAAGCGCACGCTTTGCCCTCAGGCCGATACATCGGCACCCGTGTAAGAACACGGCGACGACAAAAAATGACCGACGTGAAACCACTCCCTAAGATAAAAGAACTTCTGTTCCCGACACTGAAGGCCATCAAAAAAGAAGGTGGTTCTGCGACCAAATCAGAGTTGGAGAAAACCGTTCCCGAGATTGCCGGAATCAGCGAAGCACAACTCGAAGTAAAGTTTCCGCAAGGATCTGCACATGAGGGACGCCCCAAGATTCTTTACAAGATCGGGTGGGTCCTTACGCAACTCAAAAAGTTGGAGGCGGTAAACAACAGCGAACGCGGGGTCTGGTCGGCCACTTCCACGGGACTCGAATACCTGGCAGATGAGAATAAACTGATAAAAGACTACAAGGCATTAAAAACTAAGCGGAACAAGTTGTATAAGTTAAGAAAAAACCAGATTGGACAGACAGAAGATCAAGAAGACAACATAGAAGACGACGAGGCGGAAGATGGCTGGAAGAACAGCCTGCTGAAGACACTGAAGAACATAGCCCCGGATGCATTCGAGCGCCTCACGATGCGCATCCTCAAAGAGGCCGGGTTTCGCAACGTCGAGGTCCTGGGCAAGTCGGGCGATCAGGGCATAGATGGCGTCGGCACGTATAAGGTGTCATTGGTGAGCTTCCCGACGTACTTTCAGTGCAAGCGCTATTTCGGCAGCGTCTCCGCCGGCGCCGTCAGAGACTTTCGCGGCGCCATGGCCGGCCGAGGCGACAAAGGCATACTCATCACCACCGGGACCTTCACCTCCTCTGCAAGGTCGGAAGCAAACAAACCCGGCGCGCCACCCATAGACCTGATTGACGGCGACGAATTGTGCGATCTGCTGGTCGAATACGAAATCGGAGTTCGCGTAGAACAACGAACCGTCAAGGACATCACCGTCGACAAAGGCTTTTTCGAGAGCGTCTGAAGAGCATTTGCAAAGAACAAACGGCCTTTTATTTGGCGAGTACCCTGCAAGAAACATTCTACGGAAATAGAATAGAAATTCTCCCAATGTCAGCGGGACTAATACTAATGTAGGGGGAAGGTCAGTCAAACTGAATTGCAATTAAGGTCCGCACGAACGGGTACTGGTGTTTTAACTGTAAATAGGCGCTGAGAAGCACTTCGCCGACTCAATAGTTGACTAGGCACTTATAGCACCGAACATAGCCCAAGTACAAAATCTATTTCAGCTCTGCTCGTTATCAACAACCAGAACAGGGTCCGACTCCGTTTCCATTTTAATTTTTGACTTCTCACGCTGTTTCGTTGCTTTTGCCACTTGCTTTATGCGCTTTTTAGCTTCGTCGCTTTCAATCAAATCGCGTTTGATAACTTCATCAGCTATCATTTCCTTGATTTCATCCGCTCCAACCTTCAAGCCCGCCTTTATTTTTCGGACTTCTCTTCGGATTATATTTATCACCGGTTCCGTCAATAAAACTGCGCCGACGGTATAACGGTTTACTGATTGCCTATATTCATAAAACTCAGTTATTACATCTTTTGCCACACCACGTTTGCACAACAGAAAAAGCATTTGCTGATGGTCGCCATTTTTCGGATTTAACTCAAGAAAATCAAAAGCAAGCAGCTTTTTGCTCTGTACTTTTCCATCGCAATCAACCCTATGGATTTCCCAGTTTATTCCATTCGTCAACATCGCCCATTTAATTCCTCCCTTAGGCGCTTGACAGTTGTTGCGGGGACATTAGTGTTGGCCATAGTTCCTCCAATCCATAATTTTGTTTATGCCAAAAAGCCACTTCCCAAGAGAAGCTTTTGGCTTCCATTGAAATGAATACTCTCCTGACATCTCTTACTATGACCAGAGTCACAGTCGTCGGGAGAAATTCCATTCTATCAGGCTGTCGTCTCCCAAAGCGTCTGCGACGGCACGGCATACAGTCTGTCGCCGAAAGGCAGGAGCCTCTCGCCGTTATACACCAGCACCCCGCCCGCGAAACGTTCGCCCGTTGCGTCCCTGAGTTTGCGCAGTCCGCGAAAGTCGGACTTTGTGACTGTGGCAGACGTCTTCACCTCCACCCCCGCCAAGCCGTCGCGCCGCGCTCTATCACGATGTCCACTTCCGTACCGCCCCTGTCCCCATCCGCCATCCGGCGGCGACGGCCTTGCACCAAGCCGGCGACGGCGTCAACCAAGCCATGGCCGGCGACGCCAACCAGGCCACAACTTCCCCCCATACCATCCCGCCCCTCTCTCTATAATGCCGCCATGCCGCTGAACAAAGCGGATACGCGGGCCAAGCTGATTGACCCCGCCCTGCACCGGAAAAGACTACGACCGGGCGATTGGACGCGAACCCGGTGATGCGGACGCCCTACTACAACCGCGGAATTGCCAAAGCCAAGCGGGGCGACTAACGGACGGCGCAGGCGAGGGGCAGAGTGTTTCCGATCTTATTCAGAATGATATAACGGCGGTCCGCCGAGAGCACCTCGCCGTCAAAGTCCAAATCGGCGTCTATCGCGTAGCCGTTGCCGGAGACCGCCCGGTAGTGCCGCCTGCCTATAGTCTCAAGGTTGCTCGCCCGGATCGCGGCCTCGTCGTCGGCGTCCACGTCATTGTCACCGTCGGTATCCCCGGCAAACATCGCATAGCGACCGCCGGCCAACGGCGCCTGGCAGTTCTGGTGCGACGGCTGGAGCCGGAAGTCCACGCAATAATCGGCACCGGCGCCGGCGTCGCAGGCGACGGCCGTGGCCGTCGCCATCACCGACAAATGATTGCGGTGGTGGATCAGCACGTACAAATCCTCGCTCGCGCTATCTATGCCTGCGCCAAAAAGCACACCCTCGGTTCGCAGCGCGTCACCATTCAGGCCGTCCACGCCGACTATCGTGCCGTCGCCCAACAACAACGCCGCCTGGCGCGCCAACGGTGTGACGGCGGCCGCGGCGCCGGCGTGTCGCGGCGTCTTTCTCAACTCCACCAGTACCCAATCCACGACCGTGTCGGTAACGCCGGACAAGCCGAAATCACCGGCACTCATCCCCGGCACCGTTATCTGCGGCGCGTTCCACGGCGCCGTCCCGTAGGGCGAACTCGCCGGCAGATACTCGATCAACCGGGTTCTCATGCGATCGCCGCCGGCGTACGCGCCCTGCAAATATACGTGCGCGGACACCACGGAAATCCTGTCGCGTATGCCGACCTGCGACGCCGCCGGCACTCCTATTTCCGCGAACAGGCCGCAATTCCGGCAGCCCGTCAGCCGCAAACGAAACTGCTCGCCGCTTTCACCCGGCGTATCGTCGCCAGCCACCCGCACCGATACTCTCGCGATATCGCCGACGCCCACCGTTACGCTCCCGGTAACCGGCAGCGCGACCACCCGCACACTGGTAACGCCGCCGCGATCCATTGCGGTCACGCTCTGCAAGTCGGCGGGCGTCAAACCTTCGGAGACGGCGGTAATCTCATATTCCACGGTCACGGCGCCATCGCCGGCACCGACGCCCACCAGCCTCACCATAAACGTCGCAGTAGCACCCTCGTCCACCGTAGCGGACGCCGCCGCCACCGTCACTCGGAGATCTCCATTGGCCGCTATCGTCGTTTGCACGACGGAACCTCGACCCAAACTCGCGTTGTCGGCGTTCCCGCTAAGCACCGCGTCGCCCAACGACACCTCGAAAACCTCCTCCGGTTCGGAGAAACCGTCCACGGCCACCGCCAACGAGAACGACGCGCTGCTGCGACCCGGTGCGATGACCACGTTTCCTCTGGTCGTGTCGTCAAAGTCATCGGCACCGACCACACCGCCGTCCACCGCCCAACTCCAACTCGCGGTCACGCCCAACGGCAACGCCCGCTCCAAACTCACCACGTAGCTCGCCCTCTCCCCTTCCGACACGGCCCTGCTCCCATCTAATACAGGCGTCAGACTTATCCTCGTTTGACTCGAATACTGCGCTTGTACGGTGGCTGTGGTTCGGCCCTGGCGCAATACCGGATATTGGAACGGACTGCCAAAGTCCCACGGCGCGTCGTCGTTCAAGTCGCGGTCGCCGCCCTGATCCACGCCGTCCACGTTCAACTTGTCCCAACCAGCGTAGATGCCCATAGCCGTCGTCGGGCCGCGCAACTCGGCTGACGTCCTGGACGACCGATACGGCAGCGACGCGCCTGAACCGCAACATGACGATAGCCCGCTGCGCTCCGTGTCGAAGTAGCTTGACTGGATCTCGCCGCCGTCGGCACGCCATCCCGCCAACCCCCCCGTCACGCCGCCGCGCGCCGAAGGCTTCCCGATAGAGTAACTCGCGCTCACGACACCAGAATCGGCCAGAGCGCTCACCAAGCCCCCGGATAGGGCTTCGTCGCTGTTGTACTTCGCGTGCGCTTCTACGTTCGCGTAGCAGGCTATCACCGCTCCTTCATTCGTACCCACCAACCCGCCCGCGCCATAACCGGTTTTCACGCTGCCACCCACCACGTAGCTCGCCGCTATCCTGCCTTTGTTGATACCCGCCAACGCGCCCGCAACCACGGAGCGATCCGTCAAGTCCACCTCCACGTCCCTGAGGCCCGTGTTGCGGATCATCCCCCCGGCACCCAAGATGCCGAACAAGCCCACGTTATCCAATCTCGACCCCAAAACGATTCTCATGCCGCTTATCACAAAACCGTTGCCCTCGAACGTCCCCGTGTATTCGTCGCCGGCGCCGTTGCCTCTGTTGGCAACGCCACCGCCCAACGGCTGCCACTCCACACCCGACAAATCCAGGTCATTCGACAATTCGTAGCCCCTGCAATCGCCCGCACACGTCTCGGCCTCGTCGAAAAACGAAAATGCCTCCTCGTAAGCAGCCTCGCCTTCATCATCCACGCCGCGCAAACCTTCGCCGCCCAAGTCATGGCGGATCGCCGCCAACTGCGACGTCGTCGCAACGTTTATCAGATTATTGCCGTCGGCGTCGTAATTTCTCCCATTCGAGGCGATGACGCTGACGACCGCGGAACTGGCGACACCCAAATGCACGTTGTCCGGGCCTCGCAAATCGCTTAGCCTCACTCGATACGTCTCTCTCCGCTCCAGCGTCCCGTCCTGCGCTATCCGGATACTGAAAACCGCGCTGTTGGTATTGACCAGGGTTACCGTCCCTCTCGTCGAACTGGCAAAATCGGACGCCTCGGCGTGGCCGGCGCCGGAGCCGGTCAATTCCACCGACCAACTCATCGTCACCACGACGCTGCCGCCGGCATCCAATTCCACCGCGTACCTTACCGTCGAACCTTCCGCTGCCACAGCGTCGCTTCGCTGCGACAGCGTCACCGATATCGGCGACAGCAAGCGCCGCTGCACACCGGCAGCGGTGGTGTTGCCGTCGGGATAACGCGCGCTCACGCCGCGCAACACCGGATACTCCAAATCGCTCCCGAAATCCCACGGGCCGTCATCGTTCAACGTCACAACGCCCATGGCCGTGCTCGCCGCGTCGTCCACGTTCAACTCGTCCCAACCGGTATAGATGCCGACCGCCGTGGTCGGAATCCTCAACTGGGCGGACGTCCTCGACGTATCCGCGTCAAACGACGGCATGTCCTGGCCGCAGCATGAAGCCTGCCCGCTGCGCACCCTGTCAAAGTAGCTTGCCTGAACGTCATATCTGACGGCGTCGGGCTCATTACGCCCCCCCCCCAACAAGCCACCCCTTAAGATGCTTCCGCCGTATTCTCCCCCTGTCACCATACCAATGGAGTAACTGGCGCTCACCACCGAACCTATACCGGCTTCGCCTATCAAACCACCCGATCTGTGCACAATCGCATGCACTTCCACGTCCGCGTAACTCGCTATTACCGTGCCACTATTGATACCCACCAGACCGCCCGCCGAAAAGACGCCTCCTACGCTGCCGCCTATCACCCAACTCGCCGCCACTTTGCCGTGGTTACGACCCACCAAGGCGCCCGTATAATAACTGCCGCCCCACACTCTTACGCTCACGTCCCTAAGACCCACGTTGCGGATTGTGCCGACGTCGCTTGTGCCACCAAACAACCCCGCGTGATGCAACCGTGACGACGGCCTGTGAATACGCAATTTGCTTATGACGTGGCCGTTGCCTTCAAAAACAGCGGTGTAATACGCTATCGGATCGCCGCCCCCTATCGGCGTCCAGTTCTCTATGCCCGACAAGTCCAGGTCGTTCAACAATTCGTAGCCCTTGCAATCGCCCGCACACGTCGCGACCTCGTCGAAAAACGGAAACGCCTCTTCGTAAGCAGCCCTGTCTTCATCATCCACGCCGCGCAAACCTTCGCCGCCCAAGTCATGGCGGATCGCCGCCAACTGCGACGTCGTCGAAACGTCTATCAGATTATTGCCGTCGGCGTCGTAATTTCTCCCATCCGGGGCGATGACGCTGACGACCGCGGAACTGGCGACACCCAAATGCACGTTGTCCGGGCCTCGCAAATCGCTTAACCTCACTCGATACGTCTCTCTCCGATCCGGCGTCCCGTCCTGCGCTATCCGTATACTGAAAACCGCGCTGTCGGTATTGACCAGGGCCACCGTCCCTCTCGTCGAATCGGCAAAATCGGACGCCTCGGCGTGGCCGGCGCCGGAACCGGTCAATTCCACCGACCAACTCATCGTCACCACGACGCTGCCGACGGCATCCAATTCCACCACGTACCTTACCGTCGAACCTTCCGCTACCACAGCGTCGCTTCGCTGCGACAGCGTCACCGATACCGGCGGCAGCAAGCGCCGCTGCACGCCGGCAGCGGTGGTGTTGCCACCGGGATAACGCGCGCTCACGCCACGCAACGCCGGATACTCCAAATCGCTCCCGAAATCCCACGGGCTGTCATCGTTCAACGTCACAACGCCCATGGCCGTGCTCGCCGCGTCGTCCACGTTCAACTTGTCCCAACCGCTATAGATGCCGACCGCCGTGGTCGGAGCCCTCAACTGGGCGGACGTCCTCGACGTATCCGCGTCATACGACGGCACGTTCTGGCCGCAGCACGAAGTCTGCCCGCTGCGCACCCTGTCAAAGTAGCTTGCCTGAACGTCATATTTGTCGGCGTCGGTTTCATTACGCCCCCCCAACAAGCCGCCCCGTAAGGTGCTTCCATCGTATGTCCCCCCTGTCACCATACCAATGGAGTAACTGGCGCTCACCACCGAACCTATACCGGCTTCGCCTATCAGACCACCCGATCCGTGTTCATCCGCATGCACTTCCACGTCCGCGTAACTCGCTATTACCGTGCCATAATTGGCACCCGCCAAACCGCCCGCCGACCAGACACCTTCTACGCTGCCGCCTACCACGTAACTCGCCGCCACTTTGCCGTGGTTACGGCCCACCAAGGCGCCCGTATAAAAACTGCCGCCCCCCACTCTTACGTTCACGTCCCTAAGACCCACGTTGCGGATTGTGCCGACGTCGCTTGTGCCACCAAACAACCCCGCGTGATGCAACCGTGACGACGGCCTGTGAATACGCAATTTGCTTATGACGTGACCGTTGCCTTCAAAAACAGCGGTGTAATACGCTATCGGATCGCCCCCCCCTATCGGCGTCCAGTTCTCTATGCCCGACAAATCTACGTCGTTCAACAATTCGTAGCCCTTGCAACCGCCCGCACACGTCGCGACCTCGTCGAAAAACGGAAACGCCTCTTCGTAAGCAGCCCTGTCTTCATCATCCACGCCACGCAAACCTTCGCCGCCCAAGTCATGGCGGATCGCCGCCAACTGCGACGTCGTCGAAACGTCTATCAGATTATTGCCGTCGGCGTCGTAATTTCTCCCATCCGGGGCGATGACGCTGACGACCGCGGAACTGGCGACATCCAAACGCACGTTGTCCGGACCTCGCAAATCGCTTAGCCTCACTCGATACGTCTCTCTCCGATCCGGCGTCCCGTCCCGCGCTATCCGTATACTGAAAACCGCGCTGTCGGTATTGACCAGGGCCACCGTCCCTCTCGTCGAATCGGCAAAATCGGACGCCTCGGCGTGGCCGACGCCGGAACCGGTCAATTCCACCGACCAACTCATCGTCACCACGGCGCTGACGCCGGCATCCCATTCCACCGCGTACCTTACCGTCGAACCTTCCGCTACCACAGCGTCGCCTCGCTGCGACAACGCCACCAATACCGGCGACTGCAAGCGCCACTGCACGCCGGTAGCGGTGGTGTTGCCGTGGGGATAGCGCGCGCTCACGCCACGCAACACCGGATATTGGAACGGACTGCCAAAATCCCACGGGCTGTCATCGTTCAACGTCACAACGCCCATAGCCGTGCTCGCCACGCCGTCCACGTTCAACTTGTCCCAACCATCGTAGATGCCCGTCGCCGTGGTCGGCTCGCGCAACTTCCCCACACTCCTGGCCGGCGACCCCGGCACACCCACGCCACCCCCGCCCCAACCGCCGACGTCGCCGGCATAGTAACTGCTCTGGATCACGTCATGTCTATGTCTATCACCGCTTCCCTCGTTGAAACCTACCACACCGCCAACTCTCGTTGCAGCCGGACTGTAGGGCAGCCGCTTCAACCGGGAGCGCGCATAACTCGCTATGATCCTGCCGCCACGGTTCCAACCCACCAGACCACCAGCCCGATCTCTTCGCACTGCCACGGTCACGTCGGCGTAAGAAGCGACGATCTCCTCTCTATTCTCATTCCTCTCATTCCTGCCCGTCAGACCGCCTACACCATAAAAGCCCCTCACCATACCGCCCACCACGTAGCTCGCCGCCACCTGGCCGAAGTTGGCACCCACCAGCGCACCCACCCAGAAGCTGATCGACTCGGCCACGTCGACGTTCACGTTCACCAGACCCACGTTGCGGACGACACCGTCGGAACCCAGAACACCGAACAAACCCACGGAATTCAAGTTCCTGACCGTACTCGACAAATGCAAACGTTCGATGACGTGGCCGTTACCCTCAAAGACCGCGTTGTAGCGATTCCCGGGCGGATTGGCAAACGGGCCGAGTACGCGCCCGCCCCCTATCGGCGTCCAGTTGACGCCGGACAGGTCTATGTCGTTCAACAGTTCATAACCTTTGCAAGTGCCGGGACAACCCATGCCCTGCACGGCGTCGGGAAACGCAGCGCCATAGGCGGCGGCGGCGGCGTTGCCGGCGCCCGCCAGATCGTGGGCGATGGCCTGCAACTGCGTCGAGGTCTCGACGTCTATCAAATTGTTGTCATTCACGTCATAGTCGACGCCCCCAGGATGCACTTCCGCGGTGGCTGTGGTTCGGCCCTGGCGCAATACCGGATATTGGAACGGACTGCCAAAGTCCCACGGCGCGTCGTCGTTCAAGTCGCGGTCGCCGCCCTGATCCACGCCGTCCACGTTCAACTTGTCCCAACCAGCGTAGATGCCCATAGCTGTCGTCGGGCCGCGCAACTCGGCCGACGTCCTGGACGACCGATACGGCAGCGACGCGCCTGAACCGCAACATGACGATAGCCCGCTGCGCTCCGTGTCGAAGTAGCTTGACTGGATCTCGCCGCCGTCGGCACGCCATCCCGCCAACCCCCCCGTCACGCCGCCGCGCGCCGAAGGCTTCCCGATAGAGTAACTCGCGCTCACGACACCAGAATCGGCCAGAGCGCTCACCAAGCCCCCGGATAGGGCTTCGTCGCTGTTGTACTTCGCGTGCGCTTCTACGTTCGCGTAGCAGGCTATCACCGCTCCTTCATTCGTACCCACCAACCCGCCCGCGCCATAACCGGTTTTCACGCTGCCACCCACCACGTAGCTCGCCGCTATCCTGCCTTTGTTGATACCCGCCAACGCGCCCGCAACCACGGAGCGATCCGTCAAGTCCACCTCCACGTCCCTGAGGCCCGTGTTGCGGATCATCCCCCCGGCACCCAAGATGCCGAACAAGCCCACGTTATCCAATCTCGACCCCAAAACGATTCTCATGCCGCTTATCACAAAACCGTTGCCCTCGAACGTCCCCGTGTATTCGTCGCCGGCGCCGTTGCCTCTGTTGGCAACGCCACCGCCCAACGGCTGCCACTCCACACCCGACAAATCCAGGTCATTCGACAATTCGTAGCCCCTGCAATCGCCCGCACACGTCTCGGCCTCGTCGAAAAACGAAAATGCCTCCTCGTAAGCAGCCTCGCCTTCATCATCCACGCCGCGCAAACCTTCGCCGCCCAAGTCATGGCGGATCGCCGCCAACTGCGACGTCGTCGCAACGTTTATCAGATTATTGCCGTCGGCGTCGTAATTTCTCCCATTCGAGGCGATGACGCTGACGACCGCGGAACTGGCGACACCCAAATGCACGTTGTCCGGGCCTCGCAAATCGCTTAGCCTCACTCGATACGTCTCTCTCCGCTCCGGCGTCCCGTCCTGCGCTATCCGTATACTGAAAACCGCGCTGTTGGTATTGACCAGGGCTACCGTCCCTCTCGTCGAACTGGCAAAATCGGACGCCTCGGCGTGGCCGGCGCCGGAGCCGGTCAATTCCACCGACCAACTCATCGTCACCACGACGCTGCCGCCGGCATCCAATTCCACCGCGTACCTTACCGTCGAACCTTCCGCTGCCACAGCGTCGCTTCGCTGCGACAGCGTCACCGATATCGGCGACAGCAAGCGCCGCTGCACACCGGCAGCGGTGGTGTTGCCGTCGGGATAACGCGCACTCACGCCGCGCAACACCGGATACTCCAAATCGCTCCCGAAATCCCACGGGCCGTCATCGTTCAACGTCACAACGCCCATGGCCGTGCTCGCCGCGTCGTCCACGTTCAACTTGTCCCAACCGGTATAGATGCCGACCGCCGTGGTCGGAATCCTCAACTGGGCGGACGTCCTCGACGTATCCGCGTCATACGACGGCATGTCCTGGCCGCAGCATGAAGCCTGCCCGCTGCGCACCCTGTCAAAGTAGCTTGCCTGAACGTCATATCTGACGGCGTCGGGTTCATTACGCCCCCCCCCCAACAAGCCACCCCTTAAGATGCTTCCGCCGTATTCTCCCCCTGTCACCATACCAATGGAGTAACTGGCGCTCACCACCGAACCTATACCGGCTTCGCCTATCAAACCACCCGATCTGTGCACAATCGCATGCACTTCCACGTCCGCGTAACTCGCTATTACCGTGCCACTATTGATACCCACCAGACCGCCCGCCGACCAGACCCCTCCTACGCTGCCGCCTATCACCCAACTCGCCGCCACTTTGCCGTGGTTACGACCCACCAAGGCGCCCGTATAAATACTGCTGCCCCACACTCTTACGCTCACGTCCCTTAGGCCCACGTTGCGGATTGTGCCGACGTCGCTTGTGCCACCAAACAACCCCGCGTGATGCAACCGTGACGACGGCCTGTGAATACGCAATTTGCTTATGACGTGGCCGTTGCCTTCAAAAACAGCGGTGTAATACACTATCGGATCGCTGCCCCCTATCGGCGTCCAGTTCTCTATGCCCGACAAGTCCAGGTCGTTTAACAATTCGTAGCCCTTGCAATCGCCCGCACAAGTCGCAACCTCGTCGAAAAACGGAAATGCCTCGTCGTAAGCAGCCTTGTCTTCATCATCCACGCCGCGCAAACCTTCGCCGCCCAAGTCATGGCGGATCGCCGCCAACTGCGACGTCGTCGTAACGTCTATCAGATTATTGCCGTCGGCGTCGTAATTTCTCCCATTCGGGGCGATGACGCTGACGACCGCGGAACTGGCGACACCCAAATGCACGTTGTCCGGACCTCGCAAATCGCTTAACCTCACTCGATACGTCTCTCTCCGATCCGGCGTCCCGTCCTGCGCTATCCGTATCCTGAAAACCGCCCTGTCGGTATTGACCAGGGCCACCGTGCCTCTCGTCGAATCGGCAAAATCGGACGCCTCGGCGTGGCCGGCGCCGGAACCGGTCAATTCCACCGACCAACTCATCGTCACCACGACGCTGCCGACGGCATCCAATTCCACCACGTACCTTACCGTCGAACCTTCCGCTACCACAGCGTCGCTTCGCTGCGACAGCGTCACCGATACCGGCGGCAGCAAGCGCCGCTGCACGCCGGCAGCGGTGGTGTTGCCACCGGGATAACGCGCGCTCACGCCGCGCAACGCCGGATACTCCAAATCGCTCCCGAAATCCCACGGGCTGTCATCGTTCAACGTCACAACGCCCATGGCCGTGCTCGCCACGCCGTCCACGTTCAACTTGTCCCAACCGGTATAGATGCCGACCGCCGTGGTCGGAGCCCTCAACTGGGCGGACGTCCTCGACGTATCCGCGTCATACGACGGCACGTTCTGGCCGCAGCACGAAGACTGCCCGCTGCGCACCCTGTCAAAGTAGCTTGCCTGAACGTCATATTTGTCGGCGTCGGGTTCATTACGCCCCCCCAACAAACCACCCCGTAAGGTGCTTCCACCGTATGTCCCCCCTGTCACCATACCAATGGAGTAACTGGCGCTCACCACCGAACCTATACCGGCTTCGCCTATCAGACCACCCGATCGGTGCTCATCCGCATGCACTTCCACGTCCGCGTAACTCGCTATTACCGTGCCATAATTGGCACCCGCCAAACCGCCCGCCGCCCAAACACCTTCTACGCTGCCGCCTACCACGTAACTCGCCGCCACTTTGCCGTCGTTACGGCCCACCAAGGCGCCCGTATAAATACTGCTGTCTCCCACGTGTACGTTCACGTCCCTAAGGCCCACGTTGCGGATTGTGCCGACGCTGCTTGTGCCACCAAACAACCCCGCGTGATGCAACCGTGACGACGGCCTGTGAATACGCAATTTGCTTATGACGTGGCCGTTGCCTTCAAAAACAGCAGAGTAATGCTCTATCGGATCGCCGCCCCCTATCGGCGCCCAATTCTCTATGCCCGATAAATCCAGGTCGTTTAACAATTCGTAGCCCTTGCAGCCGCCCGCACACGTCGCGACCTCGTCGAAAAACGGAAATGCCTCTTCGTAAGCAGCCCCGTCTCCATCATCCACGCCGCGCAAACCTTCGCCGCCCAAGTCATGGCGGATCGCCGCCAACTGCGACGTCGTCGTAACGTCTATCAGATTATTGCCGTCGGCGTCGTAATTTCTCCCATCCGGGGCGATGACGCTGACGACCGCGGAACTGGCGACACCCAAATACACGTTGTCCGGACCTCGCAAATCGCTTAGCCTCACTCGATACGTCTCTCTCCGATCCGGCGTCCCGTCCTGCGCTATCCGTATCCTGAAAACCGCGCTGTCGGTATTGACCAAAACCACCGTCCCTCTCGTCGAATCGGCAAAATCGGACGCCTCGGCGTGGCCGGCGCCGGAACCGGTCAATTCCACCGACCAACTCATCGTCACCACGGCGCTGACGCCGGCATCCCATTCCACCGCGTACCTTACCGTCGAGCCTTCCGCTACCACAGCGTCGCCTCGCTGCGACAACGCCACCAATACCGGCGACTGCAAGCGCCACTGCACGCCGGTAGCGGTGGTGTTGCCGTGGGGATAGCGCGCGCTCACGCCACGCAACACCGGATATTGGAACGGACTGCCAAAATCCCACGGGCTGTCATCGTTCAACGTCACAACGCCCATAGCCGTGCTCGCCACGCCGTCCACGTTCAACTTGTCCCAACCATCGTAGATGCCCGTCGCCGTGGTCGGCTCGCGCAACTTCCCCACACTCCTGGCCGGCGACCCCGGCACACCCACGCCACCCCCGCCCCAACCGCCGACGTCGCCGGCATAGTAACTGCTCTGGATCACGTCAAATCTATGTCTATCACCGCTTCCCTCGTTCAAACCCACCACACCGCCAACTCCCGTTGCAGCCGGACTGTAGGGCAGCCGCTTCAACCGGGAGCGCGCATAACTCGCTATGATCCTGCCGCCACGGTTCCAACCCACCAGACCACCAGCCCGATCTCTTCGCACTGCCACGGTCACGTCGGCGTAAGAAGCGACGATCTCCTCTCTATTCTCATTCCTCTCATTCCTGCCCGTCAGACCGCCTACACCATAATGGCCCCTCACCATACCGCCCACCACGTAGCTCGCCGCCACCTGGCCGAAGTTGGCACCCACCAGCGCACCCACCCAGAAGCTGATCGACTCGGCCACGTCGACGTTCACGTTCACCAGACCCACGTTGCGGACGACACCGTCGGAACCCAGAACACCGAACAAACCCACGGAATTCAAGTTCCTGACCGTACTCGACAAATGCAAACGTTCGATGACGTGGCCGTTACCCTCAAAGACCGCGTTGTAGCGATTCCCGGGCGGATTGGCAAACGGGCCGAGTACGCGCCCGCCCCCTATCGGCGTCCAGTTGACGCCGGACAGGTCTATGTCGTTCAACAGTTCATAACCTTTGCAAGTGCCGGGACAACCCATGCCCTGCACGGCATCGGGAAACGCAGCGCCATAGGCGGCGGCGGCGGCGTTGCCGGCGCCCGCCAGATCGTGGGCGATGGCCTGCAACTGCGTCGAGGTCTCGACGTCTATCAAATTGTTGTCATTCACGTCATAGTCGACGCCCCCGGGAGGGGTTTGGGCCGCGGCGCCGACGGTAAAAACCATCAGCGCCAGACACGCAGCAATTCTCATTGCCCACACCTTGGCTATGCGGAATTAGAGAGGGAGGGTGTAATCATCAGGATATTGTACAACAGTCGACCTTCCTCCTGAATCAGGGCCGCAGTCATTGAGAGAAATCCCATTGTATCAGGCTGTTGCCCCCCAAAGCATCTGCAACGGCACGGCATACAGTCTGTCGCCGAAAGGCAGGGGTCTCTCGCCATTATAAACCAGTACCCCGCCGGCAAAGCGTTCGCCCGTTGCGTCCCTGAGTTTGCGCAGTCCGCGAAAGTCGGACTTTTTGAGCGTGGCGGACGCCTTCACTTCCACCCCCGTCAAAGCCATCGCGTCGCGCTCTATCACGATGTCCACTTCCGCGCCGCCCTTGTCTCGATAGTGGTAGAAGGTATGCGGTTCCTGATGTCCGCTTGCCTGCCGCCTCAATTCCTGCAAGACAAACGATTCCAGCATGTGACCGAACAGGGGGCCGTTGTACGCAAGTGCCGCGCCGTTCAATTTCATCAAAGCGCAGGCAATTCCGGTATCGCTGACGTGCAGTTTGGGGGTCTTTATCAAGGATTGCAGGCGATTGCTGTGCCACGCCGGCAATTTTTCCAGCAAAAACATTTTTTCCAACAGGAAAAGATAGTCTCGGACGGCGGTGCGGCTGAGTGCAAACGACGTCGCCAAGCCGTTCACGCTCAAGAGCCGGGCGGTCTGCGCCGCGGCCATCAACAGCAACCGGGACAGATTTTCAGGCGAGCGGATTGCGGCCACGTCCGGCACGTCGTGTTGGACGAGAGCCCTGATGTATCCGTTGTACCACGCCGTGCGCCTTCTGCCGGAACGTTGCAGTGCCGCCGGGTAGCCGCCGGCCACAACGCGATCCGCGATTTGCTCCCGCGCGGGCCTGCCTCGTCGCGCCTGAAAGGTCGTGGCAAACAGGGAGTCAAGAAACGTGGGCGCGGTCTGGGCAAGTTCGCATTGTGAGAAAGGATGCAGGTCTATGATTTCCATGCGGCCCGCAAGCGAATCGGCAATTTGGCGCACCTGCAACACGTTCACCGAACCAGTCAGCAGAAAGCGCCCCGGCGTGCGGTTGCGGTCAACCATCAGTTTGATGGATGAGAATAACCAGGGAACCCGCTGCGCCTCGTCCAATATGACGCGCTCGGACAAGTTATTGGCAAAGCCGACGGGATCTTCTTCGACGGACTTGCGCACGTCGTCGTCGTCGAAACTGATGTACTCGTAACCCGCGGTTCGCCCAACCATCTGGGCAAGCGTCGTTTTGCCGCACTGACGCGCCCCTTGAATCAGCACGACGGGAGAATCCGCCAGCGCTTCTTTCAGACGCGGTTCGACGTGGCGTGTGTAGTCGGTTTCGATCACAGTGTTCTAATTGTATATCTATAAGCCTTCTAATTGCACATTTATATGTGTATTTTTCTGGTATTTACAAGGGGAACAAACCATATATTATTGATATAAAAATATATTTTATGTCTATTATAATTGCACATTTATGGGTATTCTAATTGCACATTTGACGGGGATATATTGTCATTTTTCCCTCATCCCCGCACCTTCTATCACCTCCCTGACCGCCTCCAGTTCCGCGGCTACCGTGCGTATTTTTCCCTGCGCCTGGCGCATCGCGACGTCCGGGTCTTTCAGGCCGTGGCCGGTCAGCGTGCATACAATGCGGCTGCCGGCCTCGATTTTGCCCGCCTCGACGTCCTTCAGCAATCCGGCGATAGAGATCGCCGACGCCGGTTCGCAGAATATGCCCTCGCGTTCGGCCAGCATTCGTTGCGCCGCCAGGATCTCCTCGTCGGTGCGGCAATCGAACCACCCGCCAGATTCCTGCCCGGCGATCAGCGCCATGTCCCAGCTTTGCGGATTGCCGATGCGGATGGCGGTCGCTATCGTATCCGGGTTCTCGACTTTCCTGCCCGACACAATCGGCGCGGCGCCCACGGCCTGGTAGCCCAACATGCGCGGACGGCGGTTCGCCCGGGCGCCGTCGTAGCCGCGCCACGCCGCGCCCAAGGCTTGCCTGGCCTTGTCCACGCAACCGCTCGGCAGGCGCGCGGCTTCGGAATAGCCCATCCAGTAGGCGGAGATATTGCCGGCGTTGCCGACCGGCAGGCAGTGGTAGTCGGGTGCGTCGCCCAACGCCTCGACGATCTCGAAGGCGGCGGTCTTCTGGCCCTGCAAGCGGTACGGGTTGACCGAGTTCACGAGCGTCACCGGCATCTCGGCGGACAGCGTCTTGACCAGTTCCATGCCCTGATCGAAGTTGCCCCGGATCTGGACGACGGCGGCGCCCTCGATGATCGCCTGCGCGAGTTTGCCCATCGCGATCTTGCCGTCCGGTATCAGCACGAACACGGCGAGGCCGGCGCGCGCCCCGTAGGCCGCGGCCGAGGCCGACGTGTTTCCGGTCGAGGCGCAGATCAACGCGCGGCTGCCCTCGGCGACGGCCTGGGTCACGGCCACCGTCATGCCGCGATCCTTGAACGAACCGGTCGGGTTCAGGCCCTCATATTTGACGTGGATTTCCAGCGGCACGCCCAAAGCCGCGGGGATATTGCGAAGGCGGATCAGCGGCGTCGCGCCCTCGCACAGGGACACCGGCGCGGCGTCGTCCGGCAGCGGCAAGCAATGCCGATAGGCGGAGATCAGGCCGTCGCGTGAACACGTGGTTTCGCCGGGAATCATTTGTAGAAAACAATCAGGGGAGGAAAAACCATCACCCCAGATCACCCCAGGTCTTCGACGCGGATTTGCACGACTTTATCGTCCACGCTGTCGAGCGCGCGTATCCGCCGCACGGCTTCGTCCACGTCGCGTTCGCGCACCGGGTAGGTCATCAGCACCAGCGGCACCGGTTTGCCGTCGCCGCGGGTTTCCTTTTGCATGACCGCCTCGATGCTGATCCGCAGATCGCCCAACACGCGCGTGATCGCGGCCAGCACGCCCGGCTCGTCGCGCACTTGCAGGCGCAGATAACAGGCGGTGATCACGTCGCCGATTGCGACCACCGGGACGTCCGCCAGCGCGTCGGGCTGAAACGCCAGATGCGGCACGCGGTTCTCCGGGTCCGACGTCAGCGCGCGCACAACGTCTATCAGGTCGGCGACCACCGCCGACGCGGTCGGCTCGGCGCCGGCGCCGGCGCCGTAATACAGCGTCGGGCCGGCCGCGTCGCCGTCCACCATGACCGCGTTCATCACGCCCTCGACGCTGGCCAGCAGCGAGTCGCCGCGGATCAGCGCCGGGTGCACGCGCAACTCTATGCCGTCGTCGCCGCGCCTGGCCACGCCCAAGTGTTTGATACGATAACCCAACTCGTCGGCATAAATCACGTCGTCGGTATCCAGACCGACCAGCCCCTCGATGTACACGCCGCCGAATTGCAGCGGAATGCCAAACGCGGTCGCCGCGATAATCGTCAGCTTGTGCGCGGCGTCTATACCGTCGACGTCGAACGCCGGATCAGCCTCGGCGTAACCCAGCATCTGCGCCTCGGCCAGGGCGTCGGCGAAACTGCGCCGCTTATCCCGAATCTCGGTCAGGATAAAGTTGGTCGTGCCGTTGATGATGCCGACGATGCGCTCGATGCGGTTGCCGGACAGCCCTTCGCGCACCGCCTTGACAATCGGAATGCCGCCGGCGACCGCGGCCTCGAACGCGACGACGACGCCGCGTCGTTGCGCGGCCTCGAAGATCTCGCGCCCGTAGTCCGCGATCAGCGCCTTGTTCGCGGTGACGACGTGCTTGCCGCCGTCTATCGCGCGCAGCACCAGATCGCGCGCCGGCTCGATGCCGCCGAACAGTTCGACGACGACGTCTATATCCCGGTCGCCGATAACGTCGTTCGGGTCGCTCGACAGTTCGATGCCGGCGAGATCCGCCGGACGCTCGCGCGCAAGGTCGCGCGCGACCGCGCGCGTTACGCGGATCGTGCGCCCGGCGCGGCGCTCGATCTCGCCGGCGTTGCGCGCAAGCACGTTCAGCGTACCGCAACCGACGGTGCCGAGTCCCAGCAGGCCGACCGAAACCGGCTTCATCGTCATCCCTGCAATATCCTCTTGACGTTGCGCACCGCCTGGCGTATACGCTGTTCGTTCTCTATCAGGCTGAAGCGCACGTGGCCGGCGTCGTCTTCGTGCTCGCCGAAGCCGACGCCGGGCGAGACCGCGACCCGCGCGCGCTCGAGCAGCATCTTCGAGAAACTGAGCGTGTCCACGTCGCGGTACGCCTGCGGCAACGGCGCCCACACGAACATCGTCGCGCGCGGCTTGTCGAACTCCCAGCCGGCGGCGGCCAGCCCGTCGCACAAGACGTCGCGACGGCTGCGATACAGTCGCCGCGTCTGCTCGACGCAATCCTGCGGCCCCTCGAGCGCGCTGATCGCGGCCACCTGCACCGGCGTGAACAGACCGTAATCGAGATAGGACTTGATCCGCGCCAGCGCCGACACCAGGTCGCGGTTGCCGCACATGAAACCGACGCGCCAGCCGGGCATATTATAGGTTTTCGACAGCGAATAAAATTCCGCGGCGATTTCGCGCGCGCGCGGCACTTGCAGGATCGAGGGCGCGCGGTAGCCGTCGAACACGAGCTCGCCGTAGGCCAGATCGTTGACGACCCAGATGCCGTGCTCCGACGCGACCTCGACCACCTGCTCGAAGAACTCGAGCTCGACGCAGTCGGTCGTCGGGTTGGTCGGAAAGTTCAGTATCAGCAACTTCGGTTTCGGCCAGCTGTCGCGGATGGCCTTGGCCAGCGCCGGAAAAAAATCCGCCATCGGCGCAATCGGGATGTAGTGCACGTCGGCACCGGCGATAACGCAACCGTACGGATGAATCGGATAGGCCGGCGTCGGCACCAGCACGCGCTCGCCGGGTTCGAGCATCGCCAGCGCCAGGTGCGCCAGCCCTTCCTTCGAGCCCAGGGTGACGATGGCCTCGCTGTCCGGATCGAGTTCGACGTCGAACTTGCGTTTGTACCAGTTGCAGATCGCCGCGCGCAGGCGCGGGATGCCGCGCGACGTCGAGTAGCGGTGCGTGTTCCTGCGCTGCGCCACCTCGATGAGCTTGGCGGTTACGTGCGCCGGCGCCGGCTGGTCGGGATTGCCCATGCCGAAGTCCACGACGTCCTCGCCGCGCGCGCGCGCCTCCTGCTTCAGGCGATTGACGATGTCGAAGACATACGGCGGCAGGCGGCGGATGCGGTGGAATTCCCGGGTCATGGCGCGGCCGTTGCTCACGACGCCGGCAGATAGCGCAGCGCGTTGACGGCGCGACCGCGCCTCCTGATCTCGAAATACAACGCCGCTCCTCTCGTGTATATGCTTTCCCGCGCAAGAAGTCCGAGGGGCGCGCCGGCGGCGACCTGGTCTCCTTCCCGCACCAGCAGCCGGTCGTTGCCGCCGTAGGCGCTGAAGAAATCGCCGGCGTGGCGCACGATAACGAGGCCCTGGTAATGCTTCAGGCCGAAACCGCTGTAGACGACGCGCCCGGCGGCGGCGCTGTGCACCGTCTGCCCGGCAGCGCCGCGCATCAGCAGACCGTGACCGCCGCCGGCGCGTCTCGCACGCGCCTTCAAGTGCGGCGAGCGCAACGGCCATTTCCACGCGGGTGCCTTGGCCGCGCGCGTCGTCTTGGGCGCGGGCGCGGCGCTCGGCGCGTTCTCGGCGGGCTTCGCCGGGCGTTCGTCCTCGGGCGCGACGCGGCGGTAATCGGCGGGCGGTCTCAGGCGCAGGCGCTGGCCCGGATAGATCAGGTAGCGCGGCGCCTTGACGTCGTTCCAATCGGCCAGTTCGCGGTAGTCAAGCGTGTGCAACCACGCGATCGCATACAGCGTGTCGCCCTTGCGTACGACGTGCTCGCCACTTTGCGGCGAGGGGTGCCCGTCCTCGCGCGGCTCGTCGCCGCTGAAGAACTCGTAGTCGGCGCCGCAACCGTGCAGCAAGAACGCGAGCGCGGCCAGCAGCGCGAACGCGAACACCGGAAGAGCAGAAACGCGCGGCATCACAGGTAACGATAGGCGATGGCGGCGGCCAGCAGCGCGACGACGATCCAGCCGGCGACCTCGATACGCTTCTCTATATAGGAAAACAGCGCCGGGCCGAAGCGTTTCATCAAAAACCCGACCAGCCCGAAACGCGCGCCGCGCCCGAGCAACGACGCCAGCACGAACAACGCCAGGCTCTGGCCAAGCACGCCGGCGCTGATCGTGAACAGCTTGTACGGCACCGGCGTCAACGCGGCGACGAACACGATCCACACGCCCCACTCGTAGAACATTGCAACCGCGTCCTGGTATTCGCCCCAGTAGCCGGCGGCGTGCAGCCACGGCTCGATCCAGTCGAACAGGAACACGCCGACGGCGTAACCAAAGATGCCGCCCAGGGCCGAGAACACCGTCGTCCACGCGACCAGGCGCGCGGTGCGCGGCGGGTGCAGCGCGCACATCGGTGCGAGCATCACGTCGGTCGGAACCGGGAACACCACCGACTCGCAAAAACTCAGGCCGTAGAGGTACTTCTCGGCGCCGCGCCTGCCGATCAGCGACATGGTCGCGGCGTAGGGGCGGGCGAACAGCGACATCATCCGCCGTTTGCGCCCACCAGCGGCACAAACCTGACCGGCAGCAGGCGGCGTTCGGAATAGCCGCGGCGGGTGCGCGTTATCAACGTCAATTCCTGGGTCTCGGTGGCGTCGCCCAGCGGCACCACCGCGCGCCCGCCGACGGCCAGCTGATCGAGCAGCGCCGACGGCATTTCGGCGGCGGCGGCGGTGACCATGACGCCGTCGTACGGCGCGAACTGCCGCCACCCCCTGGCGCCGTCACCGCGGCGAAAGTGCACGTTGGCGTAGCCCAGCTCCCCGAGCAGCGCGCGCGCGCGCTGGTAGAGCGCCGCGACGCGCTCGATGGTGAACACGCGCGCCACCAACGCCGCAAGCACCGCGGTCTGGTAGCCGGAACCGGTGCCGACCTCGAGCACCTGCCGCACCTTGCCCGCGCGCAGCAGGGTCTGAGTCATGTAGGCGACGACGTACGGCTGCGAGATCGTCTGCCCGTGGCCGATGGACAGCGAGCGGTCGGCGTAGGCCAGGCTCTCGAAGCCGGTCTCGACAAAGCGGTGGCGTGGCACCTCGACCATCGCCTTCAGCACGCGCTCGTCGCCGATGCGGCGGTCGCGCAGTTTCGCGGCCAAGCCCTCGCGCAGCGAGCGCGAAAAGCGGCGCGACGCGGCGCTTTGTCCGCCGCCTCGTTCATCGAGGAAGCCACGACGCGCGCTCATCGCCGTTCGAGCCAGCGCCCGACCTCGTCGAGCGACTGGTGGCGCGTCAAGTCCACCTGCAACGGCGTGACCGACACGCAATCCTCGCCGATTGCGTGAAAGTCGGTGCCGGCGCCGGCGTCCTGTTCGGGGCCGGCGGCGCCGACCCAGTAGATCGGGCGCCCCTGCGGATCCTCGGACTTGATCGCCGGTTCGGCGCGGTGGCGGCTGCCCAGGCGCGTCGCGCGCTCGCCTTTGATCGCGGACAGCGGCCGATCCGGGATGTTGACGTTGAGTATGAACTCCGCCGGCAACGGTTCGCGCTGAAGCCGCTCGACTTGGCGGCGCGCGATTTGCGCCGCGTCCTCGAGGTGGCGCGGATGGCTCGAGCAGACCGAGACCGCGATCGCCGGAAAGCCGAGAAAGCGCCCTTCCATGGCCGCGGCCACGGTGCCCGAGTAGAGCACGTCGTCGCCCAGGTTGGCGCCGGCGTTGACGCCGGCGACCACCATGTCCGGCTCGCGCGCCTCGAGCAGCCCGGTCACCGCGAGATGGACGCAGTCGGTCGGGGTGCCGTCCACCGCGTAGCAGTTCTCGTCCATGCGGCTCACGCGCAGCGGGCGCTCGAGCGTCAGCGAATTGCTGGCGGCCGAGCGGTCGAGGGTCGGCGCCACTACCGTGACCTCGGCGACTTGCGCGAGCTGACGCGCCAGAATACGAAGACCGCGGCTGTCGTAACCATCGTCGTTACTGATTAAAATGTGCATAATGAGTACGCCATGATCGCCGAAAACGACAACCAGCCGAAATCCGCGCCGAATTTCAGGGAATTGCTCGCCGACCCCGGCAGGCTCGCGGACGCGCGCCCGCCGCGCCGCCGCGCCGCGAGACCGGCAGCCGCAATGCGCACAATCGCAAGGGATTATAGCCGCAACGCGCCCGAATTTCCGGTTCTCGACGCGCCGCCGCCGAGATTTGTCAAAGCCGGCGTCAACCGCGCCGACCGGCGCAAGTTCGAAAAAGGCAGGATGGCGATGCGCAAATTCGATCTGCACGGCTGCACGCGCGACCGGGCGGTGAGCGAACTCGAGCACGAAATCCGCCAATGCGTGGCCAACGACGTGCGCTGCCTGCTGGTCGTCGTCGGCATCGGGCGCTTCTCGAAAGGCGCGCCGGTGCTGAAGACGCACGTGCTCTCCTATCTGATGCAACACGACGACGTGCTCGCCTACGCACCCGCCAAAAGCAGAGACGGCGCCGCCGGCGCGGTGTACGTGATGCTGCGGAGATAACGTGGCGCGTACCGCCCCCGAACCGGTCGCGCACGACCATAGTTGCGGCGACGACTTCGATCCGCAATCGCTGCCGTTCGACGAGGCGCTGCGCCGGGTGCTGGAGGCGGCGCCGGCGCCGGCGCAATCGCAACGGCTGCCGCTCGGCGACGCCCTCGGGCGGGTGCTGGCACGCGACGTGCGCGCGCGCTGCGACGTGCCCGGACATACGAATTCGGCGATGGACGGCTATGCGGTGCGCGCGCGGGATCTGCCGCGCGCCGGCGCGGCGCGTTTCAAGGTCATCGGCGCGGCGTTCGCCGGACGTCCTTTCGACGGCGCGGTCGGCGCCGGCGAATGCGTGCGCATCATGACCGGCGGCGTCATGCCGCGAGGCGCCGACACCGTCGTGATCCAGGAGCACGCGGCCGCCGACGGCGACGGCCCGGGCGCGCGCGTTGCGATCAACGCCGGGCACCGCGCCGGGCAGAACGTGCGCCGCGCCGGCGAAGACGTAGCCCACGGCGACGTCGCACTGATGCGCGGCAGACGCTTGTCGGCGGCCGACGTCGGCCTGCTCGCGGCACTCGGCGTCGGCGAGGTCGAGGCGTTCCGAAGGCCCAAGGTGCTCCTGTTCTCGACCGGCGACGAACTGCGCCCGGTCGGCGCGCCGCTCAAAGCCGGCGAGGTGTACGACAGCAACCGCCATACCATCGCGTGTATGTTGCGGCGCCTGGGCGCGGACGTCGGCGACCTCGGCGTCGTGCGCGACGACCGCGAACAACTGCGCGCGGCGTTCGCCGAAGGCGCGCGCGGCCACGACGCGGTCATCACCTCGGGCGGCGTCTCGGTCGGCGAGGCCGATTTTACGAAGCGCACGCTGGACGAGCTGGGCGAGGTCGGCTTCTGGAAGATCGCGATGAAACCAGGGCGGCCTTTTGCATTCGGGCGCATAGCCGACGCCGTCTATTTCGGGCTGCCCGGCAACCCGGTGTCGGTCATGGCGACGTTCTACGTGCTGGTGCAGCCGGCGCTCCGGAAGATGATGGGCGAGAACGACGTCGCGCCGTTCAAGCTGCGCGCGCGCTGCACGTCGGCGTTGCGCAAACGCCCGGGGCGCGTCGAGTTTCAGCGCGGCATCCTGACCGCCGGCAGCGGCGCCGGGTTGCCCGCGGTCGAGTCCACCGGCGCGCAGGGTTCCGGCATCCTCAGTTCGATGTCGCGCGCGAACTGTTTCATCTTTCTGCCGGAGGACGCGGGCGAGATCGCCGCCGGCGGCGAAGTAACGGTGCTGCCTTTCGCCGGACTGGCGTGAATCAGGAGGACACGAACACCACGTTCAG
The DNA here is from genome assembly GCA_965203445.1 of Candidatus Oxydemutator sp. GTDB lineage: Bacteria > Pseudomonadota > Gammaproteobacteria > Poriferisulfidales > Oxydemutatoraceae > Oxydemutator. The sequence continues at coordinate 2,251,166 of OZ241883.1, forward strand.
GCTGACCGGTATCGTCGTCGGTATCTTGAACAATCCGACCAACGCGCGCAGCGTCTCGAAGCCGTCGAGCATGCCGTAGGCCTTTGCGTCCACCAGGATCGGCTCGACCGTCTGCACCAGCAGGCCGCCGCCGTCGAGACCGGTGACGCGCACCTTTGCGCTGAGCGGGCGCGTCTGCCCGCGCAGGTTCAACTCGGCGGACAAGTCGTGCAACGCGGTGCCGCCGGGCGCCAAGCCGCGTCGCACCGCCTGCGGCAGCGACAGCGACACCGTCGCCCGCGGATACCGGGCGACGGCAAAAGCATGCTCCTTGACGCGCTCGTCGCGGAGCGCGACGCCGGTATCCACGCTGTCGAGGTCTACGACGACGCGCACGCCGCCGTTCTCGTCTATGGTTCCCGAGAAGCGGTGAAAACGGTTCGGCTCGAAGATCGCGGTGTGCGCGCCGACGACGATCTTGCTCGACAGGTACGTGATCGAGGATCGCGCCGCGTCCAGCTTCCAATCGGCGAACGCGCCCGGCGACAACGCCAGGCATAAAAGAATCAGATAACGCATCAGACTGCCTCCATGACCGCCGGTTCGCTCGCGGGCGGCGTATTGTGCTCGACCCAACGTTCCTCGCTCGGGCCGTCGCCGGGGGCGCCACCGGCGAGTCTTTCCTTTTTCCAGAACGGCGCCCTCGCCTTCAATTCCTCGACCAGCAAGCGATTGACGGCACAGGCCGCGCGCCGGTGCGCGGCCCAGACCGCGACCGCGACAATCGCATCGCCCGGATAGACCCAACCGACGCGGTGCGCGATGAACAGGTCCTCGACGGCGTGCAGTCGGCGCGCCTCCCGCGCCGCGCGACGCAGGAAGCGCTCCGTCATAGCGGGGTAATGCTCAAGCCACATCGCCTCGACGGCGGCGCCTTCGTTGCAGTCGCGCATCGTGCCGACGAACAGCGACTGCGCGCCGAAACTGCCGCGCCGCAAACGCTCCTGGTGCGCCCGCACCTTGCGCCACGGATCGAACGGTTTTTCAAGGATCTCTATTTCCAACGAAACCTCCGTCTGCGCAAGGAATTATATAGGAGATCCATGGGAATGATGGGAATTACACACGGCTTCAGGCGGGACAGCGGCGGTGCAGCAGCAGCGCGGTCAGCAGCATCAGCACGGCGGTGACTACGAAGGCTGCTTGCAGGCCGTCGTAGAATACCGCGACCGCGCCCAAGGTGCCGCTGCCGGCGGCGTAGCCGAAATCGCGCCAGAAACGATACACGCCCATCGCCGGCGCGCGCAGCGCGGGCGAACTGAAGCGGCTGATGACCGTGCTCAACGTCGGGTAGAGCAGGCCCATGCCGACGCCCATTATCAGCGCGTTGGCGTACCACCACGCCGGATGGTCGAACGCGAGTATCGTGAGCGCGGTGACGCCGCACAGCACCATGCCGGAGTTGATAAGCCACTTCAATGAGACGCGGTCCGCGAGCAATCCCGACGGCAGTTGCACGACGCCCCACGCGACCGCGTAGGTGCCGGTGATCAGGCCGATCTGCGGCAGCGAAAATCCGCGCCGGTAGAGATAGACCGGAAACACGACCCACACCAGCACGTCTATGAATTTCTCGACCAGGCCGGCCAGGCACACCACCGACGAAACCTTGTCGCCGAAACTGACGTGCCAAAACGTGCCGCGCCCCGTGCCGGCCTTTTGCGCGCTATCGCGTCTTGCGCCGGCGTCCTTGACGGCCGCGGGCAGCGTCTCGAAACACAATATCGAGGCCAACGACAATGCGACGCCTATCATCAACGTGCTGAATACGAGCAGTCCGGCGCGGGTACCGAGCGCCAGCACCAGTTCCGGCGTCAGGTAGCCGCCGAGCGCGACGCCGAAATAGCCGGCGAATTCGTTCCAGCCGATGACGGTGCCGTGGCGCTCGCGCGCGACCAGATCGAGTTTGGCGATCTGCGACATGGACCAGCAGCAACCCTGCTGCGCGCCGAGCAGCACGGTGGCGACGACGATCCACCACCAGTCGGCGGCGTACACCAGCATCGCCGGGATCGGCACCGCGAACAGCCAGCCGACGACGAGGACACGCTTGCGTCCGTGGAGATTCGACAGGCCGCCGGCCCACAGGTTCGCAAAACTCTTGACAACGCCGAAAGCCAGGACGAAACTGGCGAGCAACAGGTACGAGTCGCGCGGCACCTGGAACTCGGTCTCGGACATGACCGGAATGACCGTGCGAAACAAACCCAGCGTCATGCCGGTGAAGAAAACCTGCAATACGAACTGCGCCAGTTGGAAGCGCCGCGAACGGACGTCGAAGCGGGCGAGGTTTTCGATGGCATACCGCATGGTGTATCCCGCCGATTATAAAGCGCCGTGAAGAAACACCCGTTCATTGCCGCCGGCGTGGTGCTCGCGCTGCTCGCGTGGGGCGGCTACACGCTGCTGGGGCCGGGGTCGCCGTGGCGCGCGCCCGAAATCGGCGCCGGCAACGGCGACGGATTGTGGCGCGGGCACTTCGACATCAACCGGCGCGGTCGTTACGAGTTCACCGCGCTGCACGTCGGCGGGCGGCTCATCGCGCTCAGTCCCGACGCGCGCGTCGCCTACCGCGGCGACGTCGCTTTCGACGACGGCCGCTACCACGCCGAGATGGACATGTACTTCATCAACGGTTCGCCGTTTGATCGGGTGACGCTCGACGGCGACGTGACGTCCGCGCAGCGTATCGAGGCGCGCTTTACGACGCTCGGCGCCAAGGACGAAGGCAGCCTGGTGCTCGAATACGACCGGGCGCTGTACGAGAAAGGCGCTTCGCTCGAACGAGTACGCGGACGGTGGATACTCTACGAAGGATTCACGATCGCCAGGTTCACGATCAAGGATGACGGCAAATTCCACGGCGCCGACGCCAACGGCTGCGACTACCAGGGCCTGATCGAGGTCATCAACCCCGACTACAACGCGTACCGCACGAGGCTGCTGGCGTCGTCGTGCGACGGCCTAGGCGGAGAGTTTGCGGGCATGGCGTTTTTGACCGGCAGCCTCGCCGAGGACGACACCCTGCACGTGCAGGTCGCGAACGACAACCGCGGGCTGTACATGCCGATCGTGCGTGACCGCGGCTGAGGCGGCGGCGACCGCTACGCCGACACTTGTATCCAGCGACGGTGGTGGAGCCAGGCGGGATCGAACCGCCGACCTCTTGCATGCCATGCAAGCGCTCTCCCGGCTGAGCTATGGCCCCACGCGACGGACGCGCGCAATGTAGCACACGCGCCGCGCGTGCTCAACCGGTCACGCCGCGCGTGCTCGATTCGAGGAACTCTATCAGGACTTTTACCTCGGGATGTTCGCGCGCGACTTCGAGGTGCCTGTCCAAATAACTACGCAGTCCGCCCGGCGTGCGCACCAGATCGAGATAAGCGTTGTGCAGCGCGCGGATTTTGTCGTCGGCGAAACCGGCGCGACGCAGCCCGACCTTGTTCAGGCCGTGGGTCCTGGCGGGGTTGCCCGAGGCCAGCGTGTACGGCGGCAGATCCTTCGAGAAGGCGCTGCCCTTGCCGCTGAACGCATAGGAGCCGACGCGGCAAAACTGGTGGATCAGGCTGAAGCCGCCGAGCGTCGCGTGGTCGCACACCTCGACGTGGCCGCCGAGCGACGCGCCGTTGGCGAAGATCACGTGGTCGCCGACGACACAGTCGTGGGCGACGTGCACGTAGGCCATCAACAGGTTGTCGTCGCCGACGACGGTCTTGCCAAGCGCCACGCCGGTGCCTCGGTGGAGCGTGCAGTATTCGCGGATGACGTTGCGCTCGCCGATGATCAGTTCGGTGCGCTCGCCGCGAAATTTCTTATCCTGCGGTTCCTCGCCGACCGAGGCGAACTGAAAAATGCGGTTGTCGCGGCCGATCGAGGTCGGCCCCTTGACGACGACGTGGGGGCCTATGCGGGTGCCGGCGCCGATCACGACGCCGGCGCCGATGACGCTGTAGGCGCCGACCGAGACGTCGGGCGCAAGTTCGGCCGCGGCGTCCACTATCGCGGTCGAATGTACGTCGGCGCCCACGTCCGTTCCGCGCGGTTATTTGAACACGCAGCTCAGCGTGGCGGTGGCCGCGACTTCGTCGCCGACGCGCGCCGTGGCGTCGAAGACCGCGTAGTTTCTCTTGCTGCGGTTGAAGACGACGTCGATCAGCAGCTGATCACCCGGCACGACCGGGCGCTTGAACTTCGCGTCCTTGACGCCGGTCAGCAGGCCGAGACCGCCGCCACGCGCGCCGCCGGCGCCGCTGACCGCGAGCACGCACGAGGCCTGCGCCATGGCCTCGAGGATCAGCACCCCGGGCATGATCGGTCGGCCCGGAAAATGCCCCTGGAAGAAAGGCTCGTTGACGCTGACGTTCTTCAGCGCCTGCAGACGGGCGCCGCTCTCGAAGTCAACGATGCGGTCGATCAGCAGCATCGGGTAGCGGTGCGGAATCATCTCCATGATGGAGCCCAGGTCGAAAGTCATCGTCGCTCCCCGCCCCCGACGGCGTCCCCTTTCTCGAGCGCGCCGACGCGCCTTGCCAATTCGTCGAGGCGCCGGTGCCGCGAGGCACTGCGCAACCATTCGCGGTGCGGCTGGTGCGGCAGGCACGACGTATAGCGCCCGGCCCTGGGGATGGACTTGGTGACCGCGGTCATGCCGGAGATGACGACGTCGTCGCCGATCTCGACGTGGCCCTGGATACCGGAGTGGCCGCCGATCATGCAGCGCCTGCCGATGACGGCGCTGCCGGCGATGCCGACGCAGCCGGCGATCGCGGTGTCATCGCCGATGCGCACGTTGTGCCCTATCTGAACCAGGTTGTCTATCTTGACCCCATTGCCGATGACGGTGGCGTCGAGGGCGCCGCGATCTATCGTCGTGTTGGCGCCGATCTCGACGTCGTCGCCGATCTCGACGCCGCCCAGCTGCTCGATCTTGACCCAGCGCCCGGCGCGGTTGGCATAGCCGAAACCGTCGGCGCCGATGACCGCGCCCGGATGGATCACGACCGCGCACCCCAGGCGCACCCCGCGTTGCAGCGTGACCCGCGCGACCAGGCGGCAACGGCGGCCGATGCGGCAATTCTCCATCAGCACGCAATTCGGGCCTATGACCGTGCCGTCGCCGAGGCGGCAGCCGGAGGCGACGACGCTGCCGGCCGCGATCGCGACGTCCTCGCCCAGAACGGCGTCGGCGGCGACGACCGCGGTCGGATGCAGGCCTGGGCACGGTGCGTGATCGCGGCGGAACAACCGCGAGATGTCGGCGAAGGCCAGGTAGGGATCGTCGCAGACCAGCGCCGGCAGACGGCACGCGGCGCCGTCGGCGGCGCGCAGCACGATGGCCGAGGCGCGCGTCCCGGCGAGCAGATGGCGGTGCCTGGAGTCGCCGAGAAACGTCAGCTGGCCGGCGCGCGCGCGGTCGAGACTGCCGAGGCCGCGGATCTCCGGATCGCCCGCGCCCCTGCGCTCGGCACCGGAGTACTCCGCCAGTTCGGACAGCGTGTAGCTCCTTGTTTGCATCGGCGCGGACGGCGGCGCGGCGGCGGCTACCGCGCGCGTTTCTCCAACACTTTGAGCACGCGGTCGGTGACGTCTATGCGCTCGCTCGCGTAGATGACGGGTTCCGATACGATCAGGTCGAACTTGTCCTTCTTCGCAATATCCGAGATCACCTTGGCCACCATCTTCCGGATCTCGGCCAGTTCCTCGTCTCTGCGCTCGGTGAAATCGCTCTGGAAGTCCTCCTTGCGCGAGCGCAGTTTGCGCCCCTTCGATATGATCTCGCGCTCGAGGCGTTTTTTCCGCTTCGCCTCCATCTTGTCGCGGTTGCGGCGCAGCCGGTCCTCAAGCCTGCCGATCTGCTCCTCGCTCTCGCGCAGTTTGTCGCCACGACCGGAAAACTCCTTCTCGAGACGCTCTTTCGCGGCCTTCGCCTGCGGTGCCTCCTGCATCACGCGCCCTAGGTTGACGAAACCGACGGTGAGGGATTTCTGCGCCGCCAGCGGCTGCCACGACAGCGCCGCGCCCAGGCACAGCGCCAGCGCCGCTTTCGGCGTCGTCCGCGGCGCGCGCGCCGCGGCTTCAGAAACTCGCGCCGAAGTCGAACTGAAAGGATTCGGTATCGTCATCGCGTTCGTCATTATAATGCGTCGCAAAGTTAAAAGTAACCGCGCCGATGGCGGTCAGCCAGCTTACGTTCAAGCCGGCCGAACCGCGCAGGTCGCCCAGCGAAAAATCGCTGAATTTCTCGGTCACGTTGCCGACGTCGGTGAACAGGCTCAGGCGCAGTCTTGCCGGGTCGTAGACCACGCCGCTCGGGAAAAACAAGTCGAAATTTCCGAGCAGCCTGAAATTCCCGCCGATGGCGTCGTCCGGATCCACCGGATCCTTCGGGCCGATCGAGTTGTTCTGGTAGCCGCGCACGCTGCGGGTACCGCCGGCGTAGTAGCGGTCGTAAAACGGCACGTCCGGGGTGTCGCTGAGCGCGCTCGCGTACGATACGGTGGCGCGCGGCGAAAACACGAACCTGCGCTTGTCGTCGAGCGGCAGATAATGGTTTTGCGAATAATTCAGCTTGACGTAGCTCAAGCCGCCGCCGGGGCCGTATATTTCCGCCGAGCTGCGGATGCGCGCGCCCTCGGTCGTGAACAGCGAACGGTCGCGCGTGTCGTACACCAGGTTGGCGCTCACGATGTAGTTTCTGAACCGGAGGGCGTAGTCGTAGGGACCGCCGACGTCGGTGCCGACCTCGGGAATAAAGTCCTCGGCGAAGGCGCACAAATCGGTGCGGCGCCCGCTGGTGCAAGGCACGTCGAGACGTATGTCCTGAAAGCGGACGCCGAGTCCCAGCACGTCCGATTCGGAAATCGGAACGCCGTAATTGAGCGACAAGTTCAGCTCGTCGGTGTCGGCCGCGGTCAGGTTGAGACGATTGTTGCCGTAATCCACCGAGCGGTAGCTCATCCGCCACGAGCGACTGACGCCGTCCATCGTGTGATAGGGATCCAAAAAGCCGAGCGCATAGCGCGCGCTCGAGGCGCTGTTGTCGAAGGCGAAATCCACGCGGTTGCCGCTGCCGAGAAAATTGTCCTGGGCGACGCTCAGAGACAGAACGCCGCCTTCGTTGTCGGAGTAGCCGGCGCCGACGTTGAAATTGCCGGACAGGCGCTCGCTGACCTCAAAACCGAGATCCAGCTGGTCGCCGGTGTCCACGACCGGCTTCTCCTCGATCGAGACCTCGGATACGTACGGAAGCCGTTGCAGGCGGCGGCGCGACAGTTCGACGTTTCCGGCCGAGTAGGCCGCACCCTCGAGCTGGCGCAGCTCGCGCCGAAACACCTCGTCGTCGGTGGTCTCGTTGCCGTGAATTTCGATGCGGCGCACGTAGGTGCGCTTGCCGGGGACTACGAAAAACGCAAGATCCACGCTGGAGGTTCCCGGCTGCTGCTCGGGCATAACCTGGGTCTTGGCGAACGCATAGCCCTGGTCTTTCAAGCGCCGCGTGATCTCGTCGCTGAGCGCCAGCGTCTCGCCGCGCGAGAAAATCCTGCCCTCGAGCGGACGCACCAGCTTGCGCAAGGCGCCGCGCCCGGGCACGCGCGCGCCGGTCACGTGCACGTCGCGGATACGGTAGCGGCGTCCCTCGACGACCTTGATCAGCACGTCTATGTAGCGCTTGTCCGGCGTCAGCGTAACGCGCGTCTCGGCGACCTCGAAATCGAGATAGCCGCGGTCGAAGTAGAGGTTGCGCAAGCGCTCGAGGTCGCTTTCGAGCTTGAACTTCGAGTACTGATCCTTGCTGCCCCAGAAGTCGTACCAGGCCCTGGCGCCGGACTCGAAATCCTCCTTGATCTGGTCCTCGGGAATGACGCGGTTGCCGGCGATGCGAACGCCGCGGATGATCGCGCTCTCGCCCTCGTCTATCGTGATCACCAGGCGCACTTGGTGCTCCGGCGCCTCCAGCGCCTGAAGACGCACTTTCACGCCGTACTTGCCAAGCGCGTAATACTGCTGCTTGAGTTCCTGGCGCAGCCGCTCGAACGTGGCGCGGTCGTAGATGCGCCCGACCGCGACCTCGATCTCGGCCAGCCCCTCGAGCAGCGCCTCGTCCGGGATCGCCTCGTTGCCGCTGATCTCGAGCGCCGCGATGCCCGGCCTCTCGCGCACGACGAACACCAGCTTGCGGCCTTCGCGGCGCAGCACGAGGTCCTCGAACAATCCCGAACCGTAGAGTTCGTTCATGACGCCGGGCGCGTCGGCCGGATCGAAGGAATCGCCGACCCGCACCGACAGATTCGAGAACACCTGGCCGGGGCGGACGCGCTGCAGGCCCTCGACCTCGACGTCGCTTATGACAAAGCGCGCGGCGTCGCGCTGGGCCGCGGCCGCGGCCGCCAGCGTCAGCAGGCAAAGCGCAAGCGCGCCTCGGCGCAAGCGCCCGCTTCGCGTAGTCCCCCGTGGCAAAAGCTCTATCAGAAATTCGACAACAGCAGGCGGTCTACGTCGTTGTAGATCGCGAGCAGAAAGAGCATACCGAGCAGCGCGATACCGATAATCTGCGCGCGCGCCTCGGCGCGCCTCGACAACGGCGATCCTTTGATCCACTCGATCAGGTAATACAGCAGGTGGCCGCCGTCCAACACCGGAATCGGCAGCAGGTTGAGGATACCGATACTGATGCTGAGCAGGGCCATGGTCGTGAGATACGCCACAAACCCCATCAAAAACGAAGCGCCGGCGAATTCCGCGATCGTCAGCGGGCCGCTTACGTGCTCGAAGGACACGTGTCCCGTCAGCATGCGCCCGATGAACTTGAGCGTCATCCACGACATCGCGACGGTCTCGGAAAACGCGCGCGCCACCGCCGCAAGCGGGCCGTAACGCACCAGCACCCGATAGCGCTGCAACGACTCCGGCGACGCCTCGGGCGCGGCGCCGATGCGTCCGATCCGCTCGCCGCCCTGGGCGACTTCGTCTATCGCCAGCGACAGCGACAGCAGCGCGCCGTCGCGCTCGATCACGACCGGCACGACGCGCCCCGGGCGCGCGCGCACGTCCTCGACCAGAGCACGCCAGCCGGACACGTCGCGCCCGTCGAAAACCGCGACGCGGTCGCCGACCATGACGCCGCTGCGCAGCGCCGAGCCGGAAGGCGTCAGCTCGCCAATCACCGCCGGCAACGAAGGCACTTGCGGCGTAACGCCGAGGCGCGCAAGCAGCGAGCTTTTGACGTCATACATGTCCTGTCCCGCCAAGTCGAGCACCAGGCGCCTGCGTTCGCCGGCGTTTGTGACCTCGAGCGGCACGCGCGTGTCGGCGTCGAGCGACGCGTCCAGCAACGTCAACACCACGTCCTTCCAACCGTGCACGTCGCGCCCGGCGACCGCTACGATCTCGTCGTCGGCGACCAGCCCGGCGCGCATCGCCGCGCTGTCGGGCGCCACCGCGCCGACCAGCGGGCGCACCTGATAAACGCCGACCACGGCGATGACGAAGTACAACAAAAACGCGAGCAGCAGGTTGGCGGCCGGCCCGGCGGCGACGATGGCGGCGCGCGCGTGGAGCGGCTGGTTGTTGAACGCGCGCGACGCCTGCTCCGGCGCGACCTCCCCTTCGCGCTCGTCAAGCATCTTGACGTAGCCTCCGAGCGGCAGCATGCCGACCACGTACTCGGTGCGGTCGGCGCCGGCGATTCGGCGGTACAGGGGTCTGCCGAAACCGATGGAAAACCGGATTACCTTGACGCCGAAACGCCGCGCCACCCAATAATGGCCGAATTCATGAAAGGCGATCAGTATGCCGATGGCAACGATGAACCCTATGGCGCCGAACAAAAATGACATGTCTGCTCCCGCTTGCCTCAGACCGCGCCATTATACGGCAACCGCGCGCCCCGGCCGCGCTATCGGCGCCAGGAGCGCGTCAGACGCGCCGCGTGGGCGCGCGCCCTGGCGCCGGCCTCGAGCACCTCGTCGAGGGTGCCGGCCGGCGCGGCGCCCAACGCCGACAAGGTTTCCTCGTTGACGCGGGCGATCGCGGGAAAGGCGACGTCGCCGGCCAGGAAGGCGCGCACCGCCTCCTCGTTGGCGGCGTTGAGCACCGCGGGCGCGGCGCCGCCCGCTTCGAGCGCGGCGTAGGCCAGCGCCAAACACGGGAAACGCGCGCTCTCGACCTCGCCGAACGCGAGCGCCCCGCAGCGCGCCAAGTCGAGCGTCGCGACGCCGCTGGTGATACGCCGCGGCCACGCCAGCGCGGCGGCAATCGGCACGCGCATGTCCGGCGCGGCCATGTGCGCCAACGTGGTGCCGTCGCGCAGCTGCACGAGGCCGTGGACGATGCTCTGGGGGTGGATCCAGACGGCGATACGCGCACGCTCGAGGCCGAACAGCCAATGCGCTTCGATGACCTCCAGGCCCTTGTTCATCATGGTCGCCGAGTCCACCGAGATTTTGCGCCCCATGCGCCAGTTCGGGTGTGCGCACGCCTGATCGGGGGTAATCGCGTCAAAATCTTCGAGCGGGCGCGTCAGAAAAGGGCCGCCCGACGCCGTCAACACGATCCTGTCCACGTCGCTCCCCGCGCGCAACCCCCCCAGGCACTGGAAGATCGCGTTGTGCTCGCTGTCTATCGGCAGCAACTCGGCGCCGCCGTCGCGCACGGCGCGCATGAAGAACTCGCCGGCGGTGACCAGCGCCTCCTTGTTCGCGAGCAGCAATCGCTTGCCGGCGCGCGCCGCCGCCAGCGCCGCCGGCAGGCCGGCGGCGCCGGCAATGCCGGCGACGACCGTGTCGCAATCGTCAGCCGCGGCGACCTCGACCAGCGCCCGTTCGCCGGCGGCGGCGCGCGCCTTCAGTTTGCGCTCGCGCAGACATTGTTCCAGGCGCGGCAGACTCGCGGCGTCGGCGACGACCGCAAGCCGCGGGTGGAACTCGGCGCACAGCCCGGCCAGACGCTCGGCGTCGCGGTGTGCGGTCAGCGCGAACACGCGCATGCTTTCGCGGTTGCCGCGCACGACCTCGAGCGTGCTGGCGCCGATGCTGCCGGTGGCGCCCAGTAGCGCGAGCGAGCGCGTCGTCATCACAGGTACGACAGGCCGAGCAGGAAAACCGGCGCCGCCGCCAGTTGCGAGTCCAGGCGGTCGAGCACGCCGCCGTGTCCGGGCAACGCGCGGCCGCTGTCCTTGACACCGGCGCGGCGCTTGGCCATGCTCACGGTCAAATCGCCGACGACGCCCATCAGACAGACGAACAGGCTCAGCAACAGGAGATACACGGCGTCGAGGACGCCGAGGCCGAGCCACGACGCGGCGAGCGCGCCGAGCACGAAGGCCGCGGCAAGCGCACCGAGCAGCCCTTCGCGGGTCTTGCCGGGACTCAGGTCCGGACATAGCCTGCGTCGCCCGAAGCGGCGTCCCGCGTAATACGCCGCGACGTCGCAGGCGGCCGTCAGCAGTATCACGTACAGCAACCAGCCACGATGCAGCAGGTGCAGACCCGCGACCGCGTGCCAAAAAGCCGCGGCCGCGACCACGAAGTGCGCCGACAAGGCCCACAAGAACCAGGTGCGCCCGCAAAACCCGCTGGAAAACGCGGCGACCAGCACCGTCATCGCCAGCCACCAGGACACCGCCACGAACAGCCAAGTGCGGTCGGGCGACGGCGCCAGAAGAATCCACAGCGACGCCGTGAACGCGGCGCATATCGCCGGATACAGCCAGCGCGGGGCGCGCGCGGCGACCAGGGCGCCCCATTCATAAGCACCCCAGGCGGCTATGAGCGCGACGGCGACCAGCAGCGCGTCGCGCGGCAGCCACCAGACCGCCGGCGCCACGACCGCCGCCAGCGCCGCGCCGACCGCCAGGCGCATGCGCCGATCGTCCATGCCCGGCCTAGGCCTCGACTCTAGGCCTCGACGCCGCCGAAGCGCCGTTCGCGCCGTGCGAACCAAGCCAGCGCCTTGTCGTATTCAGCACGGTCGAACGCGGGCCACGGCACCGGCGTGAAATACAGCTCGGCGTAGGCGCACTGCCACAACAGGAAGTTGCTGAGGCGTGATTCGCCGCCGGTGCGGATCAGCAAGTCCACGTCGCCGGCGCCCGAGTCGTCGAGATGGCGGGTAATGAAAGCCTGTATCGCATCGTTGTCGGGAAGGTCGCGCGCGGCCGCGCGCTCCCGGCGCGGCCCGTCGCACAGCAGGCGCGCGACCGCGTCGGCGACGTGCCAGCGCCCGCCGTAGTTGGCGGCGACGTTCAGGCGTAGGCGGCGCAGAGCGGCGGTGCGCCGTTCGGCGTGGCGGATCTCCCTTTGCAGCACCGGGCCGAAGGCCGAGACGTCGCCGATGAAGGAGACGCGCACGCCGTTGCCGGCCAGCTCCTCGATCTCGTCGCGCAACGCGCGCACGAACAAATCCATCAGGCCGCGCACCTCGCGGCGCGGGCGCCGCCAGTTCTCGCTGCTGAACGTGAACAGCGTCAGCGCCGCGATGCCGTACTCGACGCTGGTCTCGATGACCATGCGCACGCTGTCCAGGCCCTTGCGGTGGCCGTGGCCGCGCTCCTTGTGGCGCGCCTCGGCCCAGCGGCCGTTTCCGTCCATGATGATGGCCACGTGCCGCGGCCGCCTCTGCTCCATCGCGTCGCTCGAACTCAAAACCGCGGGCGCCGGGCGCGCTCACATCTCCGTCAGTTCTTTCTCTTTCTCGGCGAGCATGCGGTCTATCGAAGCGACGTGCTCGGCGGTCACCTTGTCGATCGCGGCGTGCGCCGTTTTCTCGTCGTCCTTGCCGAGTTCCTTCTCCTTCAGCGCCTCCTTGATCTTGTGATTGGCGTCGCGGCGCACGTTGCGCACCGCCACCCGCGCCGCCTCGCCCTCGCGCCGCACCAGCCTGACCAGCTCCTTGCGCCGTTCGCCGGTCAGCGACGGCATCGTCACGCGCACGACGCTGCCGTGCACCGCCGGGTTCAGCCCCAGGTCCGATTCGGCTATGGCCTTCTCGACCTGCTTGACCAGGGCCTTTTCCCAGACGTGCACCGCCAGCGTCCTGGCCTCCTCGACGGTGACGTTGGCGACTTGGTTCAGCGGCGTCTCGTTGCCGTAGTACTCGACCGACACGTGGTCAAGCAGGCTCGCGTGCGCGCGCCCGGTGCGGACTTTCGCCAACTCCGAGCGCAGCGACGCCGTGCTCTTTTTCATGCGCTCGCCGGTGGCGCGCGCAAGTTCGTCAATCATCGTTCTCCCCCCGCTCCGACACCAGCGTGCCGACGTCGCGGCCGGCGACGGCGCGCGCAAGCGCGCCCGCCTCGTTCATGTTGAAAACCCGGATCGGTATGCGGTTGTCGCGGCACAGCACGATGGCGGTGGCGTCCATGAAATCGAGGCGGTCGCGCAATACCCGGTCGTAGCTCAGGCGCCGGTAGCATTTGGCGCGCGGGTTGTTCGCGGGGTCGGCGTCATAGACGCCGTCCACCTTGGTGGCCTTCAGCAGCAGCTCGGCGCCGATCTCGACGGCGCGCAGGCTCGCCGCCGAGTCGGTCGTAAAGAACGGGTTGCCGGTGCCGGCGGTGAACACGACGACGCGCCCCTTTTCGAGGTGGCGCACCGCGCGGCGGCGGATGTAGCCTTCGCACACCGCCTTGACCTCGAGCGCGGACATCACGCGCGTATGCAGGTGTTCGCGTTCCAGCGCCTGCTGCAACGCCAGCGCGTTGACGATGGTGGCGAGCATGCCCATGTGGTCGGCGGTCACGCGATCCACGCCGGTGGCGGCGAAATCGTCGCCGCGCACGATGTTGCCGCCGCCGATGACGAGCGAGACCTGAACGCCGGTGTCCTTGAGCGCCTTGATTTCGCCGACCAGGCGTTCGACCGCGCCGATGTCTATACCGCGCGTGCCGCCCGGGGACAGCGCCTCGCCGCTCAGTTTCAGGAGGATGCGCGAAGCCGCCACCGGCGTCAACCGCCCCGGGCTTGCGCCATGACCTCTGCGGCGAAGTCCTCCTTTTTCCTTTCGATGCCCTCGCCGACTTCGTAGCGGTGAAACGCGAGCACCGCGGCCGAGTGCCCGGCGAGCAGCGCGCCGACCGTGTGCTCGCCGTCCTTGACGAACGGCTGTTCGAGCAGCGCGATCTCGCGTATATATTTGTCGAGGCGCCCCTCGACCATCCTGGCGACGATGTCGGCGGGCTTGCCGCTGTCCTCGGCCTGCGCCGTCAGGATTTTGCGTTCGCGCGCGAGCAATTCGGCGGGTGCGTCGTCCCTCGTCAGACACAGCGGGCGGGTCGCGGCGACGTGCATTGCGAGGTCGCGCGCAAGTTCGTCGTCGCCGCCGGCGACGTCTACGAGGACGCCGATGCGCGAACCGTGGCGGTAGGCGCCGCAGCACGAACCCGCGGGTTGCAGCCGCAGAAAACGCCGCACCTGAACGTTCTCGCCGATCTTCGAGATCAGTTCCAGGCGTGCGGCTTCGACGTCGCCACCGCCGACGTCGAGTTGTGCCAACGCCACGGCGTCGCGCGGCGCGTGCTCGAGTATCGCGCGTGCGACCCTGGCGCAAAAGTCGTTGAATTGCGCGTCCTTGGCGACGAAGTCGGTCTCGCAGTTGACTTCGAGCAGCACGAACGCATCGGCGGCCCGCTCGAGCACGACCACGCCCTCGGCCGCGGTGCGCGCGCCGCGACCGTCGGCCTTTGCCTGCCCCGACTTGCGCAACAGCTCGACGGCGCGTTCCACGTCGCCGCGCGCCTCGACCAGCGATTTCTTGCACTCCATCATGCCGACCCCGGTCCTGTCGCGCAGGGCCTTGACCATGGCTGCCGTGACTTGCATTGCTTGGCGGGCGGGCGGCGGCCAGGAACCGCTCAGGCGGTCTCGGCGGCGACCTCGACGTAGGCGCCCTCGTCCGACGGAAGGTCCTTCGCCTCGGCGATGCTCTCGATGATGGTGTCCGCGACCAGCGTCGCGTACAGCTGCACTGAGCGGAGCGCGTCGTCGTTGCCGGGAATCACGTAATCCACGTTGTCGAGCGAACCGTTGGTATCCACGATCGCGACTATCGGAATCTCCAGCTTCGCGGCTTCCTTGACCGCGATGTTCTCGCGGCCCACGTCGACGATGAACAACGCGTCCGGCGGGCGCTCGAGGTCGCGTATGCCCTCGAAACTGCGACTCAGCTTTTGCAACCTGCGGCGCATGCGCTGCGCTTCCTTCTTGCGCATCGTCTCGAGCTTGCCGTTCTCGACCATGTCCTTCAGCTCGCCGTAGCGAACGATGGACCTGCGCACCGTCTTGAAGTTGGTCAGCGCGCCGCCCAGCCAGTGGTGGTGCACGTACGGCATGCCGCAACGCTCGGCGTTCTCGCGGATCGCGCGCGACGCGGTTCTTTTGGTGCCGACGAACAACACGCGCCCGCCGCTCGCCGCCAGCGACGACAGAAAATTCAGCGCCTCTTTCAGCAGCGGCAGGGTTTTGTCTAAATCAATGATATGGACGCCGTTGTGCTCCCCGTAGATGTAGGGAGCCAGCTTCGGGTTCCAGAACCGCGACCGGTGTCCGAAATGCGCGCCCGCCTCGAACAGTTGCCGGACGGTTACTTCAGTCATATCGGGTATCCATCCCCATAGTATAGCATGTGGGCCTTCGGGAACGCTCATAGGGGCGTTCCCTTGCTTTTTGGGGACCCCGGGGTGGTGTTCCCTTGCTTTTTGGAGACGCCCGGGGCGTTCCTTCTCGATGGCTTGGCACGATGATATTCCCCGAACTCCGGTGCGGGCGCTCGGCGTTGTAGCGTTTGGGTCGTCCGTGGCCACGTGCTATAATTCACTGAAGACTCCGTCGAGTATCTTTCCGGCCTTATACATGCGCTATCCCGCCGGTATGGACACTGGCGCGACACCTCGTCCCGGACAATGGCCGGCGTTAAATCACCCGAAGAAATAGAGAAGATGCGCGTCGCCGGGCGCCTGGCCGCGCGCGTGCTCGAGATGCTCGGCGCGCACGTCGCGCCGGGCGTCACCACCGACGCCGTCAACGACGTCTGTCACGAATACATCGTCGGCAAGCTCGGCTGCACGCCGGCACCGCTGCACTACAAGGGTTTCCCGAAATCCGTCTGCACCTCGGTCAACCACCAGGTCTGCCACGGCATCCCGGGGCCGCGACGGCTGAAGAACGGCGACGTCCTGAACGTGGACGTCACCGTCATCAAAGACGGCTACCACGGCGACACCAGCCGCATGTTCCTCGTCGGCAAGCCGGGAGTACAGGCGCGGCGCCTGGTCGAGACGGCCTACGAGGCGTTGTGCCGCGGCATCGAGGCGGCGCGGCCCGGCAACCGCTTAGGCGACGTCGGCCACGCGATCCAGCAGTGGGCCGAGAGCCGCCACTACAGCGTCGTGCGCGAGTACTGCGGCCACGGCATCGGCGTCGAGTTTCACGAAGAACCGCAGGTGTTGCATTACGGCGAACCCGGCACCGGCCTCGCGCTGGAGCCGGGCATGACCTTCACCATCGAACCGATGATCAACGCCGGCGGGCGCCACGTGCGCCTGCTGCCCGACGGCTGGACCGTGGTTACCCGCGACCATTCGCTGTCGGCACAATGGGAACACACCATTTTGATTACCGAATCCGGAAACGAGGTGCTGACGCGGCGTTCGGAGGAAACGCTGTAGCGGCGGCACACCGGCGTACTCCGTTCGTCAGATTTATTTCGCTGCCATGCTCTGCACTTAACGATTTTCTATTGCAAAACAAGCCTTTCGGGGCTGGTTTTTCCCTCGCGCCACACTATAATCCTTGCATGTCTCTCTACTCCGTCATTCGTCGGCCAAATCCCACCTCTCGTCGGCGCGCGGCGACGGCGACCGGTATCGGCCCTTATAAACACCGAAACCGGTTTGTCCATCAATAACAACGCAACGGGAGGATTCCATGGGCGAAGAAAAAAAGGGGGAAGTGCGCGAACCAGCCGTGCAGGAGGCAATCGAATGGAGCGCGCCAGTCGCGCAAGGCGAGTTCAGAGAGGCGATGGCCGAGATCCGCGGCAAATTTGTCGAGATACGTGCCGAGCGCAAGGAGGACATCAACGATCTACGTCTCGAGATCATGGAAGACTTCAACGCCTTGCGCATCGAAGTCAAAGAAGACATCCAGGCTCTGCAAATCGAAATCGAACGGGACATCGAAGTCCTGCGCGATGAAACCAGACAGGAAATCCAGGTTCTGCGCGATGAAACCAGACAGGAAATCCAGGTTCTGCGTGATGAAACCAAACAGGAAATCCAGGCCCTGCGGATCGAAGTCAAGGAAGGCATCCAGGCCCTGCGAATCGAAATCAAACGGGACCTCGAAGTCCTGCGCGATGACACCAAACAGGAAATCCAGGCTCTGCGCATCGAAGTCAAGGAAGACATCCAGGCCCTGCGAATCGAAATCAAACGGGACCTCGAAGTCCTGCGTGATGAGACCAAGCAGGAAATCCAGGCTCTGCGCATTGAGATCAAAGCAGACGTTGCCCGACTCGCATGCGAAATCGACAACCTGAGAGATGAAGTCGTCACCCTGCGCAATGAAATGGGAAGAGAGATCGCCACCCTGCACATTCAAATGAGAGCAGGCATCGCCACCCTGGGCAATGACACGAGAGGGGGCTTCACCATCCTGCGCGGTGAGATGGAAGGACACGTCGCTACTCTGCAAAGCGAGTTCAGAGAGGCTATCACCAGATCACAAAACACCATCATCCTGTCTTTTATCAGCATCGCCGCGCTCCTGGCCGGGATCGTATTCGGCATGGTGCGCTATCTGTGACGGAAAATCCGCCGCGCGCCGCGGGCGCTCCCGTCGCCGGCGGCGTCGAAGTTATAATCCCCCGATGGATACCCCCATGGATAACTTGATAGAGACCATCGAACGCGCGTTCGAGGAGCGCGATACGATCACGCCGGCGGACGCGCCGCCCGAAGTGACGGCGGCGGTCGAGCGCTGCCTGGCGGGGCTTGACGACGGCAGTCTGCGCGTCGCCGAGAACAGCGACGGCACATGGCGCGTTCACGAGTGGCTGAAGAAGGCGGTGCTGCTGTCGTTCCGGCTGTTCGACAACCGCGTCACCGACGCCGGCTACACGCGCTTCTACGACAAAGTGCGCCTCAAATACGCGCACCACGACGAGGCCGCGCTGAAGGCAAGCGGCGTGCGCGTCGTGCCGGCGGCAATCGCGCGCTACGGTTCCTACCAGGCGCCGGGGGTCGTGATGATGCCCTGCTACGTCAACGTCGGCGCCTACGTCGGGCGCGGGACGATGGTGGACACGTGGGCGACGGTCGGATCGTGCGCCCAGATCGGCGCCAACGTCCACCTGTCCGGCGGCGTCGGCATCGGCGGCGTGCTCGAACCGTTGCAGGCGGCGCCGACCATCATCGAGGACGACTGCTTCATCGGCGCGCGTTCCGAAATCGTCGAGGGCGTCATCGTCGAGCGCGGCGCGGTCGTCTCGATGGGCGTCTATATCGGGCGCAGCACGCGCATCTACAACCGCATGACCGGCGAAATCGGCTACGGGCGGATACCGGCGGGCGCGGTCGTCGTGCCCGGCAATCTGCCGGCGGCGGACGGCAGCCACAGTCTGTACTGCGCCGTCATCGTCAAGCAGGTGGACGAGAAGACGCGCGGCAAGGTCGCGCTCAACCAGCTGTTGCGCGATCCTGGGGAATTATATATCTGACACCACCAAACGATATTGAATGAAGACGCACCGAACAATCAGATACCGACTGCATCCACGTACACGGGCCAAGGCGCACAAGTTGGCAGGCACCGCCGGTGCGTGCCGTTATGTATGGAATCATTTTGTGGGGAAGTTGAGGGACGAGTATCGTTACTATGGCAAGAGTAATTTGGAGTTGGGTATCGTGGATTACAGGTTTTATTCCATGGGCAAGTTGTTCACTGTATTGCGCAGGTATTCCGTGCCCTGGTTGCAGGGGTATTCGATGCCGATAGTGCGCGGGGCGCTGAAACCGATAGAGACCGCATACAGGCAATTTTTCAAGGAGGAAGGCGGCCTGCCAAAATTTCACGCCAAGTATGTGCGTCCCGATAGTTTCCCGTTAGTGGCAGGGACGTTCCGTCTGACAGGCTGTTATCTGCATATCGCCAGGGTAGGTGAGGTGCTGTTGTCGGGACACAACCCGTATCCTGATGCCAAACCTGTATCGGGTACTGTAAAGAAGGAATGTGGGAAGTGGTACGCCTATATCGTATATGGGGTTGGACAGGCAGAGGCGCCAAGGTCGGACAAGTCCGTGGGTATAGATAGGAATGTAGGCCAGGTTACATGTTCCGATGGTATTGTGTACCGTATGCCGGACGCGTCGAAGCATGAACGGCGTGTCAAGCGTTATCAGAGAATGATGGCCAGGCGGCAGGGGCCGAACCGCAAGAAGGGGATCAAGGCGTCGAATAGATGGCTGCGTGCACAGTTGCTGCATCAAAAGGCGCAAGCCACGTTGCGCCACGTCAGACAAAATTGGTGCCACGGCGTATCAAGACGTGTTGCCGTCAGATACTCTCACGTGCACCTGGAGAAATTGAGCAATCGGGACATGACGGGAAGCGCCAAGGGCACGAAGGAGAAGCCTGGGACGGATGTCCGCGCGAAAGCGGGGTTGAACCGCGTGATACTTGCTTCCTGCTGGGGCAAGTTTCATCAATGCCTGGACTACAAAACGAATACGAACTACGTGAACCCCGCGTACACGAGCCAGACGTGCAACAAGTGCGAGAACGTGGACAAGAACAACAGAAAGACGCAGGCGGTATTCGAGCGTACCGTTTGCGGTCATCGGGATAATGCGGATGTGAATGCCACGCTGAACATATTGGCCCTCGGGAATAGGGCTGCTGGACGTGGTAAAGCCGGAGGGGAGACTCATCCGGTGGAACGTCAAATGGATACACGGCATCGCTCGGTGGCGTCATGTATATAATTCCCCGGTCTTGACTGACGACGCCCTGCGGCTTGCGAAGGAACTGATTCGACGTCCGTCGGTGACGCCCGACGACGCCGGTTGTCAGCGACTGATCGCCGACTATCTGGCCGATTGCGGTTTCGCGCGCGAGGCGCTCGACTGCGGCGACGTCGCCAACTCGTGGCTGCGGCGCGGCGACGAACCGCCGCTGCTGACGTTCGCCGGCCACACCGACGTCGTGCCTCCGGGCGACGCCGCGCGCTGGAAGCATCCGCCGTTTCAACCGACCGAGGACGGCGGCCTGCTCTACGGACGCGGCAGCGCCGACATGAAAGGCGGCCTCGCGGCCATGGTTTGCGCGTGCCGGCGCTTCGTCGCCGAACACCCGAACCACCGCGGCTCGATTGCGCTGCTGCTTACGAGCGACGAAGAGGGCGCCGGCCGCGACGGCACGCGCCACGTGATCGAGACGCTGATGCAGCGCGGCGAGGAGATCACGTGGTGCGTCGTCGGCGAACCATCGAGCGAGGAGCATCTCGGCGACGTCATCAAACACGGGCGTCGCGGATCGCTGTCGGCGACGCTGACGGTGCGGGGCAAGCAAGGGCACGTCGCCTACCCGCATCTTGCGCGCAACCCGGTGCATCTCGCGGCACCGCTGCTTATGAAACTGTGCGCCCAAAAGTGGGACGACGGCGACGAAAACTTCCCGCCGACCGGCTTTCAAATATCGGCGGTGCGCGCCGGCACCGGCGCCGACAACGTGATCCCGGGCGAACTCGAAGTGGACTTCAACTTCCGCTTCTCGCCGCGCACCGGCGAGGACGAGTTGCGGCGGCGCGTTACTTCGATGCTCGAAGCCGAGGGCCTCGACTACGCCATCGAGTGGCGGCTCTCGGGGCAACCGTTCCTGACGCCGGCGGCGCCCGGGCCGGACGGCGCGACGAGCCTGCTTGCGGCGGCGCGCGCCGCGGTGCGCGAGGTGGCCGGACGCGAACCGCGCCTGTCCACCGGCGGCGG
The DNA here is from genome assembly GCA_965203445.1 of Candidatus Oxydemutator sp. Classification (GTDB taxonomy): domain Bacteria; phylum Pseudomonadota; class Gammaproteobacteria; order Poriferisulfidales; family Oxydemutatoraceae; genus Oxydemutator. The sequence goes on from OZ241883.1 coordinate 2,272,185, forward strand.
CACGTCGGACGCGCGCTTCATCGCGCCGCACGGTATCCAGACGATAGAGCTCGGCGTCGTCAACGCGAGTATCCACCAGACCGACGAGCACGTGCGCGTCGGCGATCTCGAACTGCTGACGGAAATCTACCTGCGCCTGACCGCCAAGCTACTGCTTCATTGAGGCGGCGAACTCGCACAGATGCTCCTTGCCCGAGGCCTCGAGCACGGCGCGCAAGCCGGCGACGTGCCGCGCGCAGGCGTCGGCGGAAAGGTGCCCGCGCATCCGCTGGAAGCGCAGATAAACCAGATAGGTGTTGAGCACGTCGGTCTCGCAGTAGTCGCGTATGCGCTGGAGTTCGCCGGCGCGGAACAAGTCCGCCACCTGAGCGCCGTCGACCCCCTGCTTGCCGGGTGCGCCGATCAATCTGGCGACGCCGTCGAGCGGCGCCACCGCGTGGAAGTCGTACAACGACAGCACGTCCATCAGATCGAGGTGGCGCGCGTGATAGCGATTCAGATAGTTGTTGTAGCGAAACTCGCGGTCGTCCTCGCCGGTATCCCAATAGCGCGGCGCGGCGACGCCGTGCAGCAGCGAACGGTAGTGTATGACCGGCATGTCGAAATGCGCGCCGTTCCAACTGACCAACTGCGGCGTGTATTTCTCGATGCCGTGAAAGAAACGTTCGAGCATCTCGGCCTCGCCGCCGTCGAGCGACCACAGTTGCGGCTCGTCGCCGGACGACGACAGCAGCAGCGAGACCGCGACCACGCGGTGCAGATAATGCGGCAGAAAGGTTCTGCCGTTTTTTTGGAACTGGATCTGCTCGAGCGCGCGCACCACGTCCTCGTCGGGCAGGTCGTCGCCCAGATCGAACATGCGCCGCCCGGCGTCGGCGTCGGGCACCGTCTCGATGTCGAACACCAGCACTCTCACGACGGAAACACCCCGGTCGAGATATAGCGGTCGCCGCGATCGCAGACGATCGCGACGACGGTGCGCGCGGGCGCCTCGCGCGCGACGCGCAGCGCCGCGTGCACGCAACCGCCCGACGAGACGCCGCAGAATATGCCTTCCTCGCGCGCCATGCGGCGCATCGTCCGCTCGGCGTCCTCGCGCGAGACTTCCAAAGTGCGGTGGACGCACGAGGCGTCGTATATCTTCGGCAGATACGCGGGCGGCCACGCGCGGATGCCGGGGATCTTCGAGCCTTCCGCCGGCTGCACGCCGACGATCTCCACCTCGGAATTCTTCTCCTTCAGAAAACGCGATACGCCGACGACGGTGCCGGTGGTGCCCATCGAACTGACGAAGTGCGTCAACTCGCCGTCGGTGGCGCGCCAGATCTCGGGCCCGGTGCCGTGATAGTGCGCGGCCGGGTTGTCGGGGTTTGCGAACTGGTCGAGCACGCGCCCCTTGCCGGCGGCGGCCATCTCGGCCGCCAGGTCGCGCGCGCCTTCCATGCCGGCCTGCTCCGACACCAGGACGATCTCGGCGCCGTAGGCCTTCATGCAGGCGCGCCGCTCCTCGCTCATGTTCTCCGGCATGATCAGAATCATACGATATCCCTTGATCGCGGCGGCCATCGCCAGCGCGATGCCGGTGTTGCCGCTGGTGGCCTCGATCAGTACGTCGCCGGGAGCGACGTCGCCTCTGCCCTCGGCGGCCGCGATCATCTGCAAGGCCGGGCGATCCTTGACCGAACCGGCCGGGTTGTCGCCTTCGAGCTTGACCAGCACCTCGCCGTCGGCGTCGGCGGCGATGCGCTGCAAGCGCACCAGCGGCGTATTGCCGACGCAGTCGGCTATGGTCGGGTAATCACGCATCACGAAGAATTATATAGGAGAGTCGGCGGGCGCTTCAGGGCCGCCACCGAGACTCTCAGTCGTCGCGCAGCGCGGTGGCCTGGGCCACCGCGTAGCGCTTCTCGGCGGAGACGCTGACGAGCACGCGGCGGCGTTCAAAACCGCAGGGCAACACCGCGTACGGACAACCGGCGCCGTCGCGTCCGACGAAGATGTTCGCCGGGTACAGGCCACGCGCAAAACCGCGGCCGAGGGCCTTGGCAACGGCCTCCTTCAAGGCCCACTGCCGCGCGAGAAAGGCGCCCGGGTCGCGCTGTCCGGCATAGAGCACGCGCTCGCGCCGGTGCAGGACTCTTGCGGGAAAGCGCGACGGGTGCCGCCGCAGCGCGCGTCGCACCCGCTCGATGTCGACGACGTCTATGCCGACGCCGCAGATCACGGCGCCGCCATGGCCGCGCGCATACGGCGCACCGCTCCCGCCAATCCATGGAAGACCGCGTCGGCAATAATCGAGTGGCCGACGTTGAGTTCGGCGATCACCGGCACCGCGGCGACCGCGGCCACGTTGCCCAGGTGCAGGCCGTGCCCGGCGTTGACCTGCAGGCCGACGTGCGCGGCGCGCGCCGCGGCGTCCTCGATACGGCGCAACTGGCGCCGTCGCTCGGCGCCGTCGGCCAGCGCGTATTCGCCGGTATGCAGCTCGACTATCGCCGCACCCAACTTGGCGCAGCGTTCGACGACCGCGACCTCCGGCTCGACGAACAACGACACACGGATGCCGGCCTCACCCAGCGCCGCGCAGGCCTCGCCGACGCGCGCCGCGTGGGCGGCGACGTCGAGTCCGCCCTCGGTCGTCAGTTCCTCGCGCTTCTCCGGCACCAGGCAGCAGTAATCGGGCTGCACGTCGAGCGCGATCGCTATCATCTCCGCGGTCGCCGCCATCTCCAGATTCAGATGGGTCGTGATCTTCTCGCGCGCCGCGTGGACGTCGGCGTCCTGCACGTGGCGACGGTCCTCGCGCAGGTGCATCGTGATGCCGTCGGCGCCGGCCGCCTCGACGATCTCGATGGCGCGCGCAAAATCGGGGTACGGCGTGCGCCGCACCTGGCGCAGCGTCGCGACGTGATCCACGTTGACGCCGAGGCGGGTGTCGTTCGCGCTCACGTCAGCCGCTGCAAATAATCGAAAATCTGCCGCGCCCGCAACACGCGCCCGCGCAGGTGGTAGTCTATGACCGCGCGCAGCAGACGTTTGCTCTCCGGCAGGACCGCGGGCGCCCAGGTGCGTGGTTCGTCGCGCAACGCCAGCAGCGTCGCGCCTCGGCACACCGGCAAGGCGCGCGCCGCGTCGTCGTCGGCGCCCGTGGCCAGCGCCGGCCCGCGCCCCGGATAGTAACGGTAGTCGGCGTCGGCCGCGACCGGGCGCATGTCGCAATCGTGCTCCAGTTGCAGGCCGTTGCCGACCAAGTCGAGCAGGCGCAGCTCGAAATGGCGCAGCACGCGCTCGACACCGGCGCCCGCGCGGTTCGCCGGCGCCGCCAGCAAGTACAGGCATTGTCGGTACAACTCGAACAACCGGCGCGACGGACTCGCCGGCGGCGTCAACCTTACGACCAGCTCGTTGACGTACATGCCGACCATGCGCCGGCGGGTATCGCCGAGCAGACCGACGCCGCGCGGCTCGAAGTGGCGCAGGTTGAGCAGGCTGCCGCGCCCGCTGCACGCGAGGCGCGCCGGGATGAATGGTTGCAGCGTCTTGCCGAGCAGCTTCGACGACTGGCGCGCGACGACCGTGATGCGTCCGTGGCCGGGCGTCAGAAACTGCACCAGACTGGCGTCGTCGCGGTACGGGCGTTTGTGGATGACGAACGCCGGTTCGCCCTCGAACACGAGCATCGCCCTACTCCAGGTAGCCGCGCGCCACGGCCGGGTCGTCGCGCCAGCGCGGCTTGACGCGCACCGACAATTTCAGGAACACGCGCCTGCCGAAGGCGCGCTCGAGCGCCTTGCGCGCGGCCGTGCCGATCAACCCCAGACGCGCGCCGCCGGCGCCGACGACGATACCGCGCCGCCCCGGTTTGTCCACGTAAAGCACGGCCGCTATGCGCAGCAGCGACGCGCGCTCGTCGAACGACTCGATCTCGACGTGGACGCTGTACGGAATCTCCTGGTGCAGCATCTGCATGACCTTCTCGCGGATCAATTCGGCGGCGACGAAGCACGGCGCGCGATCGCTGGTCTGCTCCGGCGGAAACAGGAAGTCCGCCTCGGGCAGGGACTGGGCGATCTCGTTCTGCAAACGGCGAACACCCGCGCCGGTGCGCGCCGACACCGGAACGACGCGCCTAAGGCCGTAGTCGGCGGAAAGCTTCTCGATGGCCGGCAGCAGCCGCTGCTTGTCCCTCAGAAGGTCCACCTTGTTGAACGCCAACAGGCAGTCTTTGCCGGCTTTCCTGGCCAGCGCGAATACCGCCTCGTCGGCGGCGCCCCATTGCGGCGCGGGCGTCACCAGCACCACTAGATCCACCGCGGCGACCGCGTTCGCCGCGTTCTTGTTGAGCACGCGCGACAGGAAACCGCGGCGCCCGCGGCACAGTCCCGGCGTATCCACGAAAATGGTCTGGCTGGCGCGATCCGTGACGATGCCGCGCACGTTGTAGCGCGTCGTCTGTGGCTTGTGCGTGACCGACGACAGGCGGCGCCCGACCAGGCGGTTGAACAGCGTGGATTTGCCGGCGTTCGGCCTGCCGGCGAGCGCCACCGTGCCACAGCGCGTCGGCGTGCGCGCCTCAGACATTGGCCACGGCCTCGGTGATGCTTTGCAGCGCGGATTCGGCGGCGCGTTGCTCGGCCTTGCGCTTCGACGCGCCGCTGCCGCAAGCCTCGAGGCGCAGATCGGAAACCCTGCACGCGACCTCGAAAAACTTCTGGCCGTCGCGTCTGTGCTCGCACAGCACCTCGTAGATCGGCAATCCGGCGCCGCGCGCCTGCGTGTATTCTTGCAACCTGCTCTTGGCGTCCTTCAGATCATCACCGGAAAGCGACGCCAGCGGGCCGGCGAAAAGCGCGCCGACAAAGTCGCGCGCCGCCGCCAAACCGCGTTCCAGATAGAGCGCGCCGATGACGGCTTCGAGGGCGTCGGCGAGTATCGAGTCGCGCACGCCGTCGCCTTTGTCCTCGCCAGGCCCCAGCACCAGGAACTCGCCCAAGGCGACCGCACGCGCCAATTCGGACAAGGTCTCGCCGCGCACCAGGCGCGCACGCAACTTGCTCAAGACGCCCTCATCGGCGTCGGCGAAGCGCGCGTAAAGCAGCTCGGTTACGACCAACTGCAACACCGCGTCGCCCAGAAACTCGAGACGCTCGTTGTGCGCCGCGCCGGCGCTTCTGTGGGTGACGGCCGCGCGGGACAGCGGCCGTTTCAGAAAATCCGGATCGAGCAGGTCTGATAGTTTCGGCATATCGGCGCGTTAGCGAACGACTTCGCCGATCCTCGAGAAATCAAAGTGTCCGGCCGCGTAGTCCCAGTGCATCCAGACAAAAAAAGCCTTGCCGACGAGGTTGGCTTCGGGCACGAATCCCCAGGCGCGGCTGTCGTTGCTGTTGTCGCGGTTGTCGCCCATGACGAAGTAGTGGCCGGGTGGCACGCGCCACTGGCGCGGCGGCTGAGTCACCGCCGGCGCCAGCAGCACGTCGTGCTCGGCGCCGGGCAGCGCCTCGGTTTTGCGCCGCAATTCGATCAGGTGCGACGACGGCGCCGCGGGCGCGACGCTCTCGTGCTGTGCAATCTCGCGGCCGTTGATATAGAGCCGCTTGTCGCGGTACACGAGGTGATCGCCGGGGGTGCCGATGACGCGCTTGATGTAGTCCTGCGATGCATCGTGCGGATAACGGAAAACGACGACGTCGCCGGTGCGCGGCGCGCCTGCCGGGATCAATTCGTCGTGCAGGACCGGCAGTCTCAGACCGTAGGTGTACTTGTTGACCAGGATGAAGTCGCCGATTTGCAGCGTCGGCAGCATCGAACCGGACGGGATGCGGAAAGGTTCGACGACGAAGCTGCGCAACAGCAGGACGATCAGCAGCACCGGGAAAAACGAGCGTGCCCCGTCCACGATCCAGGCGCCGCGCGAGGCGCCACGCGCGCGCGCCGGAAACGGCAGGCGCGCGGCCAGCACGACAAGCCCGGTGAGCAGCGTCGCCAACGTCAGGAAAAATTCAAGGTCGAAATGCATGTGAAACCAGGAACGACGGGGGATAAAACGCGCCCGCAAAAGAAACGCCGCGGGCGTCAAACACGCGCGCATAAAACGCCTGGCGGTGTCCTACTCTCACACGGGGAGGCCCCGCACTACCATCGGCGATGTGCCGTTTCACTTCCGAGTTCGGAATGGGATCGGGTGGTACCAGCACTCTATGGCCGCCAGGCAAACCGGTTGTCGCGCGCTTCAATGCGTGGTGGCAATCAGATAATCCAGAAAACCCAGTATCGAGAAAAAGATGAGCGGCGAGATCATGTTCTCCGGAGGCGCTTTCGTCATCGCAATTCTCGTTTCTGGTTGATCGGTAACCGCCGATTATAGCGCATCAAAAAAACATCGCAAAACGGGATGTATGGGCTTGTCAAACCGAAGCACAAATGTCCTATTGTTTCCAAAGCGCAGATGTCCTGTTGTTGGCAGGGCTTAGCGCTTTCATGGTCTCCCCGCCAGCGTCTCCACGGGTGATCCGGCGCCGGTCTGTGGCCTGAACCGCAGCGCCGCCTGGTTGTCGCCTTATCCACTACAGATGGCAATTGTTTTGCGTCCACTGGCGCCGCCGGTGCCTCGCCCAGGCGATGCACCTAGTAGGCAGTTCGCGCGTGTTTCAGTTGTTGAGGGATTGGCTATACTGGTGATGCTACGGGAAAGCGATCGCCCTTCGATCCGAGGAGAAGTTTCAGTTGTTGAGGGACTGGCTATACTGGTGATGCTGCTATCTGCGGGCGCGCGGGCACGGGCAGATCGGGTTTCAGTTGTTGAGGGATTGGCTATACTGGTGATGCGCCGCCGCGCGCGAGACCGACGCCGAGGATACCGCATGTTTCAGTTGTTGAGGGATTGGCTATACTGGTGATGCCGAGGGGTACGCGGGGTAGGCGCTTGCGGACGGGCAGGGTTGTGATACACTTCGCCCGTCACTCTTTGGGATTGGTTATACTGGTTTGAGGGCGGTGACGCCATCTTCTGCGGGTGGCGGAACCGATGGCAGAAGATGTGCAAGCGTCAGGAGACCGTCCTCCTCCTGCAATTTAGTAGCCGCCCTCATTCCTTTTGTTTCGCCCTTTTTCTTTGGTACAGCAGAATCCCGACGCGGCGCCTGTCAATGTATTCCCACTTCGCGCGCAGCACGGTCACAAACACCGAGCCGTCCTCGTGCTCCTGCGCGACCCCGAGAATGGGACGCGCCTTGTCCTCGCCTCGGAACACCTTGATATAGTGCCTGCGGTATTCGCCTGGCCACGAATACCAGGCCAGCCACTCCTCGTCGGCATCCTTCAGCGTCGGTAAATAGAAGTTTGCGTATCGCTCGCGCCAAGTGCGCCTCCCCTTTTTGCCGACGACGACGTGGGTTGCGCCCCCCCAGCCGAATCTCACGCCCCCGGCGGGCTCTCCCCGCGTTTTGATGGTTTCAGTTGTTGAGGGATTGGCTATACTGGTGATGCGGTCGGCGCCGGTGGCGAACCACCAGAACTTGCGGTTTCAGTTGTTGAGGGATTGGCTATACTGGTGATGCCGAAATCCAGGGGCGCGTGCTCGCGCCCGACGACGGGTTTCAGTTGTTGAGGGATTGGCTATACTGGTGATGCAGAGGTTTCCTTTGCCGAGTTGGACAAGCGTTGGGGTTTCAGTTGTTGAGGGATTGGCTATACTGGTGATGCGCTTGTGCCAACGCCTGCGCACGCGGCGCATTGATGTTTCAGTTGTTGAGGGATTGGCTATACTGGTGATGCCTTTTGCTCGACGCCCTGCAACATTTCCACGTTCGTTTCAGTTGTTGAGGGATTGGCTATACTGGTGATGCCGCAGCGCGCCGAAGTTCCGCAGCACCCACTCCACGTTTCAGTTGTTGAGGGATTGGCTATACTGGTGATGCCCGGCGCCGGCAGCGCGAGCGGCGGCAGGTCAATCGTTTCAGTTGTTGAGGGATTGGCTATACTGGTGATGCCGACGACGCGCTCTACGACGCGGAGCTTCATGAGTTTCAGTTGTTGAGGGATTGGCTATACTGGTGATGCGATCGCGCAGATGCCGAAGGCCGACATCTATGGCGTTTCAGTTGTTGAGGGATTGGCTATACTGGTGATGCCGCAAGGTCAAGACTTCCGCGGCGCATAGCCGACGCCAGGCGCATAGCCGACACGGCTATACTGGTGATGCCGCAAGGTCAAGACTTCCGCCCCAGGTTTGTGGATGTTTCAGTTGTTGAGGGATTGGCTATACTGGTGATGCTGTTTGGTGTTGTCGAGCGCGGTGGCAGAACTGGTGTTTCAGTTGTTGAGGGATTGGCTATACTGGTGATGCATACCCGCCCGGCCAATACCACTATATCCCCGGGTAGTTTCAGTTGTTGAGGGATTGGCTATACTGGTGATGCGTCAAGTATGGGCGTTCGACGGCCTCCAGCCTATGTTTCAGTTGTTGAGGGATTGGCTATACTGGTGATGCACGGCGCAGGGGAAAACGCGCCTGAGGTTATGCCGTGTTTCAGTTGTTGAGGGATTGGCTATACTGGTGATGCGGCGCGCTGACTTTGTTCTTGGTCACCTTCGCGGTTTCAGTTGTTGAGGGATTGGCTATACTGGTGATGCTCTCACAAACAGTCTGGCCGCGTTTCACATCCCAGTTTCAGTTGTTGAGGGATTGGCTATACTGGTGATGCCGCGTTGGCCGACACCGCCGCGCGTGTGCTCGGCAGTTTCAGTTGTTGAGGGATTGGCTATACTGGTGATGCTGATGAAGGCGATTGTGGACATGAGGCCGGCGCCGTTTCAGTTGTTGAGGGATTGGCTATACTGGTGATGGCCGCGACTGGCGATCAATGCGTGGCGGGGAAGCCGCGTTTCAGTTGTTGAGGGATTGGCTATACTGGTGATGCTGGGTGTTCGCCAAATCGAAATACGCGGTCAACGCAGTTTCAGTTGTTGAGGGATTGGCTATACTGGTGATGCGAAGTGATCCGCAAGTTCCCCGCGCACATGACAAGTTTCAGTTGTTGAGGGATTGGCTATACTGGTGATGCCTCCAGCATGGCTTTCTGTTTCGAGTCCAGCCCGCGTTTCAGTTGTTGAGGGATTGGCTATACTGGTGATGCAGCTCTACACCTCCGTCGTGGCAAATAATGTCCGGAGTTTCAGTTGTTGAGGGATTGGCTATACTGGTGATGCTCCCGTGCGCGTTCCGCTGGTCGAAAAGAGGCGGCGTTTCAGTTGTTGAGGGATTGGCTATACTGGTGATGCTGTCGTACACGAGCGACGACGGCGACAAGTTTTATCGTTTCAGTTGTTGAGGGATTGGCTATACTGGTGATGCATCCCGACTCGTCCGGCAGTCTTTGGGCTCAGGGGTTTCAGTTGTTGAGGGATTGGCTATACTGGTGATGCTGCGCTCGGATGGCTGGCGGCGTCGAAGGTCTTGACGTTTCAGTTGTTGAGGGATTGGCTATACTGGTGATGCGCGGGAGGTGATGACGGCCCTTTCCGAAAACGTGTAGTTTCAGTTGTTGAGGGATTGGCTATACTGGTGATGCATAAAGCAAGGTGTTGATGAGACTATTAGTTTCGGGTTTCAGTTGTTGAGGGATTGGCTATACTGGTGATGCAATCTCGAAGTGGACATCGCCGACCTGCTGAACGAGCAGTTTCAGTTGTTGAGGGATTGGCTATACTGGTGATGCCGTAGCCGCACAAAGATTAAACAGAAAATGGATGTTTCAGTTGTTGAGGGATTGGCTATACTGGTGATGCCGGCGCCGACCCCGCCCCCGGATCCCGTCCGCGACCGTTTCAGTTGTTGAGGGATTGGCTATACTGGTGATGCGCTGGACCTTCTGCACGAGGCGGCGGTCGGCGCAGGTTTCAGTTGTTGAGGGATTGGCTATACTGGTGATGCGTGATGCGCGCTCTTGACCTCTTCTGCGGCGTCGGGTTTCAGTTGTTGAGGGATTGGCTATACTGGTGATGCTTAGAAGTGAAACAATTATGGTTCGAGGACGCCAGTTTCAGTTGTTGAGGGATTGGCTATACTGGTGATGCGGACGGCACGGCAATCAGAATAAAAGACGTACCGAGTTTCAGTTGTTGAGGGATTGGCTATACTGGTGATGCCGGTGATAGAGAGAATCAAGAGGGAGGAAAAGTGAGTTTCAGTTGTTGAGGGATTGGCTATACTGGTGATGCGGCACGTTTGCAGGCACGACCTTGTCGGCGGCACGTTTCAGTTGTTGAGGGATTGGCTATACTGGTGATGCGCGGCTACGCCGTTCGGCCAGGGCACCAGGGTCTGTTTCAGTTGTTGAGGGATTGGCTATACTGGTGATGCCGGGGCCGCCGCCGACGTTCCCTTTGTCTCAACAAGTTTCAGTTGTTGAGGGATTGGCTATACTGGTGATGCAGAAAGGCACGCAGAGTTCAGAGATGCTTATCGCAGTTTCAGTTGTTGAGGGATTGGCTATACTGGTGATGCCCCATCCCAAGCCCTTGTTTTACAAGGGCTTGGGATATTTCACAGGGGGCAGAATTTTCGCAAGTAGAGCTATTGCACCAAAGCACGGCGAATTTGCGAAAAGTAACGATTGTGCTACGATCATGACTCCAGTATAGCCAATTCTTGATACTCTGTAATCATAAAAAAGTATCTTGAACGGACCTCTGCATTTTTGCACGTCTGCCTTCACTCGATGAAGGATTAAGAAACCGCCTCCGGGCGGTTTCTTTTTTTCCGACTCTCACAATCGGTCATTACAAAAATTCACGTATTCGCAGGTGCAGCACTGGGCGACCGTCGCACTCGATTCCGGCTTCAGTCCACGCCGCAGCATCCGCCTGATTTTATCCGCCACCTCTGCAACCAGCCGACGCTTGTCCGCGTCAATGTCAATCGTATGCAGAACCTTCCCTTTCCCGACCAAGAATCCGGCCGTGCTCGGCTTGGAAAAATGCTCCTCTAACAGCAAGGCATAAGCCGCCAGTTGCAGTTGGTCGCCGCGCTTCCCGCGGTTTGCGGAAAGCTTGAACTCGACGGCGTACACCGCCTCGTCGGTTTCCACCGCCATGTCCGCGATGCCATGCAGTCCCAACGCATCGCTGCGCACCGCCAGATTGTGATGGGTTTTCCCGCTCCGCAAATTGAATCTGGAGAGATTGCGACGCTGCCATAATTTTTCCTCTGCCCGGTGGAAGTGCTCTCCCTGCCCGACCCAGACGGGGCGATGAAAAGCAACATCGGTCAACTCCATGTAATACACGACCCGCGGGCAGTAGCACCACTGCCGGATTAAATTTACCGGAATGCTATATGGCAAGGGTTTCCTCCCAATCATGGAAATCGCTCTTTTCGTGGCCGACAAAATAACTCCGCCCCCGCCCGTTGAAGTTGGTATGCGTAATAAATGCCTTGTCCGCCTGCCCCAGGCTATCGTGCAGGTAGCGTTTAATCGCCTCCAGCTCCGCCAGCGTCAGATACCCCCAAAACACCGACTTCTGCACGGCTCTGAGCCCGTGCTTCCCCAACTCCATAAAAACGCGGGCGCGCGTTTTATTGTCTTCCACGTCGTAGCTGACCAGATACTCCTGCCGCAATGGATAATTCTTCATGCCGCCAAATCACCACTTGAACAAATAAGGCCGATAGTTTTGCTCGCCGTAGAAATGACCGCACAAACGATAAACTTGGCGCTGGATAATATGTTCCAATTTGTGCTTCTTTCTGCGATACGTGTATTTCTTGGCGCACGTTTTCTGTATTTCCCCTATCAACGCCTTCTTCAGGGCGACATCCAGAACCGTTCGCCCCTCGCTGCGGGAGCGCAACTTGACTACGGCGCGATCAACCACCCACGCGCGGTATTCTTCCATGACGTCGAGCACCAGCGCCATTTTCCCCGGCCGCCGGACGTGCATGACGCCGAGATAAGGCTCCAGCCCGGCGTTGATAATCGCGCTCAGGATATAACTGCTCAACACCGCGTAACCGAGATTGAGCATGGCGTTGTTGATTTCCCCGCTTCCCCGCCCCTCGCGCCTCGTGAACGAAGCCGAAAACAGCCGCGCTTGCCGCAAACCCTGAAAATAGGCATTGGCGCCGGCACCCTCGAAACCGAGCAAGGTCTCGAGGTCTCTCGCGTGTGGCGCCTTGTCCGCGTGTGCCCGCAATTCATCGGCGGCGGAGCGCAGAAACGGATGCCTGTGATATTTGTCGAGATGGTTCAGCACGGCGCGCTGATTTTTCAGTTTTGCGACGACGATCCTCCGCGCCAGCGGCATCGTGTCGCGCTGGCAAAAAGCCATCTGCGCCTGGCGCACCGCCACCACACCGTGTTGCGACTGTCCCAAAATCGCCGAGTGTGCGACACCGCGAAAATCCAAAAAAAATAACTTGATGCCGCGGCTGCTGAAAGCCTCGATCAGATCGCTCGATATGCTGACGCCGCGTTTGGCGATGGAGACGGTGCACAGGCGATTGAGCGGATAGTGCCTGCTTTCTCCATCCTGCCTGACCACCAAGCGATGGCTGTTCAGCCCCAAAAAAGCCCCATAGTCGCCGATGACAAGGTGTTTCATGGTGTGATCGTGCCGGCCAGCCGCGGGCTTGGCCGCGTACTTGACCTGGTCTATAGACCGGTATTATAGTCTATATAACACAGGGAGCAGGCCATGACCAAAGAAAACATCGGATCTTACGAGGCGAAAACGAAGCTGCCCGAACTGTTGAGGCGGGTGCAGGCGGGCGAGGCCTTTACGATAACCAGACGTGGCAAGCCCATAGCGGACCTGCTGCCCAGCCAGGCCGGGGCGCGACAAAAGACGGCGGCCGCCATTGACAACATCGCTGCCATGGGCAAACGGACGGTCTCCGAGCGTCGCCTGAAAGAATATAGAGACAAAGGCCGCGAGTGACGACCTTCGTGCTGGATAATTCAGTGGCAATGCGTTGGCTGCTCGCAACTCCCAGCCCTTCGGGGCAGAAGTATGCCGGGAAGGTCCTGCAAAGCATGAAAGACGCGGACGCGCTCGTGCCCGCGCTCTGGCACCTCGAAGCGGCCAATGTCCTGCTCCACGCCGAAAGAGACGGCCAGATAACGACCGGCCAGGCACAAGCGTTTGTCTCACAACTGAAAAATCTGCCCATTACGATTGATTCACCGACCCAGACAAATTCGGTCGACCGAATTATGGCGCTGGCTCGGTCATACAACCTCAGCAGTTACGACGCCGCCTATCTGGAGATTGCCACCCGCAATTCGGTACGGCTCGCCACCCTGGACAGATCGCTGGCAAAAGCAGCGAGGAAAGCGGGAGTAGGTATCTATCTGAAATAAGAAAGCACCAGTGTGCTCAAGTAGTCTTCGCCTTCAGCGGGAACCGCGCAGGATTTCGGATGATTTCTCTGCTCAGATCAACGTCTATCATCGGCCAGTAATAATGATCCGCAGATAATTGCTCCACTTTAAGGATCGCCTCAACGGGCTGCCCCTTGAACCAGGGAAAATCCTCGTAGGACAGAAATAACTCCTCATCATGTGCAAGCAGCCATATACCGTGGGTAGATATATGGGTAACTTCAACTTCTGAAGTAGTCTTTCCAGGCATTGATGAGTTCATTGTGATGGTTCTCTATAGATTTCCAATTCCTTATAACCTATCTCAGTTTCTTCCATCGTTTCATCATCCCTAAGTGTTGCTCGGGGACCCAGTTTGGTGATAGCCCACGGCCCACTTTTCCCATCAATACGAACCCTATCACCCCGTTTGAATATTTTGAGTATTTTATAATTCACTGGAAGTTCTTTATCTATTTCATTTCTTTCATAAACTGGCTGAGACTTATCCTTCCAATAAAACTTATTCGTAATACGAACAGCATCTATTTTATCTTTTCCATCTTTATTATATTGAATAACCATAACTTTATCCCAAGAAACCGTCCGTCTAAAGTGATGCATGCCTTTTGTATTTTTATCTTTTCTTCGCCACATCTGTTGAACTCCCATGCCCCCTCGGACACCAGGACCCACCCTTACGCAACGAACTGACCGTGTATTCTTGGGGTGTAAAATATGCTCCTGGGGCAGCCTCAGAAAATAAGAATGCGTAATTGTTCTCTTATCACCGCTTCCATTTGTCATTTCTTTTTTTCTGTCATCCGGCATATCATCGATTTTTTCCCATGCTTTTTCCATTGCCATCCTGATAGGCTCGGACTGTATATTCCCGATATTCTTTTTTTGAATCTTCTCCAACGGTTTTCTTTGTGTAATCATGCCGTCCAAACAACGCAAAGGTTCAGTATCCGTTTTGCTGCATTCGATCTTTCCTTCATTTCTCTTGTCTTCAACATACCAACCCGAAGATTTATCGGGAGCCAACAAATTCCCTCTGCCGTCTTCTCTTAGATTGATAAAAGCAGGGGCATTTTCCTTCCTTGCCTGCTTACGAACATCACTATTCAAGCGTTTGATCGCTTCCCAATCTACATTTGCTGCCAAGACCACAGCATCAAGGGCATGGTGGAACTCTCTGATGGGATCATCTTTCGCTGGCTCAACAATCACCTTAAACCTTTTCACGGCAATTTTGGTCTTTATCATAACTTTGATATTCGAGATCTCCCCCGTACTTTTGTCTACAACTTCCACATCGCACCATGGTACATATTTACCATTACCTCTTTTCCTGTAACACTTCTTCAGTGTCCCAACCAATTTATTACCCTTGACAGATAGCCAATCATTACCTGCTTCCTCATCATTCTTACGATATTTAAGCTTTACAGAAGCATTAGCACCTTCCAACAATTTACTTAGTTTTTTATCCTTTGAGAAAACATCTTCCAATAACAACTCTAATTCTTGATCAAGCTGTCCTTTTGTCTCATAGAGAGTTTCATCTTTCTTTTTTCCACTCGTTTTGCCTTCCTTTACTACTTCAAGGACGAAGTTTTTATTGTTACAGTTCTCTAACCAAAACTGGTTTGTCCCTACTGCATTATCATCCGGAGTCCCGACAAGCATCACTTTCCCATTATTTTTGTCCGTTCGAATTTCCAGCCAGTCAGTTACCCCTTCATCATAGTCTTTACAGATAGAAACCTCCCCATCAAATAAATACTCATCCAACTTCAGCTTTGAAAGTTCATATTTGAATTCTTCACCTGCCTTTGTTTTGTATGGATTCCTAAATCGTATAGCCCGCTTCTGCCGATCCATAAACGGAAACCAGAACCGACGAAGATAAATTGAATCACCTGAACGTATTTTGTGAATCACCTCTGATGGCAAGTTAAATTCATCCATAAAAGCCTGTTTCAAGAGTTTCGCCCCGAACATGGTGTGCTGTGGGGCAGCAAGCATATCCTCAGGCAGTCTCCTGTCTGCCTCCAAACGGGATTGAATGAATTTGTGCTTCTCAGGATTATTATTCTCAATCAAAGAAAGGACATTCTTATCCAGAGGCTCCCTCCGGTTGTGCTTATCAATATTGCAAATTGAATGACCGATTACTTTATTCCGGGCAATATTTCCCCCACCTTTTGATTTAGGGAACAGATGATCAATATGAGCGTCACTATGCAAAAACTCACCACAAAATATGCAACGGCCACCTTGATCCGCCCTAAGCGTGGCCATATCCCCACCCGCCGACTGTTGATACTGTTTCGGCTTGAGCTTCTTCTTCAGCTTCTTACCTTCACTCTGAGCCAGAGCACTGATATCAAAACGCGCTGTCTCTATACCTACATGTTCAATAGGTATCGGCGAATTTCTGAGGTCTCGTACCTCCTGCTCCTTCAACATCTTGCGCACAACAACAGTGATTTTTTCAACTTTCTGCCGTATTGAGGGTGGCGCGTCATCTTTCAATGTTAAAACACGCTCTTCATGAAGCCTCGCCCATGAATTGCCCTTGGTTTCATCGCGCTCCAAAAGGTTCAGTTTTTGTTCCAGGTGCTTAATACAAAAACCTGCTCTGCCGGGCTGTTCCCCACAAATAATATCCCTGAGAATATCTTTCTTGCCTCTCGCCTCGTTCTCTGCGGGGAGAACATAGCGATTTCCCCTACTGTTAGTAAAAAATTGATTAATAGTTTCCTGATTTTTATTTTTGATAACTCCGTCTAGTTCTTTCACAAACTCCAAACTATTCATCAACTTCTGTATTTCACTCTCATCCAACTTGTCTTTATTCCCATTGGCACGCCTCACATTCATTTGACGCAACTCAATTTCAAACTGAAGTCTGCGAACGTCTTTCCTGCGCTTTTTAGGGAGATTAAGTCCGCAACGTGTTCCATCATCGTCAGTAGCTGCCGGGCATTTGCCCATGCTATTGCGGTTGTTGAATCTTTTCTTGCGATATTCACGATTGACTACCTTTGTTGCTGCCTTAATCCATCGCTTTTTTATTTCTGTAGGGGTAGTACCTGCTCTATGAGCGATTTCACTGGCCTTATTATGAACATCCGCCATTGATTGTTGCCAATCCTGTTTTATTTTGGCCATAGACAAGATCTGTCTGTTCTGATTGACTTTGCTTTTCTTCAAACCCTGGAAGGTTTCATCCAGGCAAATTTGAAAGCGATCCTGCTCCAAGCCACAGGCGACTTTCATCAGGTTTTCCAACCCGCTTAGCATTTCCTCACGATGGCGATTACGATGTGGACGATAAACTTTGCCTTCCTCAAAAAGCTTCTCACCTGTTTGTAGGCCAAGCATAGTCATAATGCGAGTAACAATTTCTTCTTCCTGAGGTATGGTACTTCCAGCCCCATAGACCAAACCAAGGCGTTCTTTGATCCAGCTCTTTATATCCTCTGGCACAGCATCTTGAAGTTTTATTTCCAGTGCCTCATAAACCACTTCCTGCCTGGCAAGCTCCTCCATGACTGAAGAATCTTTTTCGGCTTTTTTTCTGAGATCGTGAATCTCTTTAGCTTTCTCATAAAGCTCACCCAGGCAGCTCCGTTCCTCTTTTATTTTTATAAAGGAAACAGTTTTGTCAGAAAATTTTTGAGACTCACTATGCCTTGAACGCCTGTTGAATTCTTGTCTTGCGTTGTCTTGGGCTTGTTTGTATTCCTCGTCTGATTCATTCTTGTATTTCCTACGCCCTTTCTCGTTAAATTCCGCGGGCGCATTAAATTCCTGAAGAAGAATCCTGTCAACTTCTTTAACTATTAGAGGGCATTTAGGAGATTTACCATCATCAGTTTTGACAACGAGCAATTCAAGCAAGCTCGCATAGTCCCATCCACGATAATGGGCTAGCGCATAAAGGCGGTTTCCAAGAGAAGCCTTATCTCTCTCAGTCTGTTTCTCCCCCGGTTTCGCATTTCTTGGCTCCAACCCCATGCCTTTAAGAAGCGCATAGAAGTCGCGTAGCCGCCTCGCCTTGGAAAGTTTCCGCCTGCGTTGTCCCCTGTTGACGCGACGTTTTTGGAGAGTATCCGATAGCGTAGTGCGATGTTTGAGAACTTTATAATCCAGGACTTCATTACTTGAACTCAACAAGCCAACGCCTGTATATGCGTAACCGAAGTCAATCCCTAATCTGAAGGACTTATTCATAACCCACCTGAATGTAAAACAATACCCTGCATAAAGCAGGGTATTGTAGATTTTGCTCGCCCTCAAGCGGTGACTTACTGAAAACAGAGCATCGCCTGCAAAAAACGATGGTGCCAGCAAGCACCTCGGACTTTTTTCAGTTGTTGAGGCCTGATTGTAACGACGAAGAAAAAACTGTCAAGCCCTGATGTGTTGTTCTACATTGGCGTCGCAGGGGTTGCGAAGTCGTCGTCGTAGAAATAGTGTCCCTTCAGCCGTTTGACGTTGAAAATGAGTATTTCGCTATGGAACAGTATGCCGTCGAACACGTTCTTCGGGAGGCTGATTATCGAGCATATCTCGGGATAAGTGCCGTCTACAAACTTGATCCAGCGCCTCGATTGTTGCGTCTGGTTCAGGCGCAATCCGTAAGGGGTGAACAGCACAATCGGGATGCTTTTGCCGAACAGTTCTATCGCTTTTTGCAGCCACACTTCCGGCAGCAATGGCCTGCCACCATAATTTTCTACCAGATGCGCTTTCGTCTTCGGGTCAATGTTGAACGGGGGGTTCATTATCACGAGGCCAGGCTCCTTCAGCTCTCCCTTCTTTACCTTCAGATAATTCCTGACCCGCGTCCTCGGAAAACCCTGCTTTTCTATATCAATGCCGACAACGTCAAACCCGTTCTCCTCGAAAGGCCGCAGCAACGAACCCTCGCCCACGCACGGGTCGAGCACCGGCTTCGACTTGTCAATGCGCTTGCCGACCAGTTCATACAGGAACCGGCTGACACCTTCCGGCGTCTGTATCGTGGATTTCTTTTGTCGGTTGTAAAAATTATTGCGATCAACTCTGTACATCGTCATCAACTCCTCCGATTGTATTCCTTCGCCCGCTCCCCCACAAACTCCGAATCGCCGCGATTCCGTGGCCGCCGTGATGTCGGCATTGTGCCAAATCTTCCGGGCCAAGGCCGCCCAATCCGTACACCGGCATCGGCGCGTCTTGCACCAGCGTCGCAAAAGCATCCCATCCCAATCCGCGCGCGCCGGGGTGTCCCGGCGTCTCCCGCACCGGTCCCAGCACCGCGAAGTCGGCGTCGAGCGAGGCCGCCGTTTTCAGTTCGTCCGCGTTGTGGCACGAGGCGCCAAACCAACGGCCCGCGGCCACCGGGCGACGGCGGCAGCGTCGCAATGCGGCGGCGCTCAGGTGCACGCCGGCGGCACCGGCGCCCGGGTGCGCAAGCAATGCGGGGTCGCGGTCGTGCAGCAGGACGCGCGCATGAAAAGCAGCGGCATCAGTCGCCATGCGACGAGCCAGTTCCTCGTAATCGTCGTCGTCCAGGCGATTGTCCCTGAACACGGCGAGGCGCACGCCGCGTTCCAGCGCGCGGCGGAAGCATTGCAGAAAGCGCGCGGGGTGTTCGACGTTCGGGGTGATCAGGTAGCGGTCGGGAAGCCTCAGCGCGTTGATCATGGCGCGGCTTGCGGGCGGAAAGTCCGGCGCGCGCAGGGCCTCGATTTTCGTCCAGCGCAAGTCGTTGTCGCCGGCCAGGCGCGGGGCGCCGTCGAAGTCGCGCACCGTGAACACGTGAAAACGCAGGCGGCGCTCCCGGTAGCGCCACGGAAATTGAATCAGGGGTTCGGAATTGCGCGCGACGACGCCGGTTTCTTCCTTCAGTTCGCGGGCAAGCGCCCGCTCGGGGGATTCGCCCGGCTCGATCTTGCCGCCGGGAAACTCGCGCAGGCCGCCCTGATGAACTTCGGGACGGCGCACAGAGGTCAGAACGGAGTCGGCGCGTCGCACCAGGCCGATTGCGATGGAGATCACGGGGAATGGATCGGAGTCGGGCAAGAACAAAAGCGTCGGAACGCGCTATATCGAAACGCACCCGGATCGAATCGGCGAGCCAGCGAAGCGGCCGCGTCGTCGCCGACGCTCGATACGCAATTCGGCGCTCCTCAACTACGGTAATCGGCGTTGATCCGTACGTAGTCCTCGGTCAGGTCGGACGTCCAGACGACGGCGGCCGCGTCGCCGCGCCCCAATTCGACGCGGATCGCAATCTCGGGCGCGGACATGATCTCTTTGGCGCGCGCCTCGTCGTAGTCGCGGGCCACGGCGCCGTCTCGGAAAATGCAGTGCTCCCCCAAAAAACAGCGCACGCGCGCCATGTCCAGCGCCGCGACCGGGCTGCGCCCGAGGGCCGCGACGATGCGGCCCCAGTTGGGGTCGCCGGCGTAGCACGCGGTCTTGACCAACGGCGAATGGGCGACGGTGCAGGCGACGGCGCGCGCCTCGTCGTCCGAGGCGGCGCCGCGCACCTCGATCTCGATCAGGCGCGTCGCGCCCTCGCCGTCGCGCACAATCGCCTTCGCCAGATCCTGCATCACCGCGCTCAACGCGCCGGCGAAACGGCGGCGATCGTCGTCGCCGAGCGCCCCCCAGGCCACTCCGGCGCGCCCGCTCGCAAGCAACACGCAGGCGTCGTTGGTCGAGGTGTCGCCGTCCACCGTGATCGAGTTGAACGAAACGGCGCACGCCTCGCGCAGCAGCGCGCGCGCGGCGTGCGCGTCCATCTGCATATCGGTGGCGACGAACCCCAGCATCGTCGCCATATCGGGGCGGATCATGCCGGCGCCCTTGGCGATGCCGGTCAGCGTAACCGTACCCGCGCCACACGCGACGCGCCGGCTGCTCCATTTCTCGGCGTTGTCGGTCGTCATCATCGCGCGCGCGGCGGTCAGCCACGCGTCGTCCGACAACGCCGCGAGCAAATCCGGCAGCCGCGACGTGATCTTCGCGCACGGCAGGCGCTCGCCGATGACGCCGGTCGAGAACGGCAACACTTCCTGCGCGGCGACGCCCGCCAAGTCCGCCAGCGCCGCGCAGCAGGCGTCGGCGTCGGCGATGCCGGCGTCGCCCAGACCGGCGTTGGCGTTGCCGGCGTTGATCAGCAAATAACGCGGCCGCGCGCGCGCCAGATTCCTCTTCGCAACGACGACCGGCGCCGCACAAAAACGGTTGCGCGTGAACACCGCGGCCGCAACGCTCCGCGGCGCGACTTCGATCAACGCCAAGTCGTCGCGGTCATGGCGTATGCCGGCGGCCGCCGCGGCCGTGCGCACACCCGCGACCGGCAGCGGCGCGCGCGTCTCGCGCGCGTCAGGTGGCGCCATGACAGCGTTTGTATTTCTTTCCGGAACCGCAGAAGCACGGGTCGTTGCGACCGATTTTCGGATGGTCGCGCCGCACCGTGCGCGGCTTGGCGACGGTGCGCGGTCTCGGCGGCATGAACTCGCCCGGCGCGTCGGCCACGGCCTCGGCGACGGGCGCAGCGGCGGGCACGGCCTGCGGCAAGTCGCCGTTCCCCGCGCTCCCCGGGTGCAGCGCGTCCGACGCCGGCTGGTGCTGGAAGCTGAGCTGCCGTTCGCCGGCGGCGGCGCGTCTTTGCAGGTCCTGTTCCGGCGCCTCCAGCTCCAGTTTCATCAGGCGCGTGACAAACTCATAACGAATCACGTCGAACATGCGCCCGAACATCTGAAAAGCCTCGCGCTTGTATTCCTGCTTCGGATTCTTCTGCGCGAAGCTGCGCAGGCCGATGCCCTGGCGCAGGTGCTCCATCCGCGCCAGATGCTCCTTCCAGTGGTGGTCTAGGATCTGCAGCATGCAAAAATCCTCCAGCCGTTGCGCGTGCTCGGCGCCGATCACTCCGGCCTTCTCGCGGTAGGCGGCCTCGACGCGCTCGCGCACGCGCTCGCCGATGGTCTCGCGCGTCAGCTCGGGATTCTCGGCAAGCCACTCCGAGACCGGGCACGGCGCGTTGAAATCTCGCTCCAGTACCCGTTCCAGGTTGGCGGCGTCCCACTCCTCGTCCACCGCGTACGCCGGCACGTGCGTATCGAGCACGCTCTCAACTATCTCCGGCAGCATCGTCTCCATCGCGCTGCCGCCCTCCTTCGACTCCATCAGTTCGCGCCGCTGCTGGTAGATGATCTGGCGCTGCTCGTTGGCGACGTCGTCGTACTCGAGCAGGTGCTTGCGGATGTCGAAGTTGTGCGCCTCGACCTTCTTCTGCGCGTTCTCAATCGCGCGCGTAACCCACGGGTGCTCGATCACCTCGTCCTGCTCCATGCCCAGCTTCTGCATCATGGACTTGACCTTGCCGCTTGCGAAGATGCGCATCAGGTTGTCCTCGAGCGACAGGTAGAAACGGCTCGAACCGGGGTCGCCCTGGCGCCCCGAGCGCCCACGCAGCTGGTTGTCCACGCGCCGCGACTCGTGACGTTCGGTACCGACGATGCGCAGGCCGCCGGCCTCGACCACGCCGCGGTGGCGTTCCTCCCAGGCGGCGCGGATCTTGTCCGTATCGCGCTCTTCGCCCGCGCCCGCAAGCTCGGCGTCGAGCGAGCCGCCCAGCACGATGTCGGTGCCGCGCCCGGCCATGTTGGTCGCTATCGTAACCGTGCCCGGGCGCCCGGCCTGCGCGATGATCTGCGATTCGGCCTCGTGGTGCTTCGCGTTCAGCACCTGGTGGCCTATCTTGCGCTTGTTCAGCAGGCCGGACAGGTATTCGGAGACCTCGATCGAGGCGGTGCCGACCAGCACCGGCTGGTGCTGCGCGACGCACGACTCGATGTCCTCGACTATCGCGGCGAACTTTTCGTCGGCGGTCATATAGACCAGATCGGGCTGGTCGTCGCGCACCATCGGATGGTGGGTCGGGATCACGACCACCTCCAGCCCGTAGATGTCCTGGAACTCGAACGCCTCGGTGTCGGCGGTTCCGGTCATGCCGGCGAGCTTGTCGTAGAGCCGGAAGTAATTCTGGAACGTGACCGACGCCAGCGTCTGGTTCTCCTGCTCGACGCGCACGCCCTCCTTGGCCTCGACCGCCTGGTGCAGGCCGTCGCCCCAGCGCCGCCCGGCCATCACCCGCCCGGTGAACTCGTCCACGATCAGCACGCGCCCGTCGCGCACGATGTAGTCCACGTTCTTCTTGAACAGCGCGTGCGCGCGCAGCGAGGTGTTGACGTGGTGCAACAGGCCGATGTTGGCGACGTCGTAGAGGCCGCCCTCGTGCAGCAGCCCTTCGCGCACCAGCATGTCCTCGATGCGCTGGTAGCCGCCCTCGCTCAGCATCGCTTGGCGCGCCTTTTCGTCCACCGTGAAGTCGCCGTCGTCGTCCTCGTCGGCGGCGGCGCGCAGGCTCCTTACCAGGCGGTCTATGCGCAGATAGACGTCGGCGCCGCCCTCGGACGGCCCCGAGATGATCAGCGGTGTGCGCGCCTCGTCTATCAGGATCGAATCCACTTCGTCGACGATGCCGAAGTGCGCGCCGCGCTGCACCCGCTGCCCGGCCTCGAACACCATGTTGTCGCGCAGATAGTCGAAGCCGAACTCGTTGTTGGTACCGTAGGTGACGTCGGCCTGGTACGCGGCGCGGCGCTGCTCGCCGCCCTGTCCGGAGACGACGACGCCGGTCGTGAGGCCCAGGCGTTCGTACACCGCGCCCATCCATTCGGCGTCGCGGCGCGCCAGGTAGTCGTTGACGGTGACGACGTGCACGCCGTCGCCGCCGAGGGCGTTCAGATAGACCGGCAACGTCGCCACCAGGGTCTTGCCCTCGCCGGTGCGCATCTCGGCGATCCTGCCGTCGTGCAGCACCATGCCGCCGATCAGCTGCACGTCGAAATGGCGCATACCGAGCGCGCGCCCGGCGGCCTCGCGCACCACCGCGAATGCCTCGGGCAGCAGCGCGTCGAGACTTTCGCCGTGCCCCAGGCGCTCCTTGAACTCGCCCTTCTTCGCGCGCAGCGCGGCGTCGTCAAGCGCGCGGCAGGTTTCCTCCAGGCGGTTGACGTGCGCGACCCTGCGACGGTAACGGGCAAGCAGCCGCTGGTTGCGCGACGGGAGAATATTGTTCAGCGGGTTCCACATCGGAAAACGTCGGTGATGGGCGCGATTATACCCGCAGCATCCAGCCCTTCGGGTGCGGCGTCGCCCACCCGTCGCCGCTTCGGCGTTACCGCCCCCTCGCCCGATCCGGCGGTCGCTCCTTCCCGCAAAAGCAGGAAGAAGCGACCGCCGGAGACAACCTGATTACGAAAAGCGAACCACGGGCGGCGTCAACGACGCGGGCCGTGCAAATACGGCATGGGGTTCAGCCTGCGGCCGTTTTTCTGTATCTCGAAATGCAGGTGGGGGCCGGTGGAACGGCCGCTGTTGCCGAGCAGCGCGATGACCTGGCCTTTCTTTACGACGTCGCCCTCGCGCACGATGATCCTGTCGTTGTGCGCATACAGCGTGGTGTAGCCGTCGGCGTGGTCGACCTCGACCAGCTTGCCGTAGTGCGGCAGACGTTCGGTACGGCGCACGACGCCGCTTGCGACTACGCGCACCGGATCGCCGATGCGCCCGATGATGTCCACGCCGGCGTGAAATTCCCTGTTGCCGGTGAACGGGCTGCGGCGCGCACCGTAACCCGACGAGATCATAGCGCGCCTGACCGGCCAGCCGAACGGCCGCATCTCGGCGGACAACTGGCGCGTGCCGACGACGTCCTCGAGCACCGAGAATTTTCTTTCGATTGCGTTCACGCTCCGCCGAAAACCGTCCACCGTCGCCGGCGTCCGCGAGAAACCGACGCCGCCGACGCCCGGCGCGTCCGGGAAATGGAACTCGGCGGGATCGAGACCGTAATCCTCGATCATGCGGTCGCCGACCGCCTCGACGCGCGCGAGCCGCGCCTCGAGGGCCGCGACTTTGCGAATCAACAGCGAGCTCTCGATTTCGCGCGAGCGCCCGGCGTCGTCCGCGACCGAAGCCTGGCCCGGGGCGCCGGCGACCGCGCCCGGGCGCCCGGGCGCGCCCTGCAGCTGCAACAGCGCGGCCACGTAGCCGAAACCGCCGGCCAGCACCAGCCACACGCCGAACGCGAGCGCGCGCCTGGCGACGGCGGCTTCCCATCGGCGCGCGACACGGGCAGAATAGGCGCGACGCGGAAATCGCGCCAAACGCGCACCACGGGGGCGAAAACTTGAAGAAAATCGGTTCATTGATGCCGCGCATCCACCCCGGACTGGGCGAGCGCGCGCGCCTGCTGGCCGAGATGACCGCCAGCGCGCGCAGCCGCCTGTCGCCGCGCCTCGCGCACCATTGCTGGATCAGCGGCTTTGGCGAGCGCCGCGTGACGCTGGTAACCGACCAGCCCCATCTGGCGATGCACCTGCGCCATCACCAACGCGAGATCATCAAGCAGCTCAACGAGGAATTCGGCCGCCGGTTGCACCAGAATTTCACCGCGATAAAAGTGAAGGTTGCCCGCGAACCGCTGGCGCCGTCTCAGCCCTCGGAAAGGGGCGTGTAAAAGATCGGGGTCGCATCGCTCTCGTCCTCGAACGAGACTTCCTCCCACGCCTTGCGCTCGGCCAGCAGTTTGTTGAGCAGCATGTTGTTCAACTCGTGGCCGGATTTGTAGCCCTCGAACGCGCCTATCAGGCCGCACCCAAGCAGGTAGAGGTCGCCGATAACGTCGAGCACCTTGTGTTTGACGCACTCGTCCTCGACGCGCAGGCCCTCCTCGTTGATGACGCGGTGATCGTCTATCACGATCGCGTTCTCGAGGCTGCCACCGCCCGCCAGGTCCATGTCGCGCAGTTTCTCGTAGTCCTTCAAAAACCCGAAGGTGCGGGCGCGGCTGACGCTGGTGACAAACGAGGTGCTCGAGAAGTCCACCTCGACGCTTTGCGCCTTGTCGCGGAAGGCCGGGTGGTCGAAATCTATCGTGAAATGAACCTTGAAGCCTTCGTACGGCCTGAAACGCGCCCACTTGTCGTCTTTTTTCGCCTCGACCGTTCTGCGAATGCGGATGAACTTCTTCGGCGCGTTCTGTTCCTCTATCCCCGCCGACTGCAACAAGAACACGAACGGCCCGGCGCTGCCGTCCATGATCGGCACCTCGGGCGCGTCGACGTCTACGTGCAGATTGTCTATGCCGAGGCCGGCCACCGCCGACAGCAGATGCTCGACCGTGGACACGCGCACGTCGCCGCGCCCGAGCGTCGTCGACATGCGCGTGTCCACGACGTAGCCGGTGGACGCCGGAATGTCGAACGGGTGGTCGAAGTCCACGCGGTGGAAAACGATGCCGGTGTTCGGAGCGGCCGGACGCAGGGTCAGATATATTCTCTTACCCGTGTGCAGACCGACTCCGACGGCCTGGATGGAGTTCTTGAGAGTTCGTTGTTTCAGCACGACGACAAATAAGGAGATGCAACAACCGGTTGTGAAAAAGGCGGAACCACGCGCGAAGCACTGGTCGCCGCTGCCGGAGATTGGAAGCGCATTATAGCGGCAGGGCGCGGGACCGCAAGTACGGACCTTCGGGAACGCCCATGGGGGCGTTCCCTCACCCCTCGGGAACGCCCATGGGGGCGTTCCCTCACCCCTCGGGAACGCCCATGGGGGCGTTCCCTTGCCTCTCGGGGGCGCCCGTGGGGGCGTTCCCTTGCCTCTCGGGGGCGCCCGCCCTGGCGCGCGGACAGCGGCATATGCGCCGGCATTTAATCCACCTGTTTCCTTAAAAACGCCGGTATTTCAAGGTATTCATCGTAATTTTCGTCCGAACCTCGAGACTCCCGCCGGGGCAGGCGCGCCACCGCCGGACTGTCGAGGTCACCGTAGTCGTCGCCGTGCGACGCCGCCGACGGCTTCTGCACCGCCGCCTGCTCATGGCGCACAACCTCGGCGCGCGCGTCGGCGGCGCCGAGACCGGTGGCGACCAGCGTCACCCGCAGTTCGTCCTCCAGACCCTCGTCCACGACGGTGCCGACGACCACGTTGGCGTCCTCGGTCGTAAGCTCGGACAGGCACGCTCCGATCTCCTCGAACTCGCCGATAGAGACGTCGGCGCTGGTGATGTTGACCAGCAGGCCGCGCACGTTCGACAGATCCATGTCCTCCAGCAGCGGATTGTGGATCGCCGCCTGCGCCGCCTCGTAGGCGCGTCCTTCGCCGCGCGCCGAACCGGAGCCAATCATCGCCATGCCCATTTCCGACATCACCGTGCGCACGTCGGCGAAATCGAGATTGACCATGCCGTCGCAGGTGATCAACTCGGCGATGCCTTGGACCGCGCCGTAGAGCACGTCGTTGGCCCTCTCGAACGCCTCCGTTATCGTCACGTCGGAACCGAACACCGCGCGCAGCTTGTCGTTCGGAATCGTGATCAGCGAATCCACGTACTTCGACAGGTTGTCTATGCCCTGTTCGGCCACGGTCATGCGCTTGCGCCCCTCGAACGAGAACGGCCTGGTCACGACGGCGACCGTCAGGACGCCGAGACTCTTTGATATTTCGGCGATGACCGGGGCCGCGCCGGTGCCGGTGCCGCCGCCGAGGCCGGCGGTGATGAACACCATGTCGGCGCCGTCGAGCACGTCGCGCAAACGCTCGCTGGCCTCGTTGGCGGCGTCGCGCCCGAGCTCCGGGTCGGCGCCGGCGCCGAGGCCGCCGGTGAGTTTCTCGCCCAGGCGCACGACGGTGCCGGCGCGGCTGTTGCCGAGCGCCTGCACGTCGGTATTGGCGACGACGAACTCGACGCCGTCTATATCCCTGGCGACCATGTGATTGAGCGCGTTGCCGCCGCCGCCGCCGATGCCGATGACCTTGATGACCGCGCCCTGCGGGCGCGTCTCTTCCTCTACCAGTTGAAACGGAAATGACATGATGACCTCCTTGCCTAAGCCGTCGTTGTGGTTAAAAATTATCCTTGAGCCAGGCTCTGGTCTTGCGCCAGGCTCCCTGTATGCGGCCTTCGGACGGCCGCTCCTCGACGTTGTCGAAACCGACTTCCGCGGCATAGCGCAGCAGCCCCAGCCCGGTCGCGTGCACCGGGTCGTTCGACAGCGACGGAAAACCCTCCACCGCCGCCGGCCGACCTATGCGTACCGGCATGTGCAGCACGCTCTCGGCCAGTTCGGCGGCGCCCTCGAGCTTGGCGCTGCCGCCGGTCAGGACGACGCCCGACACGACCGCGTCCTCGAACCGGTGGCGCACCAGTTCGCGGCGCACCAGCGAGAACAGTTCCTCGTAGCGCGGCTCTATGATCTCGGCCAGCATCTGGCGGCGGATGCGCGAGCGCGGCCTCTCGCTCGACAGGCCGGCGACCTCTATCGTCTCGTCGTCGTCGGCGAGGCGCTTCAGCGCGAAGCCGTACTGCAATTTGATCTCCTCGGCGCTGTTCGTCGGCGTGCGCAGCGTCACCGCGACGTCGGTGGTCACGTGGTCGCCGGCAATCGGAATGACCGCGGTGTGCACGACCGCGCCGCGCGTGAACACCGCGACGTCGGTGGTGCCGCCACCGACGTCCACCAGGCAGACGCCGAGTTCGCGCTCGTCGGGCGTCAGCACCGCGAGGCTAGAGGCGAGCGACTCGAGCACGAAGCTCTCGACCTCGAGACCGCAGCGGCGCACGCACTTGGCGATGTTCTGTATCGGGTGGGTGCCGCCGGTGATCAGGTGCACCGTGGCCTCGAGGCGGTAGCCGGACATGCCGACCGGTTCCTTGATGCCCTGCTCGCCGTCTATCGCGAAGTCGCGCGGCAGCACGTGCAGCACCTGCTGGTCGCCGGCGATCTGAATCGCCTGCGCGGTCTCGATCGCGTTGCGCACGTCGCTCGGGGTGACCTCGCCGTTGCGTATCGGCGCGGCGCCGTGGCAGTTGAGGCTCTGGATGTGCTTGCCGGCGACGCCGGCGTACACCGACGACACCTTGCACTCCGCCATCAGCTCGGCCTCCTCGACGGCGCGGCGGATCGAGTCCGCCATCTCCTCGACGTTGACGACCACGCCCCTCTTCATGCCGCGCGACGGGCACGTGCCGACCGACAGCACCTTGACGTCGTCGCCCGCGGCCTCGCCGACGATGACCGCGATCTTGCTGGTGCCGATGTCGAGCGCCGTCAGCACGCCGTCTCCTCGCGCGCGCGCACCGCGAACCCGTCCGGGTAGCGCAAATCTATGCAGGCGGCGCGCCGCGGGCGCTCGAAACCGGCGCGCCGCGCGGCGACGAAGCGATGCACGCGCGCGCGCAGGCGGTCGCGCCCCAGCACCAGGCGCGTCCCGTCCGCCAGCCGCAGGCTCCACGAACCGCGCCGGTCCAGCCGCAGCGCCGCGACCTCGGCGCCGGCGTCGCCGAACGCCGGCGCCACCCAGCGGTAGAAGGCAAGCACCTCGCGCCGACGCCGCAACGGCGCCTCGAACAACGGCAGATCGTAGGGCTGGCTCAGCGGCGGCGCGAAGACCTCGCCGTCGCCGCTCAGCAGCGCGTCGCGGCCCCAGTAGGCGAGCGGCTCGTATTCGTGCAGCCTGATCCGTAGCGTCCCCGGCCACACGCGCCGCACGACGGCGCCGCGCACCCACGGGATCTCGGCGAGTTCGCGCGCGACCTCGTGTACGTCCACCGACATCAGCCGCTGCTCGTAGAGGCTCTCGAAGATGCGCTCGACGCGAAAGCGGTCAATGTGGCGGTATTCCCCGGTAAGGTGCACGACCGCGACCTTGCCCGACACCAGAGCGCGCCAATCGGGCCGAAACGCCACCGCGGCCGCGATCACGGCGCCCGCGGCCGCGGCCAGAGTCAGCCACTCGAACCACGGCGCGGCGCGCGCCGGGCACGCCGCCGCCCTACCCATCGTCGCGCTCCTCCGATGTGCGCAAAATCTCGAGCGCCAACTCGTCGAAACCGATTCCCTCCGCGGCCGCCGCCATCGGCACCAGGCTGTGGCCGGTCATGCCGGGCACGGTGTTGACCTCGAGCAGGCGGAACTCGCCGCTGGCGTCGCGCATCACGTCCACGCGCGCCCAGCCGCGCACGCCGAGTACGTCGCAGGCGCGCCGGCACAGGGCCTGCAATTTTTCGACGTCGCCGGCGGGCAGACCGCACGGGCAATGATAGCGAGTCGCGCGGTCCTCGTACTTGGCGACGTAGTCGTAGAATGGACGCGCCGGCTCCAGGAGAATCGGCGCGAGTATCCGTGTCCGCAACAGCGCGACCGCGTATTCGCGGCCCTCGATCCAGCTCTCGGCGATGACGTCGCCGAAACGCGCGGCCTCGCGCAACGCGGGCGCCCATTGCCCGAGGTCCTCGACCTTGCCGACGCCGATGCTCGAACCCTCGCGCCTCGGCTTCAACGCAAGTGGCAGACCGAGGGCCTCGGCGATGCGCGCCGGATCGCTGTCTTCGTCCACTTCGGCGTAGGCCGGCATCGGCAGCCCGAACGCGCCCCACAGGCGCTTGGCCGCAAGCTTGTCCATGCACGTGGCCGAGGCCAGCACGCCGCTGCCGGTATACGGAAGGCCGAGCGTCTCGAGCAGGCCCTGCACGGCGCCGTCCTCGCCCCCCCTGCCGTGCATTGCGACGAACGCGCGATCGAAAGCGTGCGCACCGAGACGCGCCGCCGACGCGCGCGTCACGTCGAAGGCGAAGGCGTCGACGCCGCGGCGGCCCAGCGCCTCGGTAACCGAGGCGCCGGTCTCGAGCGAGATCGCGCGTTCCGACGACCAGCCGCCCATCAACACGCCGACGCGCCCGAAATCGCGCGCTGCGCGCGTCACGCCCGTTCCCCGATGATGCACACTTCCGGGTGCAGGCGTACGCCGGTGCCGCGCTCGACCGCGTCGCGCACGCGCTCTATCAGCCGCTCGATGTCGGCGGCGGTCGCACGGCCGCGGTTGACGATGAAATTGGCGTGTTTTGCGGACACCTCGGCGTCCCCCACCGAGCACGACTTCAAGCCGCATTGCTCTATCAGGCGCGCGGCGTGGTCGTTCTCCGGATTCCTGAACACCGAACCGCAGCTGTACTCCCCCAACGGCTGCGCGCGCGCGCGCGTGCGCAGCAGCCTCTTCAGGCGCGCGCGCAGCGCGACGGCGTCGGCGCCGCGGCGCAGTGCGAACTCGGCGGACAGAAACCATTCCTCGTCCGGCATGTCGACGCGCCGGTAGGCGACGACGAAATCGCGCGCTTCGCGCCGCCGTCGCCGTCCGTCGCGCGCCATCGTCTCGACCGACGACACCCGCCGCCAGGTCTCGTCGCCGAAGGCACCGGCGTTCATGCGCAGCGCGCCGCCGACCGTGCCCGGGATACCGGCCATGAACTCCAGCCCCTCGAGACCCGCGCCCACGCAACGGCGCGCGAGCCGCGTGCACGCGGTGCCGGCGGCGGCGCGCACACGGTCGCCGTCCAGCATCTCGATACGATCGAAACCCTTGCGCAACGAGATAACGACGCCGCGCACGCCGCCGTCCCTGATCAGCACGTTGCTGCCCAGCCCCAGATACGTGACCGGATGGCCGGCGGCGCAGTCCGACAGAAAATACGCCAGGTCGTCGGCGTCGCGCGGCTCGAACAGGCAGTCGCCGGTGCCGCCGACGCGCCAGGAATTGAGGCGCGCCAGCCGGCAGTCGAAGTGCAAGCCGCCGCGCAGCGCGGCCGTGTCGCAGGCCAGACGGATCATCGCGCACCCTCCGCCGCCGGGCGGCGCGCGCGAAAACGCGCGCACAGATCCTTCGCCAGGCCGCCGATCGAACCCGCGCCCATCGTCAACAGCAGATCGCCGTCGCGCAACAGCGCCTCGAGCACCGACGCGACCTCGCCGGGCGCCCTCACGTGCACCGGCATCACGCGCGCGCGCGCGCGGATCGCGCGGCACAGCGCGCGCCCGTCGGCGCCCTCGATACGCTCCTCGCCGGCGGCATAAACGTCGAGCAGCACGAGTTCGTCCACGCGCGCCAGCACCTCGCAGAAGTCGTCGAACAAGTCGCGCGTGCGCGTGTAGCGGTGCGGCTGGAACACCAGCGCCTTGCGGCGCCCCGGCCAGGCCTCGTCGGCGGCGTCCAGCACCGCCGCAATCTCGCTCGGGTGGTGGCCGTAGTCGTCCACCAGGGTCACGCGGGCGCGCCCGACGCCCAACTCGCCGCAATGCTGAAAACGTCTGCCGGTGCCCTCGAAGCGCGCCAGCGCGGCGCCGATGGCGCCGTCGTCCACGTCGAGCTCGTGGCACACGCCGATCGCGGCCAGCGCGTTCAGGACGTTGTGGCGCCCGGGCATGTTCAGCTCGACCTCGAGCGCCGCCTCGCGGCGCGGCAGCGACACTCGAAAGCGGCTGCGCATGCCGTCGAAGCGCACGTCGTGCGCGACGATGGCGCCGTCGCGCCGGAAGCCGTAAGTGATCAACGGGCGCCCGAAGCGCGGGTACAACTCGCGCACGGTCGCGTCCTCGTTGCAGACCACCGCCGGGCTGTAGAAGGGCAGGTTTTGGACGAAATCCACGAAGCCGCGCTTGAGCGCGTCGAAACTGCCGCCGTAGGAGACCAGATGATCGTTGTCCACGTTGGTTACGACCGACAGCATCGGTTGCAGGTGCAGGAAGGAGGCGTCGCTCTCGTCGGCCTCGGTGACCAGGTAGCGCCCGCGGCCGAGACGCGCGCCGGCGCCGTGGCTGTTGACCCGGCCGCCGACGACGAACGTCGGATCCAGCCCGGCTTCCGACAGGATCGCGGCGATCAGGCTGGTCGTCGTCGTCTTGCCGTGGGTGCCGGCGACCGCGATGCCGAAACGAAAGCGCATCAGTTCAGCCAGCATCTCGGCGCGCTTCAGCACCGGCATGCGGCGCTCGAGCGCGGCGCGGATCTCGACGTTGTCCGGCGACACCGCCGACGACGCGACCACGACGTCGCAGTCGGCGACGTGCTCGGCGCGGTGGCCGCCGAACACCCTCGCACCCAGCGAGCGCAGGCGCGCGGTCGCGGCGTTCTCGTTGAAATCGGAGCCTTGTACGGTGCAGCCGAGGTTCAGCAGCACCTCGGCGACGCCGCTCATGCCGACGCCGCCGATGCCGACAAAATGCACGACGCCCATGTTGCGCGAAATCCTCCGGAAGTCCTCGAACGTCATCGCCCGATCTCCTCGAGACAGACACCGGCCACGCGCGCGGCGGCGTCGGGCACCGCCAAGCGCCGCGCGGCGCGCGCCATGTCGCCCAGCAGTCGCGGGTTCGCGCACAGGCGTTCGAGTTCCCGCGCCAGCGTCCGGGGCGAGAACTCGGACTGCGGCATCAGCACCGCGGCGCCGCGTTCGGACAGGAAGCGCGCGTTGTGCGTCTGGTGGTCGTCCGCCGCATGCGGGTACGGCACCAAAATCGCGGCGGCCGCGAACGCCGCGAGTTCGGCCACCGTGATCGCGCCGGCGCGGCACAGCACCAGATCGCTCCACGCGTACAAGGAACCGACGTCCTCGTCGAACTCGAAGAACTCGACGTCGGCGCCGCAGGCGGCGGCGCTCTCGAGCGCCTCCTGCAGGCGCCCGCGCCCGGTCTGCTGGCGCACCCGGGGGCGCAACGCCGGGTTCATCAGCGCAATCGCCCGCGGCACGACCCGGTTCAAGACCGCCGCTCCGAGACTGCCGCCGAGCACGAACAGGCGCAGGACGCCCGCGCGCGCGCGCGGCGCGGCGCGCCCGATCAACGCGCGGCGCAACGGGTTGCCGACGTGCGTGCCGCCGTGCTTTTCCAGCACCCGGGGAAAGCCGGTCAGCACGCGCTTGCTGAGCGGAGCGAGCCAGCGGTTGACCAACCCGGGCGCGGCGTTCTGTTCGTGGATCACGAGCGGCACGCCGAGCACGAAAGCGGCGACGCCGCCCGGCGCGGCGGCAAACCCGCCCATGCCGAGCACCAGCGCCGGGCGGCGGCGGACGAACACCGCCAACATCCGCCAAAACGCGAGACTCAAGGTCCACGGCGCCAGGAGCTTGCGCACCGGCCCGGTGCCGCGCAGCCCGCCGACGCGCACCGTCTCGAACGCGAAGCCCGCGCCCGGCGCGACCTCGCTTTCCAACCCGGCCGCGGTGCCGAACCACGACACTTCCGCGCCGGCCGCGCGCAGCCGCTCGGCGACCGCGAGCCCCGGGAACACGTGGCCGCCGGTGCCGCCCGCCAGCAGCACGACGAGCGGCCGCGCGCGGCCGCGAACGTCAGCGTCCACGGCGCCCCCCGGCGACGCGCGCGCGCGGCGACGGCGTGCGACACTGCGCCTCGTAATGCACGCGCATCAGCAGGCCGACGCACAGCAGCGAGGCGACCAGGCTGCTGCCGCCCGCGCTGATGAACGGCAGGGTAATGCCCTTGGTCGGCAGCATGCCCATCGCCACCGCCATGTTGGTGAACGCCTGCAAGCCGAACCAGATTCCGGCGCCGTGGCAGAAGTACGCGCACGCGACCAGATTTTCGCGCCGCGCGCGCGCGGCGATCGCAAAGCAACGCCACACCAGCAGCCAGAACACCGCGACGACGGCGCACACGGCGATGAAACCCAGCTCCTCGGCGACGACCGAGAAAATAAAATCGGTGTGCGCCTCCGGCAGATAAAACAATTTCTGCACGCCGTTGCCGAGGCCGACGCCGCCGAAGCCGCCGCTGCCGAACGCGATCAGCGACTGCGTAAGCTGATAGCCGCCGGCGAACGGATCCTGCCACGGGTCGAAGAATGAGACGACGCGCCGCCAGCGGTACGGCGACGACACCATGAACAGCACCGCGAGCGCCGCGAACACCGCCGCGAAGGAGAAAAAATAGCGCAGCCTGACGCCCGCGATCCACAGCAGCGCAAGGGCCACGGCGCTGATCAGCGCGGCGCCGCCGTAGTCCGGCTGCAACAACAGCAGCGCGGCGATGGCCGCGACTATCAGCAGCGGCCTGACGAAGGCGGACATCGTCTCGCGCACGTCGTCGCCGCGTCTTGCGACGTAGCCGGCGAGATAGATCAGCAGCGCCAATTTGGCGAACTCGGACGGCTGAAACGCGAAGCCGGCGAGACTGATCCAGCGGCGGCTGCCGTTGACCTCCCTGCCGACGAGCAGCACCGCGATCAGCAGCAGCAGCGACACGGCGACGAGCCAGCCGCCGCCGCGAAACACCGTTTGCGGCGCGATGAAATAGACGACAACCGCGGCGCACGCGCCGAGCAGCGCGTAGGCGATCTGGCGCTCCACGTAATGCAGCGGGTCGTGCGCGTTGCGCGCGGCGATCTCGAGCGACGCCGACGCCACCATGACCAGGCCAAACGACAGCAGCGCGACCACGCACAACAGCGCCCGGGCGTCCACCCACGCGGCCGACCCAGTGCGCGCACCCGGCATCCAGCCGACGAAACCGGTCACCGGCGCAACTCCCGAAACGCCGAGGCGAAGGCGTCGCCGCGCTCGCGGTAATCGCGGTACATGTCGAGACTCGCGCACGCCGGCGACAACAGCACGCGGTCGCCGGGCAGCGCGGCGCGGCGCGCGGCGCGCGCCGCGCCGCGCATGTCCGCGACCTCGACGACCGGCACGCGCGCGCCGACGGCGCGCGCGATCCCGCCGGCGTCGCGCCCGAACAACACCACCGCGCGGGCGCGTTCGGCCGCGGCCTCGCCGAGCGCGTCGAAACGGGCGCCCTTGCCGTCGCCGCCGCAGATCAGCACCGCCTTGCCCGGCGCGGCGCGCAACGCGCTGACCGCGGCGGCGACGTTGGTCGCCTTGGAGTCGTTGATCCACTCGACGCCGTCGAGGCTGCCGAGAGACTGCATCCGATGCGCCAATCCGCGAAAGGCGCGCGCTTCGGCGACCATGGCCGCGCGCGGCACGCGCAGCGCGCATCCCAGCGCAAAGGCCGCCTGCACGTTGAGCAGCCCGGCGTCGCCCGCAAGCGCTACCTCGTCGCAGGCGAGCCACGCTTGCGCGCCGCGCGCGATACAGCGGCGCGCGCCGTCGGTGACGATCCCGAAGTGGCCGGCGTCGCCGCGCCCGAGGCCGAAGGAGACGACGTCGGCGACGCGCGCGGCGACCGCGAACGCCTCCTCGCGGTTGACGACGACGGTGCCGCTGTTGCGATGTACGCCGAGCTTGGCTTGCAGATATTCGTCGCGCGTGGCATAGCGGTCGAGATGGTCGTCGCTGACGTTGAGCACCACCGACGCCGCCGGGCGCAGCGAGCGCGTCGTCTCCAGCTGGAAACTCGACAACTCGAGGATATAGACGTCGGCGGCGACGCGCCGCTCGAGCAGGTCGAGCGCCGGCGTGCCGAGATTGCCGCCGGCGGCGACGCGCAGGCCGGCGGCCGCGGCCATCGCCTCGAGCAGGCGGGTGACGGTGCTCTTGCCGTTGGAGCCGGTGATGGCCGCGACCGGACGCCGTGCCACGCAGCGCGCGAACAACTCGACGTCGCCCATGATCGGTATACCCCGGGCCGCGGCGCGGCGCAGCGCCGGCGTGTTCAACGGCACGCCCGGGCTTACGACGATGTCGTCGGCCTCGAAGAAACGCGCCTCGTCGAAGGCGCCGAAATACACCTCGGCGTCCGGGTCGAGCCGCCGCAAGCCGGCGTACGCCGGCGGCGACCGGCACTCGTCGGCGACCGCGAACGCGATGCCGCGCCGGTGCAGGAAGCGCGCCACCGACAGCCCGGTCGCGCCCAGGCCGACTATCAGCGCCTTGTGTCCGGGCGGAAGTGGGGTGGCGGCGGGCATCGGCGTCACCTGATCTTGAGGGTCGCCAGACCGACCAGCACCAGCAACAGGCTGATGATCCAGAAACGCACGATGACGCGCGGTTCGGGCCAGCCGCGCAACTCGAAATGGTGGTGCAGCGGCGCCATCCGGAAGACGCGCCGCCCGGTGGACTTGAACGACGCCACCTGCAACATGACCGACAAGGTCTCGACCACGAACACCCCGCCCATGATCACCAGCACCAGTTCCTGGCGCACCAGCACCGCGACCACGCCGAGCGCGGCGCCGAGCGCGAGCGAGCCGACGTCGCCCATGAATACCTGCGCCGGGTACGTGTTGAACCACAGAAAACCGAGCGCGGCGCCGGCCAGCGCGCCGCAGAAAATCACCAGTTCGCTCGCCGACGGCAGGTGCGGAATCGCAAGGTAATGCGAGAAGTTCGCGTGGCCGCTGGCGTAGGCGAAGATGCTCAACGCGACCGCTATCAACGCCACCGGCAGCACCACCAGGCCGTCGAGGCCGTCGGTCAGATTGACGGCGTTGCTGGCGCCGACCATGGTCAGGTAGGCGAGCACGATGAACCACGGCCCCAGGTCCACCATCACGTCCTTGACGAACGGCACTATCAGCTGGAGTTCGTTCGGATATTCGGCGCCGTCGAACAGCAGCACCGCGACCAGCAGGCCGGCCACCGACTGCCAGAAGAACTTGACGTGCATCGCAAGGCCGCGTCCGTCACGCCGCAGTTTCAGATAATCGTCGGCGCCGCCGACGGCCGCGAACAGGAGCGTTGCAAGCAGCGCGGTCGCAACGTAGCGGTTCGAGACGTCGGCCCACAGCAGCGTCGTCAACACTATCGTCACTATCATCAACACGCCGCCCATGGTCGGCGTGCCGTGCTTCGGATAATGCGACTTCGGGCCGTCGTCGCGCACGTTCTGGCCGACTTTCATGCGCGCCAGCGCGGCGATGATGCGCGGCCCCAGAACCAGGCTCAGCAACAGCGCGCTGATCGCCGCCATCACGCCGCGAAACGTGATGTACTGAAACAGATGAAAGCCGCTGTACGACGACGCCAGCCATTCCGTGAGCCGCGTCAACATTCGGCGTCCCTCGCGTCCGCGCCGCCGGGCGACAGCGCCGCCACCAGCCTTTCCATGCGCGCCGAACGGGAGCCCTTGACCAGCAGGAACACGTCAGGCGCGGCCTGTCCGATGATCCTGCCGGCCAAAGACTTCAGGGAGGTAAACAGTTCGGCGCCCTCGCCGAAATGGGCGCCGGCCTCGGCCGCGCCCGCGCCCAACGCGAACAGCCGCTCTATGCCCGCGCTCTTCGCGCGCAGTCCGGCGGCGGCGTGCAGCGCGCGCGCGTCGGCGCCGAGTTCGGCCATGTCGCCCAGCGCGAGCCAGCGTCTGCCGGGACATTCCTTCAATACCTCGAGCGCGGCCTCGAGCGAGCCGGGGTTGGCGTTGTAACTGTCGTCTATCAGGTGCAGACCGCCCACGCCGCGGCGGTTCTGCAGGCGCCCGCGCACCGGGCGCACCGCCTCGAGACCGGCGATGATCGCGTCGGCGTCGGCGCCGGCGGCGTGCGCCGCGGCGCCCGCGGCGAGGGCGTTGCAGACGTTGTGGCGCCCGGGCAGGCGCAGGCGGCAGGATCGCACCGCGCCACCCAGGCTCAGTTCGACGGAATCCGCACCAGTCGCGGTCGCGCGGAAGTCGGCGTTCCCGGAAAAGCCGAAATCCAGGGTGCGCCGGGCGCCGAGCAGGCGGCGCCAGTAGTCATAGTAGGCGTCGTCGCGGTTGACGACGCCGGTCGCCGACGGTCGCAGCGACTCGAACATCTCGCCCTTGGCGCGCGCGACGCCGTCGAGATCGCGAAAGCCCTCGAGGTGCGCGCGCGCCGCGTTCAGCACGACGCCGACGTCGGGGCGCGCGAGCGCGCACAAACGCCGGATCTCGCCGGGATGGTTGGCGCCCATCTCGACGACCGCAAACCGGTGGCGCGGGCGCATCGCCAGCAAGGTCAGCGGCACGCCGACGTGGTTGTTCCGGTTGCCCTCGGAAGCGAGCACCGCGTGCGAGCGCGCCAGGATCGAGGCGATCATCTCCCTGGTCGTGGTCTTGCCGTTGCTGCCGGTCACTCCGATGACCAGCGCGCGCAGGCGCCCGCGCCAAGCCCCGGCGAAGCGCGCCAGCGCGCGCAGCGTGTCTTCGACGCGCACCTGCGGCAGCGGCACCGCGACCGCTCTCGACACCAGCGCCGCGCGCGCCCCGGCGGCCGCGGCGCGCGCGACGAAATCGTGCCCGTCGAAACGCTCGCCTCGGAGGGCGACGAACAACGCGCCGGGGGACAGCGCGCGGGTGTCGGTCGCGACGTGCTCGACCGGCACGTCGTCGCCCTCGAGCAGGCCGCCGGCCAGGGCCGCCACTTCCGACAGGGCGAGCCAGCTCACGGATGCCCTCCGGCGCCGGCCAGCGCGCGCCGTATCACGTCGGCGTCGTCGAAAGGCAGCGCCGCGCCCGCCACTATCTGGCGGGTCTCGTGCCCCTTGCCCGCGACCAACACCACGTCGCCGGCGGCGCAGACCGCGATCGCGCGCGCGATCGCGCGCGCGCGATCGCGGATGATCTCGACGTGGGCGCGGTCGCCGATACCGGACAGCACGTCGGCGACGATTGCGTCCGGATCCTCGGCGCGCGGATTGTCGTCGGTGACGACCGCGTGGTCGCACAGGCGCGCCGCGGTCTCCCCCATGCGCGGGCGCTTGTCGGCGTCGCGCTCGCCGCCGCAGCCGAACACGCACGCGACGCGGCGCGCGGCCAGTTCGCGGCAGCAGGCGAGCGCCCCGGCCAGGGCCTCGGGCGTATGCGCGTAGTCCAGGACGACGAGCGGCTTGTCGCCGCCGCCGAAGCGCTGCATGCGCCCGCGCACCGGGCGCACGCGCGACAGCAGGGACGCGGCTTCGGGCGCGGCGACGCCGACCGCGGTGAGCGCGGCCAACGCCGCCAGCAGATTGGCGACGTTGAATCTTCCGAGCAGCGGCGCGCTTATCGAGAGCACCTCGCCGTGCGCGCGCGCGGTGATCTCGAGGCCGACGGCGGAGGCCTCGGCGCGCTCGACGCGGACGTCGGCCGCGGCCGCGGTCGAGTAGGTGACGACGCGCGTGCCCGGCGCGCAGGCGGCGATGAACGACGCGGCGTAGTGGTCGTCGGCGTTGAGCACCGCGCAAGCGAGGCCACGCGTCTGGAACAGGCGTCTTTTGGCCGCCACGTAGTTCTCGCGCGTGCCGTGGTAATCGTGGTGATCCGATCCCACGTTGGTGAGCACCGCGACCTCGATCGCAAGCCCGTTCAACCTTCCCTGGACGATGCCGTGCGACGACGCCTCGAGCACGACGTGGCCGACGCCGTCGTCGCGCAGGCGGCGCAGTTCGCGGTTCAGCGCGAGCGCGTCGGGCGTCGTGTTGGCGGCGGGCGCCAAGGCGCCGAACTCGCCGCCGCCGAGCGTGCCGAACAAGCCGCAACGGCGTCCCGACAGCGACAGCGCCTCGGCCACGAAGTGGCTGACCGAGGTCTTGCCGTCGGTGCCGGTTACCGCGACCACCGACATCTCGCGCGACGGATGCGCGAAGAAGCGCGCGGCGATGACGCCGGCCTTGGCGCGCAGCCCCTCGACGCGCACCATCGGCACGTCGTCCGTGGCGGCCGCGTGCGCGCCCTCCCAGGCGACCGCGTGCGCGCCGCGCTCGATGACCTCGGGCAGAAAGTCGAGGCCGTGCGCGCGCGCGCCCTGCAGCGCGAGGTAGAGGTCGCCGCGGCGCACCCGGCGGCTGTAATTCGCAACGCCGGTCACCGACACGCGCGGCGCGCGGCGCGGCGCGGCGAGGCCGTCTAGCAGCAGCGGCAACGGCATGCCGGCGGCCATCACATCGGCGCCCCGGCCACGGCGGCGCCCGGCGCGTCGTCGGAGCGCTCGTCGTCGGCGACGTTCATCAGCCGCAGCGACTCGAACATCACGCGCGAAAACACCGGGGCCGCGACCTGGCCGCCGAAATAACCGCCGCGCGACGGCGCGTCAATCAGCACGACGGCGACCAGGCGCGGTGCGCGCGCCGGCGCGAAGCCGGCAAACAACGAGAAGTATTCATTGTCCCGGCCGAGGTCGGCGGCGCTCTTGCGCGTCGTGCCGGTCTTGCCGGCGGTCGTGAAACCGCGCACCTTTGCGAGACGCCCGGTGCCCTCGTCGCTGACGACGCGCCGCAGCATCGCGCGCACCACGCGCGCGGTGCGCGGTTTGAACACCTGGCGCTGGTCCAGGTACGGGTTGTCCTTCAGGAAGCTCAGCGTCGGCTGCCAGCCGTCGTTGGCGAACGCGGTGTACATGTGCGCAAGTTGCAGAGGCGACACCGACACGCCGTATCCGTACGACACGACGACGTGGTCGGTCTCATGCCATTCGTCGTAATAGCGCAACTTGCCGCCGGCCTCGCCGGGGAAACCGGTGCCCGGAAGGTGTCCGAAACCGAGCCTGTCGAGCATACCCCACAGCTTGTTCTCCGGTATCAGCCCGACCGCCTTGCTGACGCCGACGTTGCTCGACTTGACGAGTATGCCGCCCA
Source organism: Candidatus Oxydemutator sp. (assembly GCA_965203445.1). GTDB lineage: Bacteria > Pseudomonadota > Gammaproteobacteria > Poriferisulfidales > Oxydemutatoraceae > Oxydemutator. Next base: position 2,312,940 of record OZ241883.1, read on the forward strand.
GGTCGAGACGCCCGTAGTCGCGGACGTCCTTGATCGTCTTGTCGCGCGAAATCTTGTAATAGCCGGGGGAGGTCTCTATCGTCGTCTCCGGCTCGGCGTAGCCGCCGTCCAACAACGCCGCGATGATGAACGGCTTGATCGCCGAACCCGGCTCGAACACGTCTATGAAGGCGCGGTGGCGGCGCTCGCCGGGAGGATAGGCGCGGCGCTCGTTCGGGTTGAAGGACGGGTGGTTGACCGAAGCCAGTATCTCGCCGCTGCGCGCGTCGAGCACCACGACCGAACCGGCCGCGGCGGCGTGTTTTTCTATCGCCTCCTTCAGCGCGCGGTACGCGTGGTACTGGATGCGCTGGTCAAAGCTCAGTTCGAGGTCGCGTCCGTAGCGCGGCGCCTTGATCAATCCCAGATCGCGCACGCTGCGCGCGCGGCGGTCGCGCAGCACGCGCTTGGCGCCGGGCCTGGCGTGCAGGATCTCGTCGTACGCCTTCTCGATGCCCTCGATGCCGACGCCGTCGACGTCGGTAACGCCGACGACGTGGGCCGATACCTCGCCGGCCGGGTAATAACGGCGGTACTCGCGTTTCAGATGCACCCCGCCGAGACGCAGACGCCGCAGGCGCCCGGCCACGTCCGGGGTCACGTGGCGCTTGACGTAGAGAAAACGCCGCCCGGAGGCGCCCGCAAGGCGCTCGCGCAAGCGGCGGTGCGGAATCGAGAGCACCTCGGCCACCGCGCGCGCGTCGCCCGCGTCGAAGCGCGCCGGATCTATCCACGCGGCGTGCACCGGCGTGCTGACCGCAAGCTGGGCGCCGTTGCGGTCGAGGATGCGGCCGCGACGCGCCGGAATCTCGACGATCCGCAGCTGGCGCTGGTCGGCCTCGTTTTGCAGCCTGTCCTGCTGGTAATGCTGCAAGTGCAGCGCGCGCGCGACGAGCGCCGCCATCGCGGCCGACAACAGCAACAGCACCACCGCGCCGCGCCAGCGGCCGCCGCGCGTGCGCGCGCGGCGGCGCGAGTGATCGGGCGCGCGCCTCACGGCACGACCACCGTTATCACCTCGCGCGGATACTCCATGCCGAGTTTCTCGCGCGCGCGCATCTCGACGTGGCCATAGGTTTGAAACGTGCCGCGCTCGAGTTGCAGGCGCTCCCATTCGACGCGCAATTCGTCGCGCTCGTACTGCAGGCGCTGCGACTCGATGAACTCGGCGCGCCCGTGGTGGCGCACGATGACGACGGCCAGCGCCGACAGCAGCGTCGCCGCCGCCAGCACGTGCGCGACGACGGCGTCGCGGCGCAAGATCACGCCAGCCTCCGCGCGAGCCTGAGGCGCGCGCTGCGCGCGCGCGGATTGGCGGCGACTTCCGCGTCGCCGGGAACCACCGGCCTGCCGATGCCGTGCAACGTTACCGCGCCGGCGTCGTCGGCCACGGGCATGCCGCGCGGCGCGCGCCGCGGTTCGGATTGGGAACGAATGAAGCGTTTGACGATGCGGTCCTCTAGCGAATGGAAGGTGATCACGGCCAGGCGCCCGCCGCCGCGCAGCAGGCGCGGCACCGCGGCCAGCGCGGCTGAGAGTTCCTCCAGTTCGCGGTTGACGAACAGGCGAACGGCGAGAAAGGAGCGCGTCGCCGGATGTTTCCCCCTGCGCCGCCCCGACGCCCCCTCGACCAGCGCCGCCAGTTCGCCGGTGGTGCGCAATGGGCGGCGCCCGACGATGGCGGCGGCGATGCGCCCGGCGTTGCGCTCCTCGCCGTAGTCCCTGAGCACGCGCGCGATCTCGGTCTCGGCGGCGGCGTTGAGCCATTGCGCCGCGGTCGCGCCTCGGCGCCGGTCCATGCGCATGTCGAGCGGGCCGTCGCGCAAGAAACTGAAGCCGCGTTCGGGCGCCTCGAGTTGCGCCGACGACACGCCGAGATCGAAGAACACGCCGGCGACCGTGCCGGCCAGTTCGTCGTCGGCGAGCGTTTGCAACGCGGCGAACGAATCGTGGCGGATCGAGAAACGGGCGTCGGTGCCGAAAGTCGCGCGCGCGTGGCGGCATGCCTCGGCGTCCTTGTCGAAGGCGATGACGCGCCCGGCGGCGCCGAGACGTCGCAGCAGCGCCGCGCTGTGGCCGCCGCGTCCGTAGGTCGCATCCACGTAGCAGCCGCGCGCGTCCACGTTCAGCCCCTCGAGCAACTCCGCCACCAGCACCGGCCGATGGCGATCCCTGAGGTCGTCGCGGTCGTCGCGCACCGGCGGCTCCTACAGGCGCACGTTTTCCAACGCTTCATCAAGGTGCCCGTCGTCGCCGGCCTCGTTCATGCGCAGTTCGCGTTGATGCGCCCATTGCCGCTGATCCCACAGCTCGAAGTATTCGCCCTGGCCCAACAACAGCGCGTGCTTGCCTAGGCGCGCAAACTCGCGCAACGGAGAAGACAGCAGTATGCGCCCCTGCCCGTCGAGTTCGCACTCGGTCGCGTGCCCGAGCATCAGGCGCTGGATGAAGCGAGCGCCCTGGTTCAGCGACGGCAACTGGAGAACCTGCGCCTCGACCTCATCCCATCGCCCGCGCGGATAGATCAACAGGCAGCCGTCGCGGTCGGCGGTCACCATCAGGCACCCGCCACAGGACTCCGCCAGAGACTGGCGATAGCGAGACGGGATACCCAGCCGCCCTTTGGTGTCGACGGTGACCTGGCTGACCCCCCTGAAAAACAAACCGTTCTGCATTCCCTACTCCACTGGAACACCACAATACTACATTAAAAACCATAAATCACCACCTTTTTTCAAGAATACCGGCCCCCTCCCCCGGAGCAGGGCCGGCAAAAGCCAAAGAAATATATGAATAACAGCAGTTTAGATAAGTCGACGCAGCTACCCGGTCGCGGGCTGGCCCCCTTGTGCCTGCACGTTGCGTTCCGTGCCGTACCATTGGAGTTTGTCGTGTAGTCGGACGACTTCGCCTACGATCAGCAGCGTCGGGGCGGCTATTTGCCGGGTTTTTGTCAGCGCGGGCAGGGTGGACAAGTCGCCTAACAGCACGCGCTGGTCGGGTAGCGTGCCGCGCGTGACCAATGCGGCCGGGGTGCGCGGCGGCAGGCCGTGGCCCATCAGGCGCGCGCAAATCCCCTCCAGGCCCACGAAGCCCATGTAAAACACCAACGTCTGCGACGGACGCGCGAGCATTTCCCAGTCGAGGCCGGCGTCGCGGTCCTTGCGGTGGCCGGTGGCGAAGATACAGGCGTGGGCGTAGTCGCGGTGCGTCAGCGGAATGCCCGCGTACGCGGCGCAGCCGAGCGCCGCGGTGATGCCGGGCACCACCTGGAACGGGATGCCGCGCTCCATCAGCGTCTCGATCTCCTCGCCGCCGCGCCCGAACACGAACGGATCGCCGCCCTTCAGGCGCAGCACCTTTTTGCCCCGCGACGCGAAGCGCACGAGCAGTTCGTTGATCCGCTCCTGCGGCATCGTGTGGCGCGCGCGCTCCTTGCCGGCGTAGATTTTCTCGACGTCGTCGCGCAGCAGTCTCAGGATCGAGTCCGAGACCAGACGGTCGTAGAGCACGACGTCGGCCCGTTGCATCAGGCGCAACGCCTTGACCGTCAGCAGATCGGGATCGCCGGGGCCGGAACCGACCAGGTAGATCTCGCCGACGGGCGCGGTGTCGCCGGCGCACAACAGCGTCTCGAGCTCGGCCTCGGCCTGGTCGTAGCGACCGGCGAAAATCTGATCGGCGACGCGCCCGCGCAGCACCTTGTCCCAGAAACGGCGGCGCTCGCGCGGCGCGGCGAAGCGTTGTTTGACGCGCGGGCGGTAACGCGCCGCGAGTTCGGCGAGACGCCCGTAGGCCGACGGTATGCAGCCGGACAGGTACGCCTTCAGCAGCCGCGCGAGCAGCGGCGACACGCCCTCGGTCGAGATCGCGACGCGAATCGGCGCGCGGTTGATCAGCGACGGGAAAATGACGTCGCCCAAACGCGGTTCGTCGGCGACGTTGATCGGCACGCCGGCGGCGCGACACGCCTCGGCTATACGACGGTTGACGCCGGCGTCGTCGGTGGCGGCGACGACCAGCGCGCGGCCCTCGAGGTCGGCGCGCACGAACCGGCGGCGCTCCACTCGGCACGCCGCGCGCGACGCCGCGGTCTCGACGGCCTCGCGCATGGGGCGCGAAATCGAGGGGGCTACGACGGTCACGCGCATGCCGCCCTCGAGCAGGCGGCGCGCCTTGCGCGCGGCGACCTCGCCGGCGCCGACGACCAGCGCGGGACGCCCTTTCATCTTCAGGAAGAACGGCAGGTAGTCCACGGCGGCGGCGCCACGACGCGCGTCACAAAAGGCGCGCGAGCACGACCGCGTCCTCGCGCCCGTGGCTGGACGGGTAATAGTTCCTGCGCCGGCCTATGCGACGGAAGCCTTCGGACAAGTACAGCTGCATCGCCGGCGGGTTGCTGACGCTGACTTCGAGGATCGCGCGCACGACGCCGCGCGAGACGGCGATGCCCAACATCCGCCGCAGCAGGTCGCGGCCGTGGCCGAGGCGCTGGAAACGCGGGTCTATGCACAGATTCAACAGGTGACATTCGCCGGCACCGACGTCCATCAGGGCGTAACCGATGATCCCGCGGCGGCGCCCGAGCACGCGGCACTCGCAACCGGCGCCGATGCAGTCGACAAACACGCCGTGCCCCCACGGCTTCTCGTAGGCGCGCCGTTCGATCGCCTGCACCGCGTCGAGATCGCACGCACGCATCAATCGCAGCGGCGGCGCGGCGCGCGCCGCGTCTTTCGGCGACGCGCTCACGGCAACTCCCTGCCGACCGTGCGGCACGCCAGTTGCAGGTCGTCCCACGCGGCGCGCTTTTGTTGCGGCGCACGCAGCAAGTAGGCGGGATGGTAGGTCACGACCACCGGTATCTCGGCGCCGGGCAGCGTATAGACGCGCCCGCGCATCCGGCCCACCGGCGTCTGCTCGCCCAACACCGCCGTGGCCGCGACGCCGCCGAGCAACAGAATGAGCCGCGGCCGGATCAGCTCGATCTGGCGTTGCAGGTAACCGCTGCAATGCACGACTTCCTCGGGCCTCGGGTTGCGGTTGTCGGGCGGACGGCACTTGATCACGTTGGCGATATAAACGTCGGCGCGCGCGAAGCCGATGGCCTGCAACATGCGGTCGAGCAGCTTGCCGGCGCGCCCGACGAAAGGCTCGCCGCGCTTGTCCTCCTCGAAACCGGGCGCCTCGCCGATCAGCATCCACTCGGCGGCGCGCGCACCGACGCCGAACACGGTCTGCGTGCGCGTCTCGCACAGGGCGCAACGGCGACAGGCGCGAACTTCCGCTTCGAGCGATTGCCAGGGGCCGTCGCCGGGCGCGCCCGCGGCGGCGGGTGCCGCCACCGGTGGCGGCGTCGTTTGCGCGCCGACCGCGGGCGCGGCCGCGGGTGGCACCGCGCCGGAAGCGGGGAACTCGTCGGGGTGCTCACCGGGAGACTCTCCGGGAGAGTCGCCCACGCGCGGCCGCCGGCGCCCGCGACGCGCGTACACCTGCACGCCGATGCGTTCCAGGTACGCAAGTTTTCGCCGGCGCGCGTCCAAACCCGTCAGATGTCGCCGAGTTGCGGATGCGCGGCCGACGCACGCCGGTGCAATTTGTTCAGCGCGTTGACGTAGGCCTTGGCCGACGCGATGACGATGTCGGTATCGGTGCCGAGACCGTTGACGATGCGCCCGTCGCGCAGCAGGCGCACCGTGACCTCGCCCTGCGAGTCGGTGCCGGTGGTGATACTGTTGACCGAATACAGCAGCAACTCGCTGCCGCTGGCGACGACGTCCTCGATGGCCTTGAACGTCGCGTCCACCGGGCCGCTGCCCTCGGCGCGCGCGTCGCGCTTGCGTTCGTCCAGTGCGAGCGCGACCGTCGCGCACGGCGTGGTGCCGGTCTCGGACGTGACCTTCATCGACAGCAGGCGGCAATAATCGGCGCGCTCCCCGCCGGCGCTCTCGGACACCAGCGCCTGCAAATCCTCGTCGTAGATCTCTTCTTTCTTGTCGGCCAGCACCTTGAAACTCTCGAACACGCGGTTCAATTCCGCGTCGTCGTCGAAGACGATGCCAAGCTCGGCCAGGCGCGTGCGAAAAGCGTTGCGCCCGGAGTGCTTGCCGAGCACGATGCGGTTGGCCTTCCAACCGACGTCCTCGGCGCGCATGATCTCGTAGGTCTCGCGGAACTTGAGCACGCCGTCCTGGTGGATGCCCGACTCGTGCGCGAACGCGTTGGCGCCGACGATGGCCTTGTTCGGCTGCACCGGGAAGCCGGTGATGCCCGACACCAGGCGCGACGTCGGCACGATGCGCGTCGCGTCTATGCCGGTGTCGCAGGCGAACACGTCGCGGCGCGTGCGCACCGTCATCACGATCTCCTCGAGCGAGGCGTTGCCGGCGCGCTCGCCCAGGCCGTTGATGGTGCACTCGACCTGGCGCGCGCCACGGCGCACCGCGGCCAGCGAGTTGGCGACCGCAAGCCCCAGGTCGTTGTGGCAGTGCACCGAAAACACCGCCTGATCCGAGTTCGGTACGCGCTCGATCAGGTTGCCGACCAACTCGCCGAAGTGGTCGGGCAGGCTATAGCCGACGGTGTCCGGAACGTTGATCGTCGAGGCGCCCGCGCGGATGACCGCCTCGATCAGACGGCACAGAAAATCCTCCTCGGAACGCCCGGCGTCCTCCGGCGAGAACTCGACGTCGTCGGCGTGTTGCCTGGCGAGCCTGACCGCGCGCACCGCCCGTTCGAGCACCTGCTGCGGCGACATCCGCAGCTTCTCGCGCATGTGGATCGGCGACGACGCGATGAACGTATGGATGCGTTTGGCGCGCGCCGGCCGCAGGGCCTCGGCGGCGCGCTCGATGTCCTTGTCGAGGGCGCGCGCCAAGCCGCATACGGTGCTGTCCTCGACCGCGGCCGCGACCGCCGCGACGGCCTCGAAATCGCCGGGGCTTGCGATGGGAAATCCGGCCTCGATAACGTCCACGCGCATCTTCTCCAAGGCCTTGGCGACGCGTATCTTCTCCTCTTTGGTCATCGAGGCGCCCGGGCTTTGCTCGCCGTCGCGCAGCGTGGTGTCGAATATGACCAGTTTGTCTCGTGTGCTCATCGGTTTCTCCGTCTAAGGGATTCGGTAATGACGTTTTGCGCGTACCACGCCCGCCGGCGACGATAGAATGCCGCTAACGCGGCAGTCGCAGTCTGAGGAGAAAGGAACGGGTGACCGCGGCGCGCGAGGAGGCGCCGAAGACGGAAGTTATGGGCCGGTGGCTCATGGACGGGATTATAGGGCGGCACGGGGAGAAATTGCAAGCCGTTGTATAAGGATTCCATTCGCGTCGGCAGCCACGGCGACGCTTTATTTTCTTTCAGCTAATGTGATGCCCGCGAAAACTTCATCGTCCACTTGACCGGCAAATCATCCCACGAGTGAGACCGGATGGACGCCTTAATTGCGTCAACACACGATCGAAATCAGATGAGACTAGCAATTCGTCAAGGCTGACGTTCGCGCTTGGCATATAAAACTCCGTGCCCCTAAATCTGAGAATCCTGAACGAAGCCGGATTATTTGTGGCCTGAAGCCCCAAACTGATAGCACGCCTAAGAGCCTCGTCTGCGAATTCAGCATCCGCCGATACTATCGTGCCGTCAGCATTCACGTCGCCGGTTATCATGAACAAACGGTCATTGTTACGGAACATCGGGCAGCTCCCATTATACAAATCCGCAGAGGCTCCCACCTCTCGGTAGTCTACGCAATAGTTCGCACCTGAATCACCGCAATCCGTGGACAATGGCCGCGCCGACAATATCGGCAGGTGGTTGCGATGCTGCAACAGCAGATACACGTCCTTGTTCGGCTCTATCTCGGCGTCAAAGCGCACCCCTTGCCGAGCCAACACATCCGTCGTCGTCGTCGCATTCTCGTTCACGCCTGCTATGCTGCCGTCGGACAAAAGCAAGCCCGCCTTCACCCCGCCCGCGGGCACGCTGTCCGGATCCGCGGCGCTCGGCGCGGAACCCGTGTCCACCACCCGCAACTCCAACAACATCCAGTCCACCACATTCGACGGCATGCCGTTGGCGTTGGCGGCGCCCTCTATACGCGGCACCGTCGTCGTCGCCGCGTGGTTCCAGGGCCTCACGTTATACGGTTGTACACGTGGCAGCGCTCGATTCAAAAACGTGCCCATGTCGCCAGTCGCGACACGATACGCTCCCTCCAGATACACGCCCGCGGCCACCACCAGACCTCGCTCGCTGCGGATGCGGGCTTCGGCGGACGACGTTGTTCCTATTTCCGCGGGATGATCGCTGCCGCAGTTCGGGCAGTTCGTCAGGCGCAAACGAAATCGCTCGTTGCTTTCCTTCGCTACCTCGTCGGCCACAACCGACACACCCACTTCCGCGCTACCGTCCGTGCGCAACGTTATGCTCCCGGTGACCGGCAGCGCATTCAAACTCACATAGTTGGTGCCGTTGCGGTCTATCACGGTGGCTTGCCCCAGATCTCCGGCCGTCAGATCTTCGGACACGGCCGCAAGCTCATACTCCACCGTAACGGCCCGATCAGCGCCGCTGCTCAACGACACCGTGAACGTTGCGGTAGTCCCTTCCGCCACCACCGCAGGCGCCACCGCCACCGTCACCTGCTCCAGTTCGTTGGCCGCTATCGTCGTCCGCGCAACGGTGCCCGGCACCTCCAGCGTCACGTCGTCAGGCGCCCCGGTAAGCCGCGCGTTGCTCATGGTCACCTCGAAGGCCTCGTCCAGCTCGGCGACACCGTCAACGGCCACCGTCAGGGAAAACGACGCGCTGCTCCCACCCGGTGCGATAACCACGCTGCCTCTGCTGGTGCCGCCAAAATCGGCGACGCCAATTCCAGTGCCGCCCACCGACCAATCCCAACTCGCACCAATGCCCGCGGGCAAGACCCCCGGCAGACGCACCACGTAGGTCGCCGCCTCGCCTTCCGACACCGTCTTGCTGCCGCCAAGCGTCGGCGTCAGCACCACCGCGGGCTGCGCCTGCTGTTGCGACGTGCGACGCGCCTGCCTGGTATCGGTAGAACCACCAAACACCAGCACCGGGTAATCAAACACACTACCAAAATCCCACGGAGCGTCGTCGTTGTAGTCGCCGTCGCCCCCCTGATCCACGTCGTTCACGTTCAACCTGTCCCAGCCCTCGTAGATGGTGCCCGCCGCCATCGTCGGGACGCGCAACTGAGCGGAAGTCCTGGGCGCGTTGTCCATAGTTGGCTTATTGCTGCCGCAACACGCGGATTGGCCGCTGCGCCCTTCGTCAAAATAGCTTGTCTGTATCGTACCGGCATTATAGTCCCCCACCAGACCACCGGACGGAAACCCTTGCAGGCCGTGCTGCCTGCCCAGCCTCGAGACCGCGTAGCTGGCACTGACTATGCCGCCATTCGCAACGCCGCCTATCAAACCCCCCACGCTTTCCCCCGGCGGCCACTGATGCACCCGCACGTCCGCATAACTGGCAATCACGACACCCCCGTCCAATCTGCCTACCAGACCGCCCAAGGCCCAACCACCGCGCACTTGCCTGCTGTCGCCCACCACGTAACACGCCGCCACCTTGCCCGCGTTGTATCCCACCAACGCGCCCGCCCCTACGCTGCTGCCGGCCATGTCCATATGCACGTTGTTCAAGCCCACGTTGCGGATCCTGCCTGTGACGCCCACGGCACCAAAAAAGCCCACGTTATCGAACCGGTCGGCCGCATTGTTTGCGCTGCGGATCGTTATATTGCTGATGACGTGGCCGTTGCCTTCAAAAACGGCCTGGTAACGTCTGTTCGAGGGAGGAGTACCCCAAGGAGCCTGTGTAAGCCCCCCGCCTATCGGCTTCCAGTTCGGTATGCCGGACAGATCCAGGTCGGCCGATAACTCGTAGCCGGTGCACGTGCTGGGACAGGTGCGCCTCTCGTCGAAAAAGGGAAACGCCGCCAAGTATGCATCCCTGTCGCTGACGCCGGCCAGCCCGACACCGTCCAGGTCGTAGCGTATCGCCTCCAACTGGGTCGTCGTCCTCACGTCTATCAGATTATCGTCGTCGGTGTCGTAGTCTATGCCGTCGCTGAACCCGATGGTGGTGGTTACCGCGGAATCCGCGACACCCAATACTATCCGCACTCCCGCATCCGCGACACCGCCCGCGCTCACCGAGAACCGCTCCGCGTACTCCGCGTCCCGGTCATCGAAAACATATACCGAAAACGTTGTCTTGCTGCTGCCCGCCGAGATAGTCGCGGTGCCGGTGGGGAAACCAGCGAGCCGCATTCCGGCGTCGTCGGCAAAATCCCCGGCCTCGGCACCGTCCTCCCCCACTGCGCCGACGCTCCAACGCACCGTCGCCGCGTAAGGCAGCGCGAAAGGCACGCGCACCGTGTACTCCACGGCCCCGTTCTCGGCCACCGTCGCGGCGCCCGTCAGCGTGACCGGCAGCGTTATCTGCGGCTGCAACAAAAACTGCCTGGCCACGTTGGCGCCGCCACCACGCAACACCGGGTAGTCGAGAAACGTGCCGAATCTCCACGGGTCGTCGGCGGCGCCGTCTCCATCCACGTCCACGTTCCAGGCGGCGTAGATGCCGGTGTAGGTCGTCGGCATTTGCAGGACGGCGGTGTCGGTGCCGCTGCCGCCGCCGGCACCGAAGGTGAGGAAGTTATTGACGCTGACAGTCAGCCCGCTGACCTGACTGTCCCAATAACTGTCGGTCACCGTGTTTGCGCTACCCGTTCCCGCCAAGCCGCCCGCGAGTCCCGACACTCTGCGGCTTCTCGAGTAGCTCGCCCGTATCGTCGCGCCCACGGGGTTGCCGATCAGACCGCCTGAGTACGTGCCGCCATCTACGTCGCAGTCGGCGTAGCTCGCTACTGCCAGGCCGACGCTGCCGCCTGCCAAACAGCCCGCATAAATGGAACCTGTGACCTTGCCCGTTACGAAACTGCCCGCCAAGGTGGCCGAGTTATAGCCCAATATGCCACCCGTCCATGAGCCCCCGGTTACATCCGCGTTGACCAGACCAATCCCTTCTACCCTCACGCTGGCGGCATTATTGGAGAATTGCATATTGGCGAACAAGCCCACCTGTTGCACCTGGGGACGGTTGATGTACAGGTTTTCGAGGAAATAGCCGTTGCCGCGAAAAACGGCGTTGTAGCGCGCGCCGATAGGTTCCCAGCCCAGCCCGTTATTCCAATAGAGGTCGTCGGTGCGGGTGCTGGCGCTGCCGGTGTTGAAATCCAGGTCGTTCAACAACTCGTAGCCGTTGCAGGAAGCCGCGGTGCACGTCGTCGCAAAGGCCGCGGCGTAGTTCGCAGCGTTGCCCTGGGAATCCGCGACGCCGTCGCCGTTCAAATCCCAGCGTATGGCGTTCATCTGTTGCAGCGTGGTTACGTCAATCAGACTGGAGTCGTTCTGCGTCTGCGCCGCGAGCGGTTGTGACATAAGCGCCAGCAGCAACGCGACAAAGAGCGACGTCCAGGCAAGCGATTCTGAACGCGCGAAGCACCGGTGCACGCCCAAACCCAGACTTCGTTTGTAACGGGATTGGGGGGGGGGGGGTAGTCATTGGTTCAGCGAAGGGTGTAAGCGAACAAGCATTTTGTCATTTTGGGACAGGTTTTTGTCATCGCTATTTAACAATAATCCGAAAAAACGAAGTTCGCGCCGGCTGCTGCGGGCGCTGGCAGAAGCCTGCAAGAACTTCATTGCCCACTTGACCGGCAAATCATCCCACGAGTGAGACCGGATGGACGCCTTAATTGCGTCAACACACGATCGAAATCAGATGAGACTAGCAACTCGTCAAGACTGACGTTCGCGCTTGGCATATAAAAAGCCGTTCCCCTAAATGTGAGAATCCTGAACGAATCCGGATTATTTGTGGCCTGAAGACTCAAACTGATAGCACGCCTAAGAGCCTCGTCTGCGAATTCAGCATCCGCCGATACTATCGTGCCGTCAGCATTCACGTCGCCGGTTATCATGAACAAACGGTCATTGTTACGGAACATCGGGCAGCTCCTATTATACAAATCCGCAGAGGCTCCCACCTCTCGGTAGTCTATGCAATAGTCCGCGCCCAAATCGCCGCATTCCGCGGACAGCGGACGCGCCGACAATATCGGCAGGTGGTTGCGGTGCTGCAACAGCAGATACACGTCCTTGTCCGAACCTATCTCGACGGCAAAACGCACCCCTTGCCGAGCCAGCACCGCCGACGTCGTCGTCGCGTCCTCGACCACGCCCGCTATGCTGCCGTCCGACAAAAGCAAGCCCGCCTTCACCCCGCCCGCGGGCACGCTGTCCGGATCCGCGGCGCTCGGCGCGGAACCCGTGTCCACCACCCGCAACTCCAACAACATCCAGTCCACCACATTCGACGGCATGCCGTTGGCGTTGGCGGCGCCCTCTATACGCGGCACCGTCGTCGTCGCCGCGTGGTTCCAGGGCCTCACGTTATACGGTTGTACACGTGGCAGCGCTCGATTCAAAAACGTGCCCATGTCGCCAGTCGCGACACTATACGCCCCCTCCAGATACACGCCCGCGGCCACCACCAAGCCTCGCTCGCTGCGGATGCGGGCTTCGGCGGACGACGGCTCTCCTATTTCCGCGAGATGCACGCTGCCGCAGTTCGGGCAGTTCGTCAGGCGCAAACGAAATCGCTCGCTGCTTTCCTTCTCTACCTCGTCGTCCACAACCGACACACCCACTCTCGCGGTACCGCCCCTGTCCAACGTTATGCTCCCGGTGACTGGCAGCGCATCCACACTCACATAGATGGTGCCGCTGCGATCTATCACGGTGGCTTGCCCCAGATCTCCGGCCGTCAGATCTTCGGACACGGCCGCAAGCTCATACTCCACCGTAACGGCCCGATCAGCGCCGCTGCTCAACGACACCGTGAACGTTGCGGTAGTCCCTTCCGCCACCACCGCAGGCGCCACCGCCACCGTCACCTGCTCCAGTTCGTTGGCCGCTATCGTCGTCCGCGCAACGGTGCCCGGCACCTCCAGCGTCACGTCGTCGGGCGCCCCGATAAGCCGTGCGTTGCTCATGGTCACCTCGAAGACCTCGCCCAGCTCGGCGACACCGTCAACGGCCGCCGTCAGGGAAAACGACTCGCTGCTCCTACCCGGCGCGATGACCACGCTGCCCCTGCTGGTGTCGGCAAAATCGGCGGCGCCGATTTCAGTGCCGCCCACCGACCAATCCCAACTCGCACTCATGCCCGCCGGCAAGACCCCTGGCAAACGCACCACGTAGGTCGCAGCCTCGCCTTCCGATACCGTCTCGCTGCCGCCCAGCGTCGGCGTCAGCACCACCGCGGGCTGCGCCTCCTGTTGCGATGCGCGCCGCGCCGCCCGACTGCCGGCGTCGCCGCCGAACACCAGCACCGGGTAATGAAGAAAATTGCCAAAATCCCACGGCGCGTCGTCGTTCAACGTCAAAACGCCCATCACCGTGCTCGACGTATCGTCCACGTTCAGCCGATCCCAACCGGCGTAGATGCCTTCCGCCGCGGTCGGGGAGCGCAACTCGGCGGAGCTCCGAGGCGCCGTGTCCGTCACAGGCGCACCCTCGCCGCAGCAGGACGACTCCCCGCTGCGCTCGCTATCAAAGTAGCTTGACTGGAGCTCCACACCTCGACCATCCCTCCACCCCATCAGACCGCCTCTTTGATTCCCCCCGCCGGTCGGCTTCCCTATCGTATAGCTGGCTCTCACTATGGCTTCGCCCGCGGCGAAGCCTGCCAGACCGCCCACTCTTTGACCATCGCCGTGCACCGCCACGTCGCTATAACTCGCAACCACAATTCCCCTCTCCACGGCGCCCACCAAACCGCCTACCACCGAGGAACCGCTCACCGCCCCGCTCACCACGTAACTCGCCGCTATCTTGCCGTAGTTGAACCCCGCCAACGCCGCCACCGCCGAGCTTTCAGGTGCATTTATGCTCACGTTCTCCATGCCTACGGAACGGATTCTGCCGGCTACGCCCAAGGCGCCGAACAAGCCCACGAAATCATAGCGACTACTGCCCGCTGTTCGTTGTATTCTCATATTCCTGATGACGTGGCCGTGACCTTCGAATACGGCGTTGTAGCGGAGGGATTCTGGCACAATTCCGACGATCTCAGTACCCGTCCAGCCGCCGCCTATCGGCGTCCAGCCCGGGCCCGGGGCCGGTTCCACACTGGACAAGTCCAGATCGTTCGACAATTCGTAGCCAGTGCACGCGCCGGAGCAGGTGCGCCTCTCGTCGAAAAAGGGAAACGCCGCCAGATAAGCGGCCCTGTTCGCACTGCTCACGCCCGCTATCCCGGCACCGCCCAGGTCATAGCGGATCGCCGCCAACTGCGACGTCGTCGCCACCTCTATCAGGGTGTCGCCGTCGGTGTCGTAGTTTTCCCCCTCGCTGACGCGCAAGAACGGATACTCGGAAGACGTGCCGAAGCGCCACGGATCATCGGCGTTGCCGTCGCCGCTAACGTCCACGTTCCAGGCGGCGTAGATGCCGCTGTAGGTCGTCGGCGTCTGCAACGACGCGGTGTCGGTGCCGACGCCGAGCGCGCTTGCGCTCTGGCCGCTTGCGAGCGTGTCCCAATAACTGGCGGTGACCGTAGTTAATTCATCCGTTCGTCGCCCGACCAGGCCGCCGACGTTGCTCGCCCCGGTGACCCCGCCCGCGGCGTAACTGGCGGTCAGTTCCCTGGACGCGCCGCCGCCGGAATGCCCCGCCAGACCGCCTACGTTGTTCGTGCCGCTGACCGCCACCGACGCATACACCGCGATTGCATCATGGTTGAGGAGTCCGACCAGACCGCCCACGTCCTCTGCGCCCGTAACCAAACCGCCCGCCGCGTAGATCGTCGCAACCACCGTGTTGGTGCTGACCCAACCCGTCAGCGCACCGACCCGGTTGCGACCGGTAACGTCCACGTCGAGCAAACCAAGATTCTGGATCCTGTTTAGTCGGGTGCCAACAGACCCTCGGGATATGCGCCCAAACAGGCCGACGTAATCCGAGGACGGACGGTTGATGTAGAGGCCCGTGATAACGTGGCCGCGACCGTCAAAATCGGCGTCGTAGCCAGTGTTCTCACCGCCTATCGGCTGCCAGCCTGCGCCGGCGTTCCAGTAGAGGTCGTCGCTGCGGGTGCCGAAGCTGCCGGTGTTGAAATCCAGGTTGTTCAGCAACTCATAGCCGTTGCAGGAAGCCGCGGTGCACGTCGTCGCAAAGGCCGCGGCGTAGTTCGCGGCGTTGTCCTGGGAATCCGCGACGCCGTCGCCGTTCAAATCCCAGCGTATGGCGTTCATCTGTTGCAGCGTGGTTACGTCAATCAGCCGGGGGGCGTTCTGCGTCTGCGCCGCGAGCGGTTGCGAGGTCAGCACCAGCAGCGACGCGACCAGGAGTAGTCCAGACACCAGCAATCCTGAACACGCGCAACGCCGACGCATGTTCAAACCCATACTTCGTTTGTACAGAAAGGGGGGGGGGGGGGGGGGGTAGTCATTGGTTCAGCGAAGGGTGTAAGCAGAGAAGCATTTTGTCATTCTGGGGCAGGTTTTTGTCATCGCTATTTAATAATAATCCGAAAAAACGAAGTTCGCGCCGGCTGCTGCGGGCGCTGGCGGAAGCCTGCAAGAACTTCACTGCTCACTTGACCGGCAAATCCTCCCACGAGTGAGACTGCCGGATGGACGCCTTAATTGCCTCACCACACGCTCGAAATCAGATGAGACTAGAAATTCGTCAAGACTGACGTTCGCGCTTGGCATATAAAACTCCGTGCCCCTAAATCTGAGAATCCTGAACGAAGCCGGATTATTTGTGGCCTGAAGTTGCAAAACGGCAGCAAGCCTAAGAGCCTCGTTTGCGAAATCAGCATCCGCCGATACTATCGTGCCATCAGCATTCACGTCGCCGGTTATCATGAACAAACGGTCATTGTTACGGAACATCGGGCAGCTCCCATTATACAAATCCGTAGAGGCTCCCACCTCTCGGTAGTCTATGCAATAGTTCGCACTTGAATCACCGCAATCCGTGGACAATGGCCGCGCCGACAATATCGGCAGGTGGTTGCGATGCTGCAACAGCAGATACACGTCCTTGTTCGGCTCTATCTCGGCGTCAAAGCGCACCCCTTGCCGAGCCAACACATCCGTCGTCGTCGTCGCATTCTCGTTCACGCCTACTATGCTGCCGTCGGACAGAATCAAGCCTGCCTTTACGCCGCCTACGGGCACGCTGTCCGGATCCGCAGCACTCGGCGCGGAACCCGTGTTCACTACCCGCAACTCCAACAACATCCAGTCCACCACATTCGACGGCATGCCGTTTGCGTTGGCAACACCCTCTATACGAGGCACCGTCGTCGTCGCCGCGTGGTTCCAGGGCCTCACGCTATACGGTTGTACACGTGGCAGCGCTCGATTCAAAAAAGTGCCCATGTCGCCATCCGCGACACGATACGCCCCCTCCAAATACACGCCCGCGGCCACCACGAAACCTCTCTCGCTGCGGATGCGGGCTTCGGCGGACTTCGGCTCTCCTATTTCCGCCAGATGCTCGCTGCCGCAGTTCGGGCAGTTCGTCAAAGTCAAACGAAATCGCTCGCTACTTTCCTTCTCTACCTCGTCGGCCACAACGGACACACCCACTTCCGCAGTACCGTCCTCGCGCAACGTTATGCTCCCGGTGATCGGCAGCGCATTCACGCTCACGTAGTTGGTGCCGCCGCGATCTATCACGGTAACTTGCGACAGATCTCCGGACGTCAGGCCTTCGGACGCGGTCGTAAGCTCATATTCCACCGTAACGTCCCAACCAGCGCCGCCGCTCAACGTCACCGTGAACGTCGCGGTAGTCCCTTCCGCCACCACCACAGGCGCCACCGCCACCGTCACCTGATCAAATTCGTTGGCCGCTATCGTCGTCCGCGCAACGGTGCTCGGCGCGTCCAGCGTCACGTCGTCGGGCGCCCCGGTAAGCCGCGCGTTGCTCATGGTCACCTCGAAGGCCTCGTCCAGCTCGGCGACACCGTCAACGGCCGCCGTCAGGAAAAACGACGCGCTGCTCCCACCCGGTGCGATAACCACGCTGCCTCTGCTGGTGCCGGCAAAATCGGCGGCGCCGATTTCAGTGCCGCCCACCGACCAATCCCAACTCGCACCGACCCCCGCCGGCAAGACCCCCGGCAGACGCACCACGTAGCTCGCCGCCTCGCCTTCCGACACCGTCTCGCTGCCGCCCAGCGTCGGCGTCAGCACCACCGCGGGCTGCGCCTGCTGTTGCGACGTGCGCTGTGCCGCCCGACTGTCGGCGTCGTCGCCGAACACCAGCACCGGGTATTGATAAAAAGTACCAAAATCCCACGGCGCGTCGTCGTTCAAGTCGCCGTCGTCCTCCTGATCCACGCCGTCCACGTTCAACTTGTCCCAACCCTCGTAGATGGTGCCCGCCGTGGTCGGAGCGCGCAACTGGTTCGACGTCTTCGGGCTGTTGTCCGGACTCGGCACATTCGCTCCTCCGCAGCAACCACTCTGGCCGCTGCGCTCGTTATCAAAATAGCTTGCCTGGATGTCGGTGGCAACGGCACCGCTTGTATCACGCCGTCCTAACAAGCCGCCCCTTACAGTATCTCCCATATGGGATCCGCCTTTCACCACCCCGATAGAATAACTGGCGCTCACCACCGAACCCACACCAGCCTCCCCGATCAGGCCGCCCGACGTGTGAAACCTCGAATCCACTTCCACATTGGCATAACTTGCTATCACCTTGCCAAAATTAGACCCCGCCAAACCACCCGCTCCCCAAGCACCATACACTCTCCCACCTATCACGTAGCAGGCCGCCACTTTGCCGTCGTTACGCCCCACCAGCGCACCCGTATGAACACTATGTTGCCCTATATTCAGATTCACGTCCCTCAAGCCCACGTTGCGGATGACACCGTCGCCGTCCAAGACGCGGAACAAGCCCGCAAAGTGCCATACATTATTCGGGGAGAGCAGTTCCATATTGCTGATAACGTGGCCGTTGCCCTCAAACACCGCTTTGTAACGGTGCTCCTTGGACAGCCCGCTGCCACTGACAAAGGACGTGCCCACCCCGCCCCCTATCGGTACCCAGTCCGTCCCCGCCAAGTCTATATCGTTCGACAGCTCGTAGCCGGTGCACGTGCTGGGACAGGTGCGCCTCTCGTCGAAAAAGGGAAACGCCGCCAGGTATGCATCCCTGTTCGCATCGCTGACACTCGCCAACCCGGCACCGCCCAGGTCGTGGCGTATCGCCGACAACTGTGTCGTCGTCGTAACGTCTATCAAACCGTCGTTGTCGCGGTCGTGGTCCATCCCGTCGCTGAGCCCGATGATGGTTGCCGCGGAACTCGCGGCAACCGCATCGCCGCTTACGCCGACAGAGAATTGCTCGGCGTACTCCGGGGCCTGATCGTCGAAAACATATACCGAAAACGTCGTCCCGGTGGTGCCCGCCCGGATGATCACCGTGCCGCTCGGAAAACGGGCAAGCTGCATTCCGACGTCATCGGCAAAATCCGCGGCCACGACGCCGTCGGTCCCCGTAGCCGTGCCAACCTGCCAACGCACCACCACGTCTATCGGCGCAGCCATGGACAAACTCACGGTGTACGTCGCCACACCTCCCTCCAAAACGCGCTCGCTTCCCGTTATCGTCAGCGGTAGCACGAAATCGGCGATACGAAAGTCGCGCGCGACGCCGTACGTGGCGCCGAGTGCGCCGCCGCCAGCGGGCGCCGACAAAGCGACGGCGAAGCGCTCGACGGACTCCTTCCTGTAATCAACGACGACGGCGAACTCGCAGCTTGCCGTCGTTTGGGCCGTGAAGACCGCGGTGGCGGTGGCTGCAAGGAAATCATTCCCGTCGGCGGAAGCACCCGAACCGGCGCCGGGAATTATCGTGCACAGCACGTCGTCGGTGACGGAAGCGTCGCTTTGCACGACGACCGTCAACGTGGCGCCTTCTACAACTTCGGCGGCGGGCGCGGGGCCGGCTATCGCGTATTGCGGACCGTCGTTGGCAAGGATGGTGAAAGTGGCGGAAACGTCCCTGAGATCGAAACCAAACGCGGCCGGCACCGCTCCAAAATTAAAAAGCCAATTACTGAGGCGCAAGGTGACGCTCTCCTCCCCTTCCACCGTCGAATCGTCCGCAACCGTTACAATATGATTCGCTCGGAGAATGATTTTCTCGGCAAGTACATCATTCACTATTATTTGAAAAAAGGTCAGGCCACTAGATGGCGTACTCTGCAAGTCAAGCGCGTTGAAGGCGTCGCCGGACCATGCCCCATCGTATAGGTAACTCCCCGCATACTGGCTCTCCAACGGATGAATGACCCGGGCAAAGAAGGCCACCGTATCCCCCTCGCGCACCTGCAAACCGGGCCTCGCGGGATCCCGATCGAGGAAATTGCGACTGATGTAGCCGCTGGTCGAACCTCGGAAATACCGGGGCAGGTCCTCCGCCGGCCGGGTCTGGGACAGGGGCGCGGCCACGGCCTCGCCGTTGCGGACGACAATCGGGCGCCCGCCCGTGGTCGCAATGGCGGCAATAAACGACAGCGCCGGCACGACGACGAAACTACTACTGGACTGTATGCCGACCATAACGCTGTCCGCGCCGCTCACGCGCCGGTATCCGTGCGCTTCCATGACGTTCCCGGTCGGGGTGTACGCAAGGAGAGGAAACGGGAATCTTTCCGACGGTTCCGCTACGCTATCATGGGTGACGGCTTGAAACCGCGCTTGAGTTCTGACGGCTATCGAGTTGTGGGAACCTCTGACAATTACTTTTTCAAGAGGGCATGCTTGAAAACCGTCGCCGGCACCGCTTCGACACGCCTCGTTTTCATTGGTATTCATCTGAATTCTTGAAACAGGTGGACTGATGAAATGGGTTTCAGGGGTTCCCTTGTCGTTATTTTCATCATAGTCAATCGAGTTTTGGGCCGCGGCGTCGGCGCCGAAAGCCATCAACAACAGGCACACAATTCTCATTAGTCCGCGCTCAATAGGAGGGAGAACAATTAGGGGATTATATGAACCTATCTCAAAATTGCCTAATCAATATCATCATGGCGGCCAGCTGCACAAAACCAAAAAAGTTATGCGCGTAATACTCCCACCGTGTTAACACTCGTCGTTGCCATTGTAGCCATGCAAAAGTTCTCTCCACTATCCAGCGTCTTTCACAGCGGCGCAGCCTGCGACCATCCTGTGTCTTGCGTTTCTAACGGCGGTGCACTGTTTTGTAATTCGGCTAACATTGCGGCAGCATCTTCCATTGCGCACCCGTGTTGAGGATCCACAGGACGCCTTCGAGAACCTTTCTTGTCGGCACCGGCTTGCGACCGGCCCGACCCGGCGGGATGTTTTCTTCTGGGAAGTGCTTGCGTATGCGTTCCCATTGCTCGTCGCTCAATCGTACCATGCAATGGATCATACACGATAATCAGCAGATATTCGATTTTGAGATAGGTTCAGGTTTCATTTGCGTTGGCAGTTACGGCGACGCTTTATTTTCTTTCAGGTGATGCGATGCCCGCAGAAACTTCAGCGTCCGCTTGACCGGCAAATCCTCCCACGAGTGAGACTGCCGGATGGACGCCTTAATTGCCTCACCACACGCTCGAAATCAGATGAGACTAGAAATTCGTCAAGACTGACGTTCGCGCTTGGCATATAAAACTCCGTGCCCCTAAATCTGAGAATCCTGAACGAAGCCGGATTATTTGTGGCCTGAAGTTGCAAAACGGCAGCAAGCCTAAGAGCCTCGTTTGCGAAATCAGCATCCGCCGATACTATCGTGCCATCAGCATTCACGTCGCCGGTTATCATGAACAAACGGTCATTGTTACGGAACATCGGGCAGCTCCCATTATACAAATCCGTAGAGGCTCCCACCTCTCGGTAGTCTATGCAATAGTTCGCACTTGAATCACCGCAATCCGTGGACAATGGCCGCGCCGACAATATCGGCAGGTGGTTGCGATGCTGCAACAGCAGATACACGTCCTTGTTCGGCTCTATCTCGGCGTCAAAGCGCACCCCTTGCCGAGCCAACACATCCGTCGTCGTCGTCGCATTCTCGTTCACGCCTACTATGCTGCCGTCGGACAGAATCAAGCCTGCCTTTACGCCGCCTACGGGCACGCTGTCCGGATCCGCAGCACTCGGCGCGAAACCCGTGTTCACTACCCGCAACTCCAACAACATCCAGTCCACCACATTCGACGGCATGCCGTTTGCGTTGGCAACACCCTCTATACGAGGCACCGTCGTCGTCGCCGCGTGGTTCCAGGGCCTCACGCTATACGGTTGTACACGTGGCAGCGCTCGATTCAAAAAAGTGCCCATGTCGCCATCCGCGACACGATACGCCCCCTCCAAATACACGCCCGCGGCCACTACCAGACCTCGCTCGCTGCGGATGCCGACTTCGGCGAACTTCGGCTCTCCTATTTCCGCGGGGTGATCGCTGCCGCAGTTCGGGCAGTTCGTCAGGCGTAAACGAAAGCGTTCGCTATTTTCCTTCTCTACCTCGTCGGCCACAACCGACACCTGCACTCTCGCGGTGCCGTCCTCGCCCAACGTTATGCTCCCGGTGACCGGCAGCGCATTCACACTCACACCGGCGCTGCCGCCGCGATCTATCTCGAGAACTCCCCCCAGATCTGCGGACGTCAGACCTTCGGACGCGGTCGTAAGCTCATATTCCACCGTAACGGCCCAATTTGCGCCGCCGCTCAACGACACCGTGAAGGTCGCGGTCGCCCCTTCCGCCACCACCGCCGGCGCCGCCGCCACCGTCACCTGATCAAATTCGTTGGCCGCTATCGTCGTCATCGCCTCCAACGCCTCGGTGCTCAAACGAAGAGTACCCGCCGCGCCGGAAAGCATCGCGTTAGTCAGCTCCACCGAGAACGTCTCGGCCAATTCCGCTCCATCGTCGTCTTTTATTGCCACCTGGAACGACTGGGAAGAATTGCCCGCCGTGATGCTGACGTTGCCGTTGTTCGCTCCGTCAATGTCATCAAGCTCCGAAGTTCCTCCGCTTGTGTCCACGTTCCAATTCCAACTCGCAGTCACGCCCGACGGAAGGGCACCCGGCAGACTAACCGTGTACCTCGCTCTCGCGCCCTCCGAGACCATCGCGGAACCGGCGAACGCAGCCTTGACCGCGGGTTGCGATTCTCGTTGCGCCCTGATTTCGGTAGTGTTGCCAGACGGGAAAAAATCACTGACGCCCTTCAACACCGGATAATCAAATGCCGTTCCAAAATCCCACGGGTTGTCGTCGTTCAAGGTCTCTATGCCCATGACCGTGCCCGTCGTATCGTCCACGTTCAACTTATCCCAACCGGCGTAGATGCCGTCCGCCATCGTCGGGATATGCAAGTCGTAGGAAGTCTTGGGCGAATTGTCCGGCG
Organism: Candidatus Oxydemutator sp.; assembly: GCA_965203445.1. Taxonomy (GTDB): domain Bacteria; phylum Pseudomonadota; class Gammaproteobacteria; order Poriferisulfidales; family Oxydemutatoraceae; genus Oxydemutator. The sequence goes on from OZ241883.1 coordinate 2,335,488, forward strand.
ACGGCGCGGTCGTGCCGCCGCAGCATGACGACTCCTCGCTGCGCTCCAGGTCAAAGTAGCTTGACTGAATCTCCATGGATGTACGATACCCTATCAAACCGCCTCTATGTGGCCCCCCGCCGGTCGGTTTCCCTATCGTGTAGCTGGCGCTCACTACGGAATTGCCCGTGTCGCTGCCTATCAAACCGCCCGCTCTTTCCCCCGCGCCGTGCACCCTCACGTTGCTATAACCGGCGATCACAATTCCCCCGTTCATCTCGCCCACCAGACCGCCTACCGCCCAGGAACCGCTCACCGACCCGCCCGCCACGTAACTCGCCGCTATCTTGCCGAAGTTATATCCCACCAGCGCCCCCACCCCCACGCTGTCGGGCGCACTCACGTTCACGTTCTTCATGCCTACCGAACGGATTACGCCGTCGGCGCCCAAGATACCGAACAAGCCCACGTAATCAGAACGAGCACCGCTGCGCGTCAGATTCATATTCCTGATGACGTGGCCGTGACCTTCGAATACGGCGTTGTAGCGGAGGGATTCCGGCTGCATGTTCCAACCATTCCACACGGACAACGCCTGTGCATACCCTCCGCCTATCTGCTTCTCCGCCCAGTTCGGCACGCTCGACAGGTCTATGTCGTTCAACAATTCGTAGCCCTTGCAGGTGTTCGGACAGGTCGCACTCTCATCAAAAGAGGGAAACGCCAAGTCATAATCAGCCAGGTCTCCATCATCCACGCCGAGCCGGCCCTCGCCCCTCAAGTCATGGCGTATCGCCTCCAACTGCGTCGTCGTCCTGACCTCTATCAAACCATCACCGTCGACGTCATAATCCATCCCCTCGCTCGAGGCGATGGTGCTTACGACCGCGGAACTGACGGTGCTCAAACGCAAACCGTCCGGGCCTTGCAAATTGCTTAAGCGCACGCGGAACGTCTCTCTTGGCTCCGGCGCCGCGTCCCCCGCTATCGCCACCCCGAAAACCACGCTGTCGGTGCCCGCCAGAACCACCTCACCGCTCGTCGCCCCGTCAAAATCGAACGCATCGGCGTGGCCGTCACCGTCACCGGTCAATTCCACGGTCCAACTCATCGTAACCGGTTCGGCAGCGCGACTACCCAGTTCCACCGCGTACGTCGCCGCAAAACCCTCCACGACCACCCTGCGGCCTCGCTGCGACAACGTCGCCAATACCGGCGGCTGCCTCTGGCGCTGCACGCGGATAGCGGTGGTATTGCCGGCGGGATAACGTTCGCCTTGGCCATGCAACACCGGGTACTGAAGACTACTCCCGAAATCCCACGGACTGTCGTCGTTCAGCGTCTCCACGCTCATGACCGTGCCCGTCGTATCGTCCACGTTCAGCCGATCCCAACCGGCGTAGATGCCGTCCGCCGCAATCGGGGCGCGCAACTTGGCGGGCGTCTGCGGCGTCTCGTCCGGCGACGGCGCGGTCGTGCCGCCGCAGCATGACGACTCCCCGCTGCGCTCGCTGTCAAAGTAGCTTGACTGGATCTTCACCGCGGACCCACGATGCCCTATCAAACCGCCTCTATGAGAACCCCCGCCGGTCGGTTTCCCTACCGTGTAGCTGGCGTTCACTACGGAGCTGCCTTCGCCGGTGCCTATCAAACCACCCGCTCTTTGCCCCACGCCGTGCACCGCCACGTCGCTATAACAGGCAATCACAATTCCCCCTTTCATCTCGCCCACCAAACCGCCTACATCCCAGGAACCGCTCACCGTCCCGCTCACCGCGTAACTCGCCGCTATCTTGCCGTAGCTGACCCCCACCAACGCGGCTACCCCCTCGCTGTCGGGTGCGTTCACGTTCACGTTCTCCATGCCTACGGAACGAATTACGCCGGTGTTGCCCAAGGTGCCAAACAAGCTCACGTAATCATAGCGGTTACCGCTGTCGCGCGTTATCTTCATATTCCTGATGACGTGGCCGTTGCCTTCAAAAACGCCTTCGTAGCGGATGGACGTCGGGTACTGGTTCCAAGATCCCGTCCACGCGGGCGACGCCGGCGAATACCCCCCGCCTATCGGCGTCCAGTTCTCCACGCTCGACAAATCCAGGTTGTTCGACAATTCGTAGCCCTTGCAGGTTGCGGCGCAACCCATGTTCAGTTCCGCTCGCGGGAACGCCGCGGTGTACGTAGTGACGTACGCTTGTTCGTCGGGCATACCGTCGCCGTCCAAGTCATAGCGGATCGCCGACAACTGCGACGTCGTCGCAACCTCTATCAAATTATCGCCGTCGTCGTCGTAATCTATCCCGTCGCTCCTTTCGATGGTGCCGACGACGGCGGAACTGGCGACACTCAGACGCAGCCTGTCCAAACCCCTCGGATTGCTCAGGCGCACGCGAAACGTCTCTCTCGGTTCCGACACGTCGTCATCCTCGATAGTGACACTGAAAACCGCGCTGTCGGTGCCCGCCAGAACCACCTCGCCGCTCGTCGCCCCGGCAAAATCGGCCGCATCGGCGTGCTCCGCGCCGACGCCGGTCAACTCCACGGACCAACTCAACGTAACCGGGGTGGCGCCGTGATCGTCCAATTCCACCGCATACTCGGCCGCCGAACCCTCCGCTATCGCTTCGACGGTTCGCTGCGACAGCGTCGCTAATACCGGCGTCTGCCTCCGTTGCTGCACGCGGATACTCGTGCTGTTGCCGTCGGGATAACGCGCGCTTGCGCCGCGCAGCACCGGATAATCAAAACTCGTCCCGAAATCCCACGGCGCGTCGTCATGCAAGCCGTCCACGTCCAACTCGTCCCAACCGGTGTAGATGCCGTCCGCCGCGATCGGGGTGCGCAAATCCTCGGACGTCCTGGGCGTCTCGTCCAACGACGGCGGGTTATGGCCGCAGCACGAAGACTGCCCGCTACGCCCGCTGTCAAAGTAGCTCGCCTGTATCTCGTCGGTATTGCCGGCACGCTCCCCCACCAAGCCGCCGATTCTGCCGTTGCTCCTTTGCACGCTCACTCTGCCGATGGCGTAACTGGCGCTCACTATGCTCGCATCGTTCATTGCTCCCACCAGACCGCCCGCCGCAGTTTGGGCAATCACGGGCACGTCCGTATAACTGGCAATCACAACCCCCCCGATCATCCTGCCCACCAGACCACCCACTACGGAATAACCGCGCACCGGCGCTGCTTCCCTCGCCGATTTCCCCACTACGTAACTCGCCGCTATTGTGCCGTAGCCAGTCCCCACCAATCCGCCCGTATTGACGCTGTCCGTGGCGGATATATTCACGTTCACGTCCACCAGGCCCACGGAACGGATCATGCCAAAAGCACCCAACGCACCGAACAAACCCACGTGATAATAGCCGGTGGCACCGCTTCGCGTTATCGTCATACTGCTGATGACGTGGCCGTTGCCCTCGAATACCGCCTCGTACCGAGTATTCGCGGGCGCGCCCTCGCCCGCCTGGGTAATGCCCCCGCCTATCGGCGTCCAATTCCGCACGCTCGACAGGTCTACGTCGTTCAACAATTCGTAGCCCTTGCAGGTGTTCGGACACGTCGCACTCTCATCAAAAGAGGGAAACGCCACGTCATAATCAGGCAAGTCTCCATCACCTACGCCGAGCCTGCCTCCGCCTCTCAAGTCATAGCGTATCGCCGCCAACTGCGCCGTCGTCCTGACCTCTATCAGACCGTCATTGTTGGCGTCATAATCCGTCCCCCCGCTCGAGGCGATGGTGCTCACGACCGCGGAACTGACGGTGCTCAAACGCAAGTTGTCCGCGCCTTGCAAATTGCTCAAGCGCACGCGGAACGTCTCTCTCGGCTCCTCCATCGCGTCCCCCGCTATCGCCACCCCGAAAACCGCGCTGTCGGTGTCGACCAGGGTTATCGTCCCCGTCGTCGCGGGAAAATCGGCCGCATCGGCGTGGCCGTCGCCGACACCGGTCAATTCCACGGACCAACTCATCGTCACCACGTCGGCGGCGCCACCACCAAGTTCCACCGCGTACGTCGCCGTAGAACCCTCCGCTGTCACCTCGTCGCCCCGTTGCGACAACGTCACAAATACCGGCGGCTGCCCTCGTCGCTGCACCCGGGTAGCGGTGGTATTGCCGCCGAGATAACGCACGCTTACGCCGCGCAGCACCGGATAATCAAAACCCGTCCCGAAATCCCACGGGTTGTCGTCGTCCAACGTCAAAACGCCCATGACCGTGCCCGTCGTATCGTCCACGTTCAGACCGGCCCATGCCGCATAAATGCCCGTAGCCGCGGTCGGCGAGCGCAACTCCCGGCTCGTCCGTAGCGACGACGACGGCACGTTCGTGCCGCCCGACGATAAGCCGCTGCGATCTCCGTCGAAGTAACTGCTCTCTATCGCGGTTGACGCAGCCCGGTTCTCGCCCACCAGACCGCCAAGGTACGGCGTTACCGACAGACGCGGCAGCGTCCGCCGCACCCTTCCCGAGGAATAACTCGCTATGATCTTCCCGCCAGAGTAGTTCTCACCTACCAGACCACCGACCCTGGAGTTGCCCGCATCCACGGTCACGTCGGTGTAACTGGCAATGATCGTCCCCCCGTTGCCGGCCACCAGACCGCCCACGCCCAAACCGCCGCGCACCGTACCGCCCGCCACGTAACTCGCCGCCACCTTGCCGCCGTAGTTGGCACCCGCCAACGCGCCCGTCAGCGTGCTGCTTATATGCACCTCCACGTTCACGTTCGCCAAACCCACGTTGCGGATGACACCGCCTGCGCCCAACGCGCGGAACAAACCCACAAAGTGCCAAATGTCATTCCGGGCGAGCACCTCCATATTGCCGATAACGTAGCCGTTGCCCTCGAACACCGCGTTGTAACGATGCTCCTCCGGCAGCACCTTGCCGCTAAGCCCGCGCGCCCCGCCCCCTATCGGTTCCCAAGCCATGCCGGACAGGTCCACGTCGTTCAACAATTCGTAGCCCTTGCAGGTGCCCGGACACGTCGCACTCTCATCGAAAGAGGGAAACGCCAAGTCATAATCAGCCAGGTCTTCACCGCCTACGCCGAGCCGGCCCTCGCCTCTCAAGTCATAGCGTATCGCCGCCAACTGCGTCGTCGTCCTGACCTCTATCAGACCGTCATCGTTGGCGTCATAATCCATCCCCCCGCTCGAGGCGATGGTGCTCACGACCGCGGAACTGACGGTGCTCAAACGCAAACTGTCCGGGCCTTGCAAATTGCTCAAGCGCACGCGGAACGTCTCTCTCGGTTCCAGCGCCTCGTCCCCCGCTATCGCCACCCTGAAAACCGCGCTGTCGGTGTTGACCAGAACCACCTCCCCGCTCGTCGCACCGTCAAAATCCAACGCATCGGCGTGGCCGTCGCCGTCACCGGTCAACTCCACGGACCAACTCAACGTAACCGGGGTGGCGCCGTGACCGTCCAATGCCACCACGTACTCCATCGCCGAATCCTCCGCTATCGTCCCGGTAGTCCGCTGCGACAGCGTCGCAAATACCGGCGGCTGCCCCCGTCGCTGCGCGCGGATAGCGGTGGTATTGCCGTCGAGATAACGCGCGCTTACGCCGCGCAGCACCGGATAATCAAAACTCGTCCCGAAATCCCACGGACTGTCGTCGTTCAAGTCGTCGTCGCCGTTCTGATCCACGCCGTCCACGTCCAACTTGTCCCAACCGGTGTAGAAGTCGTCCGCCGCGATCGGGGTGCGCAACTCGGCGGACGTCTTGCGCGTGTCGCGGTCCGTCGACGGCGGGTTATGGCCGCAACACGACGACTCCCCGCTGCGCTCGCCGTCATAGTAACTCGACTGAATCTCCAGAGGAATCACCAAAGAAGGCTGCTCTTGAAAAAGTTGACGATACCCTAGCAGACCGCCTCTATGAGGATCGCCGCCGCTCGGAACCCCTATCGTGTAGCTGGCGCTCACTATGGAACCGCCGCCGTCGTCGTTGCCTATCAAACCGCCCACTCTCTGAGCATTGGCCACGCCGTGCGCCGACACGGCGCTATAACTGGCAATCACAATTCCCCCGCCCACGCCGCCCACCAGACCCCCGGTCGCCCAGAAACCACGCACGGAACCGTTCACCGCGTAACTCGCCGCTATCTTGCCAAAGTTATATCCCGCCAACGCGCCCACCCACACGCTGGGGGAGGCATTCACGTTCACGCCCTCCATGCCTACGTTGCGGATTGCGCCGGTGCTGCTCAGGATGCTGAACAAGCCCATGTAATCATCACGCTCGCCGTCGCGCCGTATCCTCATATTCCTGATGACGTGGCCGTTGCCTTCGAATACGGCGCTGTAGCTGATGTGTAGCGGCCGCTGTTGCCAACTCGACCAGCCAGGCGACCCCTGCGTAATGCCCCCGCCTATCGGCGTCCAATTCCGCACGCTCGACAGGTCTACGTCGTTCAACAATTCGTAGCCCTTGCAGGTGTTCGGACACGTCGCACTCTCATCAAAAGAGGGAAACGCCAAGTCATAATCAGCCAGGTCTTCATCATCCACGCCGAGCCGGCCCTCGCCTCTCAAGTCATAGTGTATCGCCGCCAACTGCGTCGTCGTCCTGACCTCTATCAGACCGTCATCGTTGGCGTCATAATCCATCCCCCCGCTCGAGGCGATGGTGCTTACGACCGCGGAACTGACGGTGCTCACACGCAAGTTGTCCGCGCCTTGCACGTTGCTCAAGCGCACGCGGAACGTCTCTCTCGGCTCCAGCGCCGCGTCCCCCGCTATCGCCACCCTGAAAACCACGCTGTCGGTGTCGACCAGGGTTATCGTCCCCGCGGTCGCGGGAAAATCGGCCGCATCGGCGTGGCCGCCGCCGTCGCCGGTCAATTCCACGGACCAACTCAACGTAACCGGGCTGGCACCGTGACTATCCAATTCCACCACATACTCGGCCGCCGAACCCTCCGCTATCGCTCCGATAGTTCGCTGCGACAGCGTCGCCAATACCGGCGGCTGCCCCCGTCGCTGCACGCGGGCAGCGGTGGTATTGCCGTCGGGATAACGCGCGCTTACGCCGCGCAGCACCGGATAATCAAAACTTGTCCCGAAATCCCACGGACCGTCGTCGTTCAAGTCGTCGTCGCCGCCCTGATCCACGCCGTCCACGTCCAACTTGTCCCAACCGGCGTAGATGCCGTCCGCCATCGTCGGGGTGCGTAACTGGACGGACGTCCGCGGCGTCTCGTCCGGCGACGGCGCGGTCGTGCCGCCGCAGCATGACGACTCCCCGCTGCGCTCGCTGTCAAAGTAGCTCGACTGGATCTTCACCGTGGATTCACGATGCCCTATCAAACCGCCTCTATGAGAACCCCCACCGGTCGGAATCCCTACCGTGTAGCTGGCACTCACTATGGAATCGCCCGTGCCGCTGCCTATCAAACCGCCCGCTCTTACCCCCCCGCCGTGCACCGCCACGTCGCTATAACCGGCAATCACTGTTCCCCCGATTATCTCGCCTATCAAACCGCCTACCGCCCAGGAGCCACTCACCGTCCCGCTCACCGCGTAACTCGCCGCTATCTTGCCGTAGCTGACCCCCGCCAACGCGGCCGCTCCCCCGCTTCCGCTGCCAGGCGGTACGTCCACGCTCACGCCCACCATGCCTACGGAACGGATTACGCCGGCGCTGCCCAAGGTACCGAACAAACCCACGTAATCATAGCGGGAGGCTCTGCTTATACGCATATTCCTGACGACGCGGCCGTTCCCTTCAAAAACGCCTTCGTAGCGGATGGATTCCGGGAACGCGTTCCAAAGCCCCGTCCACGCAGGCGACGCCGGCGAATACCCCCCGCCTATCGGCGTCCAATTCTGCACGCTCGACAGGTCCATATCGTTCAGCAATTCGTAGCCCTTGCAGGTATTCGGACACGTCGCACTCTCGTCAAAAGAGGGAAACGCCAAGTCATAATCAGGCAAGTCTCCATCACCTACGCCGAGCCGGCCCCCACCTCTCAAGTCATAGCGTATCGCCGACAACTGCGTCGTCGTCCTGACCTCTATCAGACCGTCATCGTTGGCGTCATAATCCATCCCCCCGCTCGAGGCGATGGTGCTTACGACCGCGGAACTGACGGTGCTCAAATGCAAGTTGTCCGCGCCTTGCACGTTGCTCAAGCGCACGCGGAACGTCTCTCTCGGCTCCAGCGCCTCGTCCCCCGCTATCGCCACCCTGAAAACCGCGCTGTCGGTGTCGACCAGGGTTATCGTCCCCATCGTCGTGGGAAAATCGGTCGCATCGGCGTGGCCGTCGCCGACACCGGTCAACTCCACGGACCAACTCATCGTCACCACGTCGTCGCTGTGGCCGTCCAATTCCACCGCGTACTCCGCCGCCGAACCCTCCGCCGTTACCTCGTCGCCTCGCTGCGACAACGCAACCAATACCGGCGGCTGGCTTTGTCGCTGCACGCGGGTAGCGGTGGTATTGCCGCCGGGATAAAGCGCGCTTACGCCGCGCAGCACCGGATAATCAAAACCCGTCCCGAAATCCCACGGACTGTCGTCGTTCAAGTCGTCGTCGCCGCTCTGATCCACGCCGTCCACGTTCAACTTGTCCCAACCCGCGTAGATGGTGCCCGCGGCCGCGGTCGGGGCGCGCAACTGGACGGACGTCCGCGGCGTCTCGTCCGGCGACGGCGCGGTCGTGCCGCCGCAGCATGACGACTCCCCGCTGCGCTCGCTGTCAAAGTAGCTTTTTTGTATCCTGGCCTGGGAATCACGCTCCCCGATCAAACCGCCATCCTGGTCCCCCACGGCCGTCGTCCTCCCGATCGCGTAGCTGGCGCTTACTATGCTGCCGCTTTCAGCGACGCCGATCAAACCGCCCGCCGAGTTCCCCTGGTCGTTCTCGTTCCGGGCGCGCACCTCGACGTCGGTATAACTGGCGATCATGGTTGCACTCGTATGCAACGTGCCCACGAGACCGCCCACTCTCCAAACACCATTGACCAATCCGCCCACTACGTAACTCGCCGCTATTCTGCCGCGGCTTGCCCCCGCCAACGCGCCCGTCTGAGAGCTGGCGCCGCGCAATTCCATATGTACGTCGCTCAGGCCGACGTTGCGGATTGTGCCGCCGGCACCCAGGAAGCCGAACAAGCCTCTGTAGTGATAATCGTCGTTGTCGGGGGCGCGTATCTCCATATTGCTTATGACGTGCCCGTTGCCTTCAAAAACGGCCTGGTAACGATTGGTGTCGTCCCCTATCGGTTCCCAGTTCGTACCGCTCGCCACACTGGACAGGTCCACGTCGTTCAACAGCTCGTAGCCCCTGCAACCGTCCGGACACGTCTCATCCTCGTCAAAAAACGGAAATGCCTCCTGATAAGCGGCCGTGGCCAAATCTCCACCATCTACGCCGGCCAACCCGGCGCCTCTCAAGTCGTAGCGGATCGCCGACAACTGGGTCGTCGTCCTCACGTCTATCAGATTGTTGCCGTCGAGGTCGTAATTCATCCCATGCGACGCGATGACGCTGACGACCGCGGAACCGGGGGCGCTCAAACGCAAGTTGTCCGGCGCCAGCAGATTGCTCAAGCGCACTCGGAACCTTTCTGCCCGTTCCGGCGTCCCGTCCTCTATTATCTGCACCTCCAAAACCGCACTGTCGGTGTTGATGAGAACCACCTGCCCTCTCGTCACGCCGGAAAAATCGGCGGCCTCGGCGTGGCCTGGGCCGACGCCACTCAACTCCACGGACCAGCTCATCGTAACCGGGATGGCGCCGCGACCGTCCAATTCCACCGCATACTCGACCGCCGAACCCTCCGCTATCGCCCCGGAAGTTCGCTGCGACAACGTGACCAATACCAGCGGCTGCCCCCGTCGCTGCGCGCGGATAGCGGTGGTATTGCCGTCGGGATAGCGCGCGCTTACGCCGCGCAGCACCGGATAATCAAAACTCGTCCCGAAATCCCACGGACTGTCGTCGTTGTAGTCGCCGTCGCCGCTCTGATCCACGCGGTCCACGTTCAACCTGTCCCAGCCCTCGTAGATGGTGCCCGCCGCGGTGGTCGGGGTGCGCAACTCGGCGGACGTCTTCGGGGCGTCGTCCGGACTCGGCCATCTCTCTCCGCAGCATCGCTCCTCGCCGCTGCGCCCGCTGTCGAAGTAACTTACGCTCAATACGCTGCTTCCCGAGCGGCTGCCTACCAGACCGCCTACCGTACGTGAATTGGTGCTTCTCACCACCCTGCTCACCGAGTAACTCGCGCTCACCACCCCGGAACCAGACAAACTGCCCACCAATCCGCCCAATGACCGATCCGTCGCAGCCACCGATACGTCCGCGTAACTCGCTATCAACGTGCCGTCGTTGACCCCCGTCAGGCCCCCCACCGCCCAACCACCGCTCACCGATCCACCCGACACGTAACTCGCCGCCACCCGCCCATAGCTATAACCCACCAAGGCGCCCGCTCCTATGCTCCCGCTGTAGCCTCTCTGCACGTCCACGACCACGTCCCGCAGACCCACGCCCCGCACCCAGCCGGCCTCGCCCAACGCGCCGAACAAGCCGACGTAATGCCAATTCTGCGACGGGCTGCGGATACGCATGTTCCTGATCACGTGACCGTTGCCCTCGAAGCCCCCCTGATAGCGGCCATCCAGGGGCGGGGTGTTGCTGTTGTCCGGCCCCACCCGGCTCTGCCGAGTAGCACCGCCTATCGGCGTCCAGTCCGCGTCGGACAGATCCAGGTCGGCCGACAACTCGTAGCCGGTGCACGTGCTGGGACAGGTCTTTGCCTCGTCGAAGAGATCGAACGCCGCCAGATAATCAGCCTCGTTCGCACTGCTGACGCCCGCCAACCCGACGCCGCCCAAGTCGTAGCGCATCGCCGACAACTGCGACGTCGTCGCAACGTCTATCAGATTATCGCCGTCGGCGTCATAGTTGGTTCCACCGAACGCGATGGAACTGACGACGGACGAACTGGCGTCGCTCAAACGCAGCCGCTCCAAACCCCTCGGATTGCTCAAGCGCACGCGGAACGTCTCCGGCACTTCCGACTCGTCGTCATCCCCGACGGTTATCCTGAAAACCGCGCTGTCGGTGTTGACCAGGGTTACCGTCCCTCTGGTCACCTCGGTAAAATCGGCCGCATCGGCGTGGCCCGCGCCGACGCCGGTCAACTCCACGGACCAACTCAACGTAACCGGGATGGCGCCGCGACCGTCCAATTCCACCGCATACTCGACCGCCGAACCCTCCGGTGTCGTTCCGGAAGTTCGCTGCGACAACGTCGCCAATACCGGCGGCTGCCCCCGTCGCTGCGCGCGGATAGCGGTGGTATTGCCGTCGGGATAACGCGCGCTTACGCCGCGCAGCACCGGATAATCAAAACCCGTCCCGAAATCCCACGGACTGTCGTCGTTCAAGTCGTCGTCGCCGTTCTGATCCACGCCGTCCACGTTCAACTTGTCCCAACCGGCGTAGATGCCGTCCGCCATCGTCGGGGCGCGTAATTGGGCGGAAGTCCTGCCCGTACCCGAGTCCGACTGCCGTGTATTCTGGCCGCAACAGTCGGATTGTCCGCTGCGCCCGGTGTCAAAGTAGCTTTTTTGTATCCTGGCCTGGGAATCACGCTCCCCGATCAAACCGCCGTCCTCGTCCCCCACGGCCGTCGTCCTCCCGATCGCGTAGCTGGCGCTTACTATGCTGCCGCTTTCGGCGGTGCCGATCAAACCGCCTGCCGCGCTCCCGTCGTTTTCTTCGTTCCGGGCGCGCACCTCGACGTCGGTGTAACTGGCGATCATGGTTGCATTCGTATACAACGTGCCTACGAGACCGCCCACTCTCCAAACACCGTTGATCAACCCGCCCGCTACGTAACTCGCCGCTATTTTGCCGCGGCTTGCCCCCGCCAACGCACCCGTCTGAAAGCTGTCGCCGCGCAATTCTATATGCACGTCGCTCAGGCCGACGTTGCGGATCGTGCCGCCGGCGCCCAGGGAGCCGAACAAGCCTCTGTAGTGATAATTGCCGTTGTCGGGGGCGCGTATCTCCATATTGCTTATGACGTGCCCGTTGCCTTCAAAAACGGCCTGGTAGCGATTCGCGTCGTCTCCTATCGGATCCCAGTTCTGGCCGGACGGCAGATCCAGGTCGGCCGACAACTCGTAGCCGGTGCACGTGCTGGGACAGGTTTGCACCACGTCGTAAAGGGGAAACGCCGCCAGATAATCAGCCTCGTTCGCACTGCCCACGCCCGCCAACCCGACGCCGCCCAAGTCGTAGCGTATCGCCGACAACTGGGACATCGTCGTCACCTCTATCAAGTTGTCATCGTCAACGTCGTAGTCTATCTTGCCGCTCGCCTCGATCGTGGTCCTGACGGAAACCGGCACGCCTAAACTCACGCGCGCAGGCGCCCCCGTGATCTTCGCGCCCGTCAACGTCACCACCATAACCTCGGCCAACTCGGTAACGAGGTCGTCGCGCACCCTCAACGAAAACGACGCGCTGACGGCGCCCGAGGCGATGACCACGCTGCCCGCGGTCGTGCCGACAAAGTCGTCGGCGCCGACTTCGCCGCCGCCCACCGCCCAGCTCCAACTCGCGCTCACCCCCGCCGGCAAGGCCCCCGGCAAACTCACCACGTAACTCGCGGTGCCGCCTTCCGACACTGCCGCGCTGCCGGCGAACGTCACCGCAAGACTTACCTCCGGCTGCGTCTCCTGCTGCGACGTGCGACGCGCCGCCTCCGTGTCGGTAGCGCCGCCGAACACCAGCACCGGGTAATCGAACACGCTGCCGAAGTCCCACGGACTGTCGTCGTTCAAGTCGCCGTCGTCGCCCTGATCCACGCCGTCCACGTCCAACTTGTCCCAACCCGCGTAGATCGTGCCCGCGGTCGTCGTCGGGACGTGCAACTCGCTCGACATCCTCGGGGCGACGTTGTCCAGATTCTGCGGGTCCGTTCCGCAGCAACTGGCCTGGAGGCTGCGCTCCACGTCAAAATAACTGGACTCCACCACGCCGCCGACGAACTGCCCCATCAAGCCGCCGACTGCATCATTCCCCGTCGGTTTCCCGACCGAGTAACTGGCGTTCACCACCGACGGGGCACGGACTTCTCCCACCAGACCGCCCACGGTGCCTCCGCCGGCATGCACTTCCACGTCGGCGTAACATGCCACCAACCTACCGTAATTGACCCCTATCAAACCACCCACCCCCCATACGCCGGATATGCGACCGCCACTGACGTAGCTCGCCACCACTTCGCCCCTGTTCAGGCCCACCAGCGCGCCTATAAAAGTGCTGTGGTCAGCATCCACGGACACCCGCGCGTTGCGCAAGCCCACGTTGCGGATTGTGCCGGTGGCGCTCACGGCGCCGAACAAACCCGTGTGAGAGAACCGTCCATCCCTGGCCACCCGCATATTGCTGATGACGTGGCCGTTGCCTTCAAAAACAGCGGTGTAATAATCATCATCCAGAAGGGCGTTAACCCCCCCGCCTATCGGCGTCCAGCCCGGGCCCGGGGCCGGTTCCACGCTGGACAAATCCAGGTCGGCCGATAACTCGTAGCCGGTGCACGTGGTGGGGCAGGTCTGCTCCATGCCGAAAGCGGGAAACGCCGCCAGATAATCATCCCTGTTCGCCTTGCCCACCACGCCCGCCAACCCGACACCGCCCAGGTCGTGGCGGATCGCCGCCAACTGCGACGTTGTCGCCACCTCTATCAAGGTGTCATTGTCGAAGTCGTAGTCTATCGCGCCGCTTGCCTCGATCGTGGTCCTGACGGAAGCCGGCACTCCTAAACTCACGTGCGCAGGCGCCCCCGTGAGCCTCGCGCCCGTCAACGTTACCACCAGTACCTCGGACAACTCGGGCTCGTCGTCGTCGCGCACCCTGACCGAAAACGACGCGCTGACGGCGCCCGAGGCGATGGCCACGTTGCCCGTGGTCGCGCCGACAAAGTCGGCGATGCCGACTTCGCCGCCGCTCACCGACCAATCCCAACGCGCGCTCACCCCCGGCGGCAAGGCCATCGGCAAACGCACCACGTAACTCGCGGTGCCGCCTTCCGACACCGTCGCGCTGCCGGTGAACGTCACCGCAAGACTTATCTCCGGCTGCGCCTCCTGCTGCAACGTGCGACGCGCCGCCTCCGTGTCGGTAGCCCCGCCGAACACCAGCACCGGGTAATCGAACACGCTGCCGAAGTCCCACGGACTGTCGTCGTTCAAGTCGTCGTCGCCGCCCTGATCCACGCCGTCCACGTCCAACTTGTCCCAACCGGCGTAGATCGTGCCCGCGGCCGTCGTCGGGGCGCGCAACTGGTTTGACGTCTTCGGGGCGACGTTGTCCGTATCACCCGGCGCCGTTCCGCAGCAACTGGTCTGGAGGCTGCGCCCCGTATCAAAATAACTGGACTCCACCACGGCGCCGGCCAGCCTCTGCCCTATCAAGCCGCCGGCCGTGGCCCCCGTCAGTTTCCCGACGGAGTAACTGGCGCTCATCACCGACGCGCCACCGGCTTCGCCCACCAGACCGCCCACGTTGGCTCCCTCTGCTGTATGCACTTCCACGTTGGCGTAACTCGCCACCAACCTGCCGAAGTTGCCCCCTATCAAGCCACCCACCGCCCATACGCCGGATATGCGACCGCCACTGACGTAACTCGCCACCACTTGGCCCTCGTTGCGGCCCACCAGCGCTCCTATATAAGTGCTATGGGCAACTACGGACACCCACGCGTTACGCAAGCCCACGTTGCGGATGGTGCCGACGGCGCTGACGGCGCCGAACAAACCCGTGTGAGACAACCGTCCATCAGCCCTGACCACCCGCATATTGCTGATGACGTGGCCGTTGCCTTCAAAAACAGCGGTGTAATAATCATCATCCAGAAGGGCGTCCCCCCCCCCGCCTATCGGCGTCCAGCCCGGGCCCGGGGCCGGTTCCACGCTGGACAAATCCAGGTCGGCCGATAACTCGTAGCCGGTGCACGTGCTGGGGCAGGTCTGCTCCACGCCGAAAACGGGAAACGCCGCCAGATAATCATCCCTGTTCGCATCGCTCACGCCCGCCAACCCGGCACCGCCCAGGTCGTAGCGGATCGCCGCCAACTGCGACGTCGTCTCCACGTCTATCAAGGTGTCATTGTCAAAGTCGTAGTCTATCTCGCCGCCCGCCTCGATCGTGGTCCTGACGGAAACCGGCACGCCTAAACTCACGTGCGCAGGCGCCCCCGTGAGCCTTGCGCCCGTCAACGCCACCACCAGAACCTCGGACAACTCGGGCTCGTCGTCGTCGCGCACCCTGACCGAAAACGACGCGCTGACGGCGCCCGAGGCGATGGCCACGTTGCCCGTGGTCGCGCCGACAAAGTCGGCGGCGCCGACTTCGCCGCCGCCCACCGCCCAATCCCAGCTCGCACTCACCCCCGGCGGCAAGACCATCGGCAAGCGCACCACGTAACTCGCGGTGCCGCCTTCCGACACGGTCTCGCTCCCGGCGAGCGTCGGTACCAGTAGCGCCAGCGCCCTCTGCTGCGATAGGCGACGCGCCGCCCTCGTCTCGGTAGCGCCGCCGAACACCAGCACCGGGTAATCGAACACGCTGCCGAAATCCCACGGACTGTCGTCGTTGTAGTCGCGGTCGTCTCCCTGATCCACGCCGTCCACGTTCAACTTGTCCCAGCCAGCGTAGATGGTGCCCGCGGCCGTGGTCGGGGTGCGCAACTCGCTCGACGTCTTCGAGGTGCGGTCCGGATCCGGCGCATTGAATCCGCAGCAACGGTCCTGGCCGCTGCGCCCCGCGTCAAAATAACTGGACTCCACCACGGCGCCGACTGGCATATTCCCTATCAAGCCGCCACTCGGGAGAGAACCCCCCGTCGTTTTCCCGACCGAGTAGCTGGCGCTCACCACCGACGCGAAACCGGCCACCCCTACCAGACCACCCGCGTTACTTGCATCTGCATGCACTTCCACGTCGGCGTAACTCGCCACCAATCTGCCGTTATGATTTCCTATCAAACCGCCCACGTACAATTCGCCGGATATGCGACCGCCACTGACGTAACTCGCCGCCACTTCGCCCTCGTTGGTTCCCACCAGCGCACCTATATGATTGCCATCACTGCCCAGGTCCACCCGCGCGTTACGCAAGCCCACGTTGCGGATCCTGCCGTCGGCGCCTACGGCACCGAACAAACCCATGTGATACCATTGCCCACTCCTGGCCATCCGCAAATTGCTGATGACGTGGCCGTTGCCTTCAAAAACGGCGGTGTAATAATCCACCGGAGAGTCGTCACGCGGGATGCCCCCGCCTAGCGGCGTCCAGCCCGGGCCCGGAGCCGGTTCCACACCGGACAGGTCCAGGTCGGCCGATAATTCGTAGCCGGTGCACGTGCTGGGACAGGTCAACCTTTCGTCGAAAAAGGGAAACGCCGCCAGATAATCATCCCTGTTGGCATCGCTCACGCCCGCCAACCCGGCACCGCCCAGGTCGTAGCGGATCGCCGCCAACTGCGACGTCGTCTCCACGTCTATCAAACCGTCGGCGTCGTCGTCGTAATCCGTCCCGCTGCTCGCCTCGATGATGGTCCTGACGGAAGCAGCCGGCACGCCTAAACCCACGTGCGCAGGCGCCCCCGTGAGCCTCGCGCCCGTCAACGTTACCACCAGTACCTCGGACGACTCGGGAGCGGCGTCATCGCGCACCCTCAGCGAAAACGACGCGCTGCTTGCGCCGGAGCCGACGACCACGGTGCCCGTGATCGCACCGACAAAGTCGGCGATGCCGACTTCGCCGCCGCCCACCGCCCAATCCCAACGCGCGCTCGCCCCCGGCGGCAGGACCACCGGCAGGCGCACCACGTAACTCGCGGTGCCGCCTTCCGACACGGTCTCGCTCCCGGCGAGCGTCGGTACCAGTAGCGCCAGCGTCTCCTGCTGCGATATGCGACGCGCCGCCCTGGTCTCGGTAGCGCCGCCGAACACCAGCACCGGGTAATCGAACGCGCTGCCGAAATCCCACGGACTGTCGTCGTTCAAATCGCCGTCGCGCCCCTGATCCACGTCGTCCACGTTCAACTTGTCCCAGCCCGCGTAGATGGTGCCCGCGGCCGTGGTCGGCGTGCGCAACTGGTGTGACGCCTTCGATCCGCAGCAATCACTCTGGACGCCGCGCTCTTTGTCAAAATAACTGGACTCCACCACCGAGGTGCGAAACCCACTCCCTATCAAGCCGCCAATCGGGGGAAAAATTCCCGTCACTCTCCCGACCGAGTAGCTGGCGCTCACCACCGACGCGGGACCGGCGGCCTGGCCTACCAGGCCGCCCACTGTACTGAATGCATACACTGCCACGTCGGCGTAACTCGCCACTACCCTGCCGGAGTTAATCCCTATCAAGCCGCCCACCGCATATCCGCTGGATATGCGACCGCCACTGACGTAGCTCGCCGCCACTTTGCCCCGGTTGTCTCCCACCAGCGCGCCCACAAAAGGGCTTTGGCCAGGGCCAGAGGCCGCCACCTCCACCCGCGCGTTACGCAAGCCCACGTTGCGGATTGTGCCGCTGGCACTCACGGCACCGAACAAACCCACCTGATACCACTCCTCGTCCCTATTTACCCGCAAATTGCTGATGACGTGGCCGTTGCCTTCAAAAACAGCGGTGTAGTAATCCCCTGGAAAGTCTTGAACCTCAACCCCCCCGCCTAGCGGCGTCCAGCCCGGCCCCGGGTGCGGCTCCACGCTGGACAAATCCAGGTCGGCCGATAACTCGTAGCCGGTGCACGTGCTGGGACAGGTCTGCCTCCTGCCGAAAGAGGGAAACGCCGCCAGATAAGCGGCCCTGTTTGCATCGCCGCTCACGCCCGCCAACCCGACACCGCCCAGGTCGTGGCGGATCGCCGCCAACTGCGACGTCGTCGCCACCTCTATCAAGGTGTCATCGTCAACGTCGTAGTCCATCATGCCGCTCGCCTCGATCGTGGTCATCACGGAAGAAACCGGCACGCTGAGACTCACACGCGCAGGCGCCCCCGTGATCTCCGCATTGCTCAACGTTACCACCATAACCTTGGACGACTCGGTAACGTCGTCGTCGCGCACCCTCAACGAAAACGACGCGCTGAGGGCGCCGGAGCCGATGACCACGCTGCCTGCGGTCGTGCCGACAAAGTCGTCGTCGCCGACTTCGTCGCCACCCACCGACCAATCCCAATGCGCGCTCGCCCCCGGCGGCAAGGCCCCGGGCAAACTCACCACGTAACTCGCGATGCCGCCTCTCGATACCGTCACGCTCCCGCCCAGCGTCGGCGTCAGAGTCACCGCGGGCTGCGCCTGCTGCTGCGACGTGCGACGCGCCATCCTTGTGCCGGCAGAGCCGCCGAACACCAGCACCGGGTAATCGAACACGGTGCCGAAGTCCCACGGACTGTCGTCGTTCAACGTCAAAACGCCCATGACCGTGCTCGACGTATCGTCCACGTTCAGCCGATCCCAGCCCTCGTAGATGGTGCCCGCCGCGGTGGTCGGGGTGCGCAAATCGTTCGACGTCTTCGGGGCGTCGTCCGGACTCGGCCATCTCTCTCCGCAGCATCGCTCCTCGCCGCTGCGCCCGCTGTCGAAGTAACTTGCGCTCAATACGCTGCTTCCCGAGCGCCCGCCCACCAGACCGCCTACCGTACGTGAATTGGTGCTTCTCACCACCCTGCTCACCGAGTAACTCGCGCTCACCACCCCGGAACCAGACAAACTGCCCACCAATCCGCCCAATGACCGATCCGTCGCAGCCACCGATACGTCCGCGTAACTCGCTATCAACGTGCCGCCGTTGGCCCCCGTCAGGCCCCCTACCTCCCAACCGCCGCTCACCGATCCACCCGACACGTAACTCGCCGCCACCCGCCCATAACTATGACCCACCAAGGCGCCCGCTCCTATGCTACCGCTGTAGCCTCCCCGCACGTCCACGACCACGTCCCGCAGACCCACGCCCCGCACCCACCCGGCCTCGCCCAACGCGCCGAACAAGCCGACGTAATGCCAATTCTGCGACGGGCTGCGGACACGCATGTTCCTGATCACGTGACCGTTGCCCTCGAAGCCCCCCTGGTAGCGGCCGTCCAGGGGCGGGGTGTTGCTGTTGTCCGGCCCCACCCGGCTGCGCCGAGTAGCGCCGCCTATCGGCGTCCAGTCCGCGTCGGACAGATCCAGGTCGTTCGACAGCTCGTAGCCGGTGCACGTGCTGGGACAAGTCTTCGCCTCGTCGAAGAGATCGAACGCCGCCAGATAATCAGCCTCGTTCGCACTGCTGACGCCCGCCAACCCGACGCCGCCCAAGTCATAGCGTATCGCCGACAACTGCGACGTCGTCGCAACCTCTATCAGATTATCGCCGTCGGCGTCATAATTGGTTCCACCGAACGCGATGGAACTGACGACGGACGAACTGGCGTCGCTCAAACGCAAGTTGTCCGGGCCCTGCACATTGCTCAAGCGCACGCGGAACGTCTCCGGCACTTCCGACACGTCGTCATCCCCGACGGTTATCCTGAAAACCGCGCTGTCGGTGTTGACCAGGGTTACCGTCCCTCTGGTCGCCTCGGTAAAATCGGCCGCATCGGCGTGGCCCGCGCCGACGCCGGTCAACTCCACGGACCAACTCAACGTAACCGGGTCGGCTCCGCGACCGTCCAATTCCACCGCATACTCGACCGCCGAACCCTCCGGTGTCGCTCCGATAGTTCGCTGCGACAGCGTCGCTAATACCGGCGGCTGCCCCCGTCGCTGCACGCGGGTAGCGGTGGTATTGCCGTCGAGATAACGCGCGCTTACGCCGCGCAGCACCGGATAATCAAAACCCGTCCCGAAATCCCACGGACTGTCGTCGTTCAAGTCGTCGTCGCCGTTCTGATCCACGCCGTCCACGTCCAACTTGTCCCAACCGGTGTAGAAGTCGTCCGCCGCGATCGGGGTGCGCAACTCGGCGGACGTCTTGCGCGTGTCGCGGTCCGTCGACGGCGGGTTATGGCCGCAACACGACGACTCCCCGCTGCGCTCGCCGTCAAAGTAACTCGACTGAATCTCCAGAGGAATCACCAAAGAAGGTTGCTCTTGAAAAAGTTGACGATACCCTACCAGACCGCCTCTATGAGGATCGCCGCCGCTCGGAACCCCTATCGTGTAGCTGGCGCTCACTATGGAACCGCCGCCGTCGTCGTTGCCTATCAAACCGCCCACTCTCTGAGCATTGGCCACGCCGTGCGCCGACACGGCGCTATAACTGGCAATCACAATTCCCCCGCCCACGCCGCCCACCAGACCCCCGGTCGCCCAGAAACCACGCACGGAACCGTTCACCGCGTAACTCGCCGCTATCTTGCCAAAGTTATATCCCGCCAACGCGCCCACCCACACGCTGGGGGGGGCACTCACGTTCACGCCCTCCATGCCTACGTTGCGGATTACGCCGGTGCTGCTCAGGATGCTGAACAAGCCCATGTAATCATCACGCTCGCCGTCGCGCCGTATCCTCATATTCCTGATGACGTGGCCGTTGCCTTCGAATACGGCGCCGTAGCTGATGTGTAGCGGCCGCTGTTGCCAACTCGACCAGCCAGGCGACCCCTGCGTAATGCCCCCGCCTATCGGCGTCCAATTCCGCACGCTCGACAGGTCTACGTCGTTCAGCAATTCGTAGCCCTTGCAGGTGTTCGGACACGTCGCACTCTCGTCAAAAGAGGGAAACGCCAAGTCATAATCAGCCAGGTCTTCATCATCCACGCCGAGCCGGCCCTCGCCTCTCAAGTCATAGTGTATCGCCGCCAACTGCGTCGTCGTCCTGACCTCTATCAGACCGTCATCGTTGGCGTCATAATCCATACCCCCGCTCGAGGCGATGGTGCTTACGACCGCGGAACTGACGGTGCTCACACGCAAATTGTCCGCGCCTTGCACGTTGCTCAAGCGCACGCGGAACGTCTCTCTCGGCTCCTCCGCCTCGTCCCCCGCTATCGCCACCCTGAAAACCACGCTGTCGGTGTCGACCAGGGTTATCGTCCCCGCGGTCGCGGGAAAATCGGCCGCATCGGCGTGGCCGTCGCCGTCGCCGGTCAATTCCACGGACCAACTCAACGTAACCGGGCTGGCACCGTGACTATCCAATTCCACCACATACTCGGCCGCCGAACCCTCCGCTATCGCTCCGATAGTTCGCTGCGACAGCGTCGCTAATACCGGCGGCTGCCCCCGTCGCTGCACGCGGATAGCGGTGGTATTGCCGTCGGGATAACGCGCGCTTACGCCGCGCAGCACCGGATAATCAAAACTTGTCCCGAAATCCCACGGACCGTCGTCGTTCAAGTCGTCGTCGCCGCCCTGATCCACGCCGTCCACGTCCAACTTGTCCCAACCGGCGTAGATGCCGTCCGCCATCGTCGGGGCGCGCAACTGGACGGACGTCCGCGGCGTCTCGTCCGGCGACGGCGCGGTCGTGCCGCCGCAGCATGACGACTCCCCGCTGCGCTCGCTGTCAAAGTAGCTCGACTGGATCTTCACCGTGGATTCACGATGCCCTATCAAACCGCCTCTATGAGAACCCCCGCCGGTCGGTTTCCCTACCGTGTAGCTGGCACTCACTATGGAATCGCCCGTGCCGGTGCCTATCAAACCACCCGCTCTTTGCCCCACGCCGTGCACCGCCACGTCGCTATAACAGGCAATCACAATTCCCCCTTTCATCTCGCCCACCAAACCGCCTACATCCCAGGAACCGCTCACCGTCCCGCTCACCGCGTAACTCGCCGCTATCTTGCCGTAGCTGACCCCCACCAACGCGGCTACCCCCTCGCTGTCGGGTGCGTTCACGTTCACGTTCTCCATGCCTACGGAACGAATTACGCCGGTGTTGCCCAAGGTGCCGAACAAGCTCACGTAATCATAGCGGTTACCGCTGTCGCGCGTTATCTTCATATTCCTGATGACGTGGCCGTTGCCTTCAAAAACGCCTTCGTAGCGGATGGACGTCGGGTACTGGTTCCAAGATCCCGTCCACGCGGGCGACGCCGGCGAATACCCCCCGCCTATCGGCGTCCAATTCTGCACGCTCGACAGGTCTATATCGTTCAACAATTCGTAGCCCTTGCAGGTGTTCGGACACGTCGCACTCTCATCGAAAGAGGGAAACGCCAAGTCATAATCGGCCAGGTCTTCATCATCCACGCCGATCTTGCCCTCGCCCCTCAAGTCATGGTGTATCGCCGCCAACTGCGTCGTCGTCCTGACCTCTATCAAACCATCACCGTCGACGTCATAATCCATCCCCTCGCTCGAGGCGATGGTGCTTACGACCGCGGGACTGACGGTGCTCAAACGCAAATTGTCCGGGCCCTGCAAATTGCTTAAACGCACGCGGAACGTCTCTCTCGGCTCATCCATCGCGTCCCCCGCTATCGCCACCCCGAAAACCGCGCTGTCGGTGCCCGCCAGAACCACCTCACCGCTCGTCGCCCCGTCAAAATCAGCCGCATCGGCGTGGCCGTCACCGTCACCGGTCAATTCCACGGACCAACTCATCGTCACCACGTCGTCGCTGTGGCCATCCAATTCCACCGCGTACGTCGCCGCAAAACCCTCCACGACCACCTTGCGGCCTCGCTGCGACAACGTCGCCAATACCGGCGGCTGCCCCCGTCGCTGCGCGCGGGTAGCGGTGGTATTGCCGCGGGGATAACGCGCGCTTACGCCGCGCAGCACCGGATAATCAAAACCCGTCCCGAAATCCCACGGACTGTCGTCGTTCAACGTCAAAACGCCCATGACCGTGCTCGACGTATCGTCCACGTTCAGCCGATCCCAACCCTCGTAGATGGTGCCCGCCGCCATCGTGGGAGCGCGCAACTGGGAGGAAGTCCTGGGCGCGTTGTCCGGAGTTGGTTTATTGCTTCCGCAACACGCGGACTGGCCGCTGCGCCCTTCGTCAAAATAGCTTGTCTGTATCGTACCGGAAATATAGTCCCCCACCAGACCGCCGGATGGAGATCCTTGCAGGCCGTGCAGCCTGCTCAGCCTCGAGATTGCGTAGCTGGCACTGACTATGCCCCCGTTCTCAACGGCGCCTATCAACCCCCCGACGTTTCGCCCCGGCGGCCACTGATGCACCCGCACGTCCGCATAACTGGCAATCACGACGCCCCCGTCCAATCTGCCTACCAGAGCACCCAAAGACCAACCACCGCGCACTTGTCTGACGTCGCCCACCACGTAACACGCCGCCACTTTGCCCGCGTTGTATCCCACCAACGCGCCCGCCCCCAGGCTGCTGCCGGCCATGTCCGTATGCACGTTGTTCAAGCCCACGTTGCGGATTCTGCCTGTGACGCCCACGGCACCAAAAAAGCCCACGTTATCAAACCGGTCGGCTGCATTGTTTGCGCTGCGGATCGTTACATTGCTGATGACGTGGCCGTTGCCTTCAAAAACGGCCTGGTAACGTCTGTCCGGGGGAGGAGTACCCCAAGGAGCCTGTGTAAGCCCCCCGCCTATCGGCTTCCAGTTCGATATGCCGGACAGATCCAGGTCGTTCGACAGCTCGTAGCCGGTGCACGTGGTGGGACAGGTCCTCCTCTGATCGAAAGAGGGAAACGCCGCCAGATAGGCGAGCACGTTCGCACTGCCCACGCCCGTCAGCCCGGCGCCGCCGAGGTCGTGGCGGATCGCCGACAACTGCAACGGCGTCGCCACCTCTATCAAGGTGTCGCCGTCGGTGTCGTAATCTATCTCGTCGCTCCTTTCGATGACGCTGACGACGGCGGAACTGGCGGCGCTCAACCGCAGCCCGCCCAAACCCCTCGGATTGCTCAAGCGCACGCGGAACGTCTCCGTCGTTTCCGACGCGTCGTCATCCCTGATGGTTATCCTGAAAACCGCGCTGTCGGTGCCGACAAGAACCACCTCGCCGCTCGTCGCACCGTCAAAATCCAACGCATCGGCGTGGCCCAAGCCTGTGCCGGTCAACTCCACCGACCAACTCATCGTCACCGCACCGGCGCCGTAAGCGCCCAACGTCACCGCGTACTCCGCCGCCTCGCCCTCCAATTTTCTTCCTTCGTCCTGCGACAACGTCACCAATACATCGGCTGCCGTACGCTGCGCCAGGACGCCGGTGGTGTTGCCGTTCGGGTAACGCGCGCTTATCCCGCGCAGCACCGGATAATCCAGATTCGTCCTAAAATCCCACGGGTTGTCGTCGTTCAACGTCTCCATGCCCATGACCGTGCCCGTCGTATCGTCCACGTTCAGACCGCCCCAAGCGGCATAAATACCCTCGGCCGTGACCGGCGAGCGCAACTCCCGGGTCGTCTTGACCGTCGTCGCCGACACGTTCGTACCGCCCGACGATAATCCGCTGCTATCCGTATCAAAGTAACTGTTCTCTATCAAGTCCGATGCAGCTGTGTTATTGCCCACCAAACCGCCAATGTGCCGAGGCTCGGAAATGGGCCAGTTGGCACCCGTCAGCCCCACATTTCCCAATGAATAACTCGCTATGATCTTCCCGCCGGAGGCGTTACCACCCACCAGACCACCGGCCTCGGATCCAGGAAACCACACGGTCACGTCGGCGTAACTGGCTATGATCGTCCCCCCCACGTTGCTATTCACCAGACCACCCACTCCCCAAGCGCCCTTGACACTACCGCCCGCCACGTAACACGCCGCCACCTTGCCGCCGTAGTTGGCCGCCGCCAACGCGCCCGTCTGTATGCTGTTCCGGCTCACGGACACGTTCACATTCGCCAAACCTACGTTGCGGATGACGCCGTCACCGCCCAAAGCGCGGAACAGGCCCACGAAATCATAGCGAGAAGCCGTATGTTCATTGCCATATACCATCTTCATATTCCTGATGACGTAGCCGTTGCCCTCGAACACCGCGTTGTAACGGTGCTCCTCAGGCAGCACGTCGTTGGAAAACCCGGTTCGCGCACCGCCCCCTATCGGTTCCCAGTTCTCGTCGGACGGCAGATCTATTTCGTTCAGCAATTCGTAGCCCTTGCAGGTGTTCAGACAC
Source organism: Candidatus Oxydemutator sp. (assembly GCA_965203445.1). GTDB lineage: Bacteria > Pseudomonadota > Gammaproteobacteria > Poriferisulfidales > Oxydemutatoraceae > Oxydemutator. The sequence continues at coordinate 2,360,540 of OZ241883.1, forward strand.
GTCGCACTCTCGTCAAAAGAGGGAAACGCCCGGTCATAATCAGCCAGGTCTCCATCACCTACGCCGAGCCGGCCCTCGCCTCTCAAGTCATAGCGTATCGCCGCCAACTGCGTCGTCGTCCTGACCTCTATCAGACCGTCATCGTTGGCGTCATAATCCATCCCTCCGTTCGAGGCGATGGTGCTCACGACCGCGGAACTGACGGTGCTCAAACGCAAACCACCCAGGCTTGGCAAATCGCTCAAGCGCACGCGGAACGTCTCTCTCGGTTCCATCGCCTCGTCCCCCGCTATCTCCACCCTGAAAACCGCGCTGCCGGTGTTGACGAGCACCACCTCGCCGCTCGTCGCCCCGTCAAAATCAGCCGCATCGGCGTGGCCGTCACCGTCACCGGTCAATTCCACGGACCAACTCACCGTCACCACGTCGGCAACGCCATTACGAAGTTCCACCGCGTACGTCACCGCAGAACCCTCCGTTATCACCTCGTCGCCCCGCTGCGACAACGTCGCCAATACCAGCGGCTGCCTCTGGTGCTGCGCGCGGATAGCGGTGGTATTGCCGGCGGGAAAACGTTCGCTTTGGCCGTGCAACACCGGGTACTGAAAAGGACTCCCGAAATCCCACGGACTGTCGTCGTTCAACGTCAAAACGCCCATCACCGTGCTCGACGTATCGTCCACGTTCAGCCGATCCCAACCGGCGTAGATGCCGTCCGCCGCCGTCGGGCTGCGCAACTGGACGGTCGTCTGCGGCGTCTCGTCCGGCGACGGCGGGTTATGGCCGCAGCATGACGACTCCTCGCTGCGCTCCAGGTCAAAGTAGCTTGACTGAATCTCCATGGATGTACGATACCCTATCAAACCGCCTCTATCTGGCCCCCCGCCGGTCGGTTTCCCTATCGTGTAGCTGGCGCTCACTACGGAATTGCCCGTGTCGCTGCCTATCAAGCCGCCCGCTCTTTCACCCGCGCCGTGCACCCTCACGTTGCTATAACCGGCAATCACAATTCCCCCGCTCATCTCGCCCACCAGACCACCTACCGCCCAGGAACCGCTTACCGACCCGCCCGCCACGTAACTCGCCGCTATCTTGCCGAAGTTATATCCCACCAGCGCCCCCACCCCCACGCTGTTGGGGGCACTCACGTTCACGTTCTCCATGCCTACCGAACGGATTACGCCGTCGGCGCCCAAGATACCGAACAAGCCCACGTAATCAGAGCGAGCACCGCTGCGCGTCAGATTCATATTCCTGATGACGTGGCCGCGACCTTCGAATACGGCGTTGTAGCGGAGGGATTCCGGCTGCATGTTCCAGCCATCCCACACGGACAACGCCTGTGCATACCCTCCGCCTATCTGCTTCTCCGCCCAGTTCGGCACGCTCGACAGGTCTATGTCGTTCGACAATTCGTAGCCCCTGCAGGTGTTCAGACACGTCGCACTCTCATCGAAAGAGGGAAACGCCAAGTCATAATCAGCCAGGTCTTCATCATCCACGCCGAACCGGCCCTCGCCCCTCAGGTCATGGCGTATCGCCTCCAACTGCGTCGTCGTCCTGACCTCTATCAGACCGTCATCGTTGGCGTCATAATCCATCCCCCCGTTCGAGGGGATGGTGCTTACGACCGCGGAACTGACGGTGCTCAAATACAAATTATCCGGGCCTTGCAAATTGCTTAAACGCACGCGGAACGTCTCTCTCGGCTCCATCGCCGCGTCCCCCGCTATCTCCACCCTGAAAACCACGCTGTCGGTGTTGACCAGAACCACCTCACCGCTCGTTGCCCCGTCAAAATCAGCCGCATCGGCGTGGCCGGCAACGCCGCCGGTCAATTCCACGGACCAACTCATCGTAACCGGTTCGGCAGCGCGACTACCCAGTTCCACCGCGTACGTCGCCGCAAAACCCTCCACGACCACCCTGCGGCCTCGCTGCGACAACGTCGCCAATACCGGCGGCTGCCTCTGGCGCTGCACCCGGGTAGCGGTGGTATTGCCGGCGGGATAACGTTCGCCTTGGCCATGCAACACCGGGTACTGAAGACTACTCCCGAAATCCCACGGGCTGTCGTCGTTCAACGTCAAAACGCCCATGACCGTGCCCGTCGTATCGTCCACGTTCAGCCGATCCCAACCGGCGTAGATGCCGTCCGCCGCAATCGGGGCGCGCAACTTGGCGGGCGTCTGCGGCGTCTCGTCCGGCGACGGCGCGGTCGTGCCGCCGCAGCATGACGACTCCCCGCTGCGCTCGCTGTCAAAGTAGCTTGACTGGATCTTCACCGCGGACCCACGATGCCCTATCAAACCGCCTCTATGAGAACCCCCGCCGGTCGGTTTCCCTACCGTGTAGCTGGCGTTCACTACGGAGCTGCCTTCGCCGGTGCCTATCAAACCACCCGCTCTTTGCCCCACGCCGTGCACCGCCACGTCGCTATAACTGGCAATCACAATTCCCCCTTTCATCTCGCCCACCAAACCGCCTACATCCCAGGAACCGCTCACCGTCCCGCTCACCGCGTAACTCGCCGCTATCTTGCCGTAGCTGACCCCCACCAACGCGGCTACCCCCTCGCTGTCGGGTGCGTTCACGTTCACGTTCTCCATGCCTACGGAACGAATTACGCCGGTGTTGCCCAAGGTGCCAAACAAGCTCACGTAATCATAGCGGTTACCGCTGTCGCGCGTTATCTTCATATTCCTGATGACGTGGCCGTTGCCTTCAAAAACGCCTTCGTAGCGGATGGACGTCGGGTACTGGTTCCAAGATCCCGTCCACGCGGGCGACGCCGGCGAATACCCCCCGCCTATCGGCGTCCAGTTCCCCACGCTCGACAGGTCCACGTCGTTCCACAATTCGTAGCCCCTGCAGGTTGTGGCGCAACCCATGTTCGGCCGCGCGCTCGGGAACGCGGCGGTGTACGACGTGACGCGCGCCTGGTCGTCGGGCATACCGTCGCCGTCCAAATCCCAGCGCATCGCGTCCAACTGCCCGACCGTGCGCACGTCTATAAGATCATCGCCGTCGTCGTCGTAACTGACGCCGCCGTCGTCGTCCACTATCGTCACCGTGAGCGCGCTCTTGTCCGGATCTATAGTCACCCTCTCGGGAGCAGACGCCTGCGAAACAAAGCCCAAATTCACGGTGAACGTCTCCGCACCCTCGGCGACGTCGTCATTGATCAGAACCACGCTGCCACACGAGCTGTCGACGCTTCTGCCAAAGGGGCCTATCATCACCGTGGCGGAAGACACGTAGTCGTCGCCCGCCACGGCGCTGCCGTCCGCCACATTCAACGCCAAACTGAAGTCACTTCTCTCTATCAGCCCGCCAGTGCTCGGATCCGTGATTGCGACGCACACGGAAGCCGACGAATCAACGCCCTCGGTCACCGTCAGCGTGGTCTGCTCGAAACCGATTGTGATTCCGTCGTCTTCCGCTATTGTGACCTCCGCCACCGCGGGATTGATGGTGACTCTTTCCAGCGTCTGGCCCGGGGGCGCGGTCAAGTCCAGAAAAAAGCTCTCAGCGTCTTCACGTATCGCATCGTCCGTGATCTCAACAGCGAAGCATTGACGCCGAGTCCTATCCGAGAACGGCCCGACGTCCTGCTGATTGATCGAAGTAAAGTCGTTGGTGCCGGCGGTGCCCGGCCTGGTCGAGAGCTTCATCCCGATCCGCCGATCCAGAGGCTGCGTACTCAACGGCGTGGTTGCATCCACGCATACAGAATCACCACGAGCGTCCTCATCTATACTATAGGAGGTTCTTGCAAAACCGACTACAACCGGGTCGTCGTCCTCTATCGTCACCGTCGCCATCTGCGTGGATTCCGAATAACCGGCGCTCACCAGCCGCAACGGGATGGTCTCCGCTTCCTCCGGTATCGCGTCGTCAATGATGCTTATCGTTACATCGGCCCGCGGGGCGCCCGACGCATTCAACGAAAACACGACCGACGACGTCGACACGTCGTAATGAAAGAACGTGGCGCCTCCCGGCAGCGTCAGCATCGTGCCGTCGTCCAACGCCGCCACCGTGCCGGTGACCGAAAAATCGCTTATCCTCAGCGCTTCGTCCGAAAGCCGCACCGTCACCGTGACGACGGCGCCGGAACTTTCCACCGCCGAATACATCGAACTGGTGAAAACCACCGGCGGCCCCGTCAACTCGGCCGCCACCGCGCCGCGCTGCCGCGCGACCGAAAAACTGCTCGCCTGCAACACCGGATACTGCATCGAAGTGCCGAAGTCCCACGGATCGTCGTTGCCGTCCACGCCGGTCCTGGTGCTGCCGTCCACGTCTATATTCCAGTTCGCGTAGATGCCGCTGTAGGTCGTCGGCGTCTGCAACGACGCGGTGTCGGTGCCAATCGCGCCGCTGCCGGCGCTTTCGGCCAAGCCGCTGGCCTCGGTATCCCAGTAGGAGTCCTTATAGTTGTCGCCGCCGGACATAGTTGTACTCCACCCCACCAGACCGCCCGCGTTGGTCGTGCCGGTGACTTGGCCCGCCGCGTAACTGGCTATTATTCTTTCTCTACCCATAGCCGCGTTCCCTCCCAACAAACCGCCCGCCCCATTGCCACCGCGAACGTCTACTATCGCGTAGCTGGCCTTGATCCTCACGCCAACTGAAAACGCCAGGTACCCCACCAAACCACCTGTGTTAGACGTGCCGGATACGTCGCCTCCCGTTACGTGGCTGGTTACTACCGTTCCGGTGCTGACGTATCCCACTAACGCGCCAACCCACTGCCGCCCGGTTACGTCCACGTCCTCCATACCGACGTTTCTGATGCCCGGAGTGTCTTCCCCGGAGTGATCGGCACTGACCTTGAAGCCGAAGTGGCCGAATAAACCCACGCGATCAGAGGTTGGGCGATTGATAAACAGGTTTTCAATGACGTGCCCCCTGCCGTCAAAGTCGGCAATATAAGGATCGTCCGCACTGCCTATCGGCTGCCAGCCTGCGCCGTCGTTCCGATAGAGGTCGTCGCTGCGGGTGCTGGTGCTGCCGGTGTTGAAATCCAGGTTGTTCAACAACTCGTAGCCGTTGCACGAAGACGCGGTGCACGTAGTGGCAAAGGCCGCGGCGTAGTTCGCGGCGTTGTCCTGGGAATCCGCGGCGCCGTCGCCGTTCAAATCCCAGCGTATCGCGTTTAATTGTTGCAGCGTGGTTACGTCAATCAGTCGGGGGTCGTTCTGCGTCTGCGCCGCGAGCGGTTGCGGGGTCAGCACCAGCAGCGACGCGACAAAGAGCGACGTCCAGGCAAGCGGTTCTGAACGCGCGGAACACCGGCGCACGCCCAGGCCCATACTCCGCTTGTAGAGGAAGGGACAGGTAATAGAAAATGCCATCCTGCTACAGTAGTAAATCAAAGTGGTTCGGGCTGATCCAGCCCTTGTCCCGTCATAATAACACGGCGAACACACAGTATACTTCGGGAACACCCATAGGGGCGTTCCCTTACCGATGTATAAGGCCGCAACGGCCCTCACCCCGACCCTCTCCCCGAGGGAGAACGTCAAATTGGCAGGATGTCGCGCGGTGCGATCAGCCGCCGATGTACGACATCTCGACCTTCTCCAGCACCACGGTGTTTTCGTCGCGCAACTCGGAATAGCGGTCGTCCCTGCTCCGCCACCACTCGCGCAGGCGGTTTTTCAGAAACTCGTCCGAGTGGCGCTCGCGCAGCAGCGTGCGGAAGTCGTGGCCGCGGGTCGCGAACAGGCAGGTGTAGAGCCGGCCGTCCGCCGACATTCGCAGGCGCGTGCAGTCGCCGCAAAACGGCCGCGTCACCGACGAGATGAAGCCGATCTCGCCGCCGCCGTCGCGGTAGCGCCAACGCCGCGCGACCTCGCCGCGGTAATTCGCGTCCACCGGTTCGATGGGCAGCTCGGCGCCGATGGTTTCGATCAGTTCGGCCGACGGCACGACGTCGTCCATCCTCCAGCCGTTGCTGTGGCCGACGTCCATGTACTCGATGAAGCGCAGGATGACGCCACCGCCGCGAAAACGGCGCGCCATCGGCAGCACCTGGGCGTCGTTGACGCCCCGGCGCACGACCATGTTGACCTTGATCGGCGCAAAGCCCGCGGCCAGGCCGTTGTCTATCCCCCGCAACACCCGGCGCACCGGAAAGGCGACGCCGTTTACGCGCGAGAACACCGCATCGTCGAGCGCGTCGAGGCTGACCGTCAACCGCGACAGCCCGGCGGCGCGCAGCGCGCGCGCCTTGGCCGCGGTCAGCAGCGCGCCGTTGGTCGTAAGGCTTACGTCCGAGACGGCGCCGGGGTGCGCGATTTTTTCTATCAGCGTCTCGAGGTGGCTGCGGAGCAGCGGCTCGCCGCCGGTCAGGCGCACTTTTTCGACGCCGAGGTCGGCGAGCAACGACACGCCGCGCGCGATCTCCTCGAACGACAGCAACTCGGCGCGCGCCATGAAGCGGTAGCCGGCGTTGAACGTTTCCTTCGGCATGCAGTAGGTACAGCGGAAGTTACAGCGGTCGGTTACCGAGACGCGCAGGTCGCGGATTTTTCTGTGCAGGACGTCGGTTACGGGGGCCATGGTTGCTAAAGCGGGGTGCGGCGGCTTTCACCCTTGGTTGCCGCCCCTTTGCGCTCCTTACGAATGAATGAAAGAAGCAAGCGCGACGATGGAGCGGGCGAAGGGAATCGAACCCTCCTCACCAGCTTGGGAAGCTGGGGTAATGCCACTATACTACGCCCGCCGCTCGTGCTCGTCGCCGCGCTCACGACCAGAACCACCCTGCCACACCGTCATCGGGCACCGCCATGGAGCGCTTGTCGTGGGATGCTCGCCATCGGGGCGCCGGGGAGCACCCGGCGTCACTTCCTGCGCAGTTTTTCCTTGACGCGCGCGGCCTTGCCGCTGCGTCCGCGCAGATAATACAACTTGGCGCGACGCACCTTGCCGCGACGCTTGACCTGGATGCCGCCGATCAACGGACTGTAGGTCTGGAAAACCCGCTCGACGCCCTCTCCGTACGAGATTTTCCTGACGGTGAACGACGAGTTCAGGCCGCGGTTGCGGCGCGCGATGACGATGCCCTCGAACGCCTGCATACGCTCGCGGCTGCCCTCGCGCACCTTGACCTGCACGACGACGGTGTCGCCCGGCGCGAACTCCGGGATTTCGGCGCGCGCCATTTCGTCCTCGATTTGACGCAGCAGTTCAGGCATCTTTCTCCTCCAGGTATTCGGACATGATTTGCTTCTCCTCGTCGCTCAGGCGGCGCGCGCGAAACAGATCGGGTCTTTTCTCGAAAGTTCTGACGAGCGACTGCGCAAGGCGCCAGCGCCGAATCGCCTCGTGGTCGCCGCTAAGGAGCACCCCGGGCACCTCGACGCCGCGGTAACTCGACGGACGAGTATAATGCGGGCAGTCAAGAAGTCCAACCATGAACGAGTCCCGGCGCGCCGACTCCTCGTGTCCGAGCACCCCCGGACGCTGGCGCGCGACGGCGTCCGCCAGCACCATCGCGGCCAGTTCGCCGCCGCTGATCACGTAGTCGCCAAGCGACCATTCCTCGTCCACGCAGGCCTCGATCAGGCGCTCATCCACTCCCTCGTAGCGCCCCGCCAGCAACACCAGACCGTCGAAACCGGCCAGGCGGTTGACCTCGGTCTGCGTCAGGCGCCCGCCGCGCGGCGTCAGATGAACCGTCCGCGCACGGCGCACGCCGGCGGCGTCCTGGCTGGCGCGCGCCGCGGCCAACGCGCGCGCCAGCGGTTCGGCCATCATCACCATGCCGGGACCGCCGCCGTAGGGGCGGTCGTCCACGGTGCCCCGGGCGTCCTCGGCGTAGGCGCGCGGGTTCCACGTCGCCAATTCCAACAAGCCGCGCTTGATCGCGCGCGCGACGACGCCGCCCGCGCCGAGCGCGGCGATCATTTGCGGGAACACCGTTACGACGTCAACGCGCATCGCACCACTCGCGGCGCCAATCCACCTCGAGCGTGCCGTCGCGCGTATCCACGCGCTTGACGAACACGCCCTCGACCCACGGAATCAGGCAGGTGGCGCCGCCGTCCGACACCTCGAGCACGTCGTTGGCGCCGGTTGCGATCAGGCGCGACACCGCGCCGAGCGGCTCGCCGTGCAGGTTGATCACTTTCATGCCGGCCAGTTCAAACCAGTAGTATTCGCCCGGCGCGCGCGCCGGCAGTTGTTCTTTGGCGACGCCGACGTCGCGGTTTCCAAGCGCCGCCGCCGCGTCGCGGTCGTTGATCCCGGCGAGCCTGGCGACCAGGCCGGTGCCGTGCACGCGCGCCTCGATCAGATCGAAACCGCTCCACGAATCGCCGCCGATCAGCCAGCGCCGGTAGCGCGCGAGGTCCTCCTTGACCTCGGTGTAGGAAAAAACCCGTATCCAGCCGTTACACCCGAACGCACCGGACACGCGCCCCACGACCAGCACCGCGCCGTCACCGTAACCGGACTTGTCACCTTCGATCATGCGGGTCGCAACGCGCGGACGGCCCGCGGGCCGCCGCCGGGAATCAGGAGGAGGCCGAGGCGGCCGGATCTGAGGGTGTTTCGGAAGGGGGCGTTTCAGAAGGTGGCGTCAAAGACGTTTGCGACGTTTCGGCCGCCACGGTCGCCGCTTCGGAAGGTTCGGCGGGGCCGGCGGGCTCCGCGGAAACGGCGGGATCGGCAACCTCGGCGGGTTCTACGGGAGCGGCGGGGTCGGCCGCCGTCGCCGCCTCGGGTTCCTCGGGTTCCTTGGGTTCCTTGGACGTCTCGGTCGCCTGCGGTTGCGCGTCCGTCTTCATCCTGGCCGCGTCGGACTTGGCAAGGGCCGCCACGCGCTCGGACGGTCTGGCGCCCTGCCCCAACCAGTAGTCGTAGCGCTCCCGGTTCAGCGCAAAGCCCGTCTCGTGCTCGCGCGCACGCGGATTGAAATAGCCGAGCCGCTCGACGTAGCCGCTGTCGCGCGGCTTGCGCGAGTCGCTCGCGACGACCAGATAAAACGGCCGCTTCTTGGCGCCGCGCATCGCCAGACGTATCGTTACCATCGGATTTGTGGGAAGTGGAAAGCGGGCGATTGTAGCCGGATTCGGCCGCAACGTCAAAACGCGGCGCGGATTTGTCACGTCGCGCGCGCCCGAGACGAGCGCTACGGCGACGCGCGCGAGTCGCCGAAAAAACCCGCGTATTGCGGCGGCAACAGGGAGACCGCGTAAGCGGCGGCGGCCTCAAAAGGCGGCAGCAACGCCGCGTCGCGCCACCACGGCAGCTCCGCGATCCGGGTCGCGCCCGACAGCATCACCAACAAAACGACGATAGCGGCGCCGCGCGTCAGCCCGAACAAGCCGCCGAGAAAACGGTTGAAGCCGCCCAACGCACCGTCGTTTGCGAGGCGCCCCAGGCGGCGCGCGGCGACGTTTCCGAGCGCCGCCGCCAGCAGCAAAATAACGACAAAGGAAGCCCCGTACGCGACCTTGTCGGCGGACACCGTCCACCGCGAGTAGCTCCAGGCGGGCGCGAGCCATTCCGGCGGCAGCCACCGCAACGGATACTCGGCAAAATGGAAGGCCGCGACGAACGCCAGCACCAGCGTCGCCAGCGACCCGGCCTCGCGGACAAAGCCCTTGTACAGACCGAGCGCCGTCGAAACGGACGGCACGACGAGCAGGAAGACGTCGAGATAGGTCACGCGCACACGCGCGAACGCGCGGCGCGTGGCTCAGTCGTTGTCGCCATACGCCCTTACAATCGCCTCGATGCGGTGCTCGCGCCGCAGGCGTTCGGCGACGCTTGCCGCGGCCGAACGCCCTTCGTAGGGACCGACTCTGACGTAATACACGGTCTCGCCCCGCTGGTTCTCGTGCCGCTTGTAAAACACCGGATCGAAACCGGCCTTGCGCAATTTGGCGCGCTGCTCGTCGGCGTTTTTGCGCAGCGCGAAGACACCGACCTGCACGACCCAGACGTCCAGCCGCGGCGCGGCTTTCGAGGCGGGAGCGGGCGGCGCGGCCACCACCGGCGGGCGCGACGGCGTCACCGCGCGCGCCGTGGTCGCAGCCGGCGGCGCCTCGACGGAACCGGCGGCGGGCGCCGCGTCGTCGTCGAGCGCCGAAAAATGCTGTCCGAACACCAACGCCGGGGGTTCGGGCATCTCGACCTGGAGGCGCGAGAATTCGCGGTGGCCCTCACCGTCGAACAACGTCGGCACAAAAATGACCGCCAACGCGACCAGGATGACCGCGCCCACGAGCCTCTCCTTGACCGACCGTTCCATAGGTTCGCTCCGGCCTTGCCCTATTCCGGACGCAGCCGCACGACACGTCGCCGATGACGAAGACCCGGCGGTGTTCGACGACACAGGGTATTGATCGGGCAATTTTGAGACAGGTTCATAATTTCCATTGATTCCGAAGTTCGGTTCCAACGAACGTTCCCGCCCGTTTCGGCACGACGCCGGCGCGCGCGATTGATTATATAGGAATGCACGCGCAAACCCGGCAAGCCGCCGGCGCCCATGCGATTACAGATCCTCCTCCGCCAGGACCTCTGCGACCGTCAACATCGAGCCGAACGCGAGCAGACGCTCGCCGGCGCCGACGCGGGCGCGCGCGTCGCGCCAGGCGCGCGCCACCGACGCAAAGTGGCGCACCGGGCCGCGCGCGTGACGGCGCACGATCTCGCACAGGCTGCCAAGCGGCAGCGCGTCGGACGAGCGCGCCTCGCTCAGATACCAGCAATCCACCAGCGGCGCCACCACCCGGACGACGCCCTCGACGTCCTTGCTGGACAGCATCGAGAACACCGCGTGCAGCGGCGCCCGACCGGACAGGCTGCGCAGGTTGCGTACCATGACCTCGGCGCCGTGCGGGTTGTGCGCGATGTCGAAAACGTGCAGGCATTCACCGCCGTCCGCGGTCGCGCCGCGCCGCATCTGAAAGCGCCCCGCCAGGCGCACGTCGTCCAGGCCTCGGCGCGCCGCCGCCGGCGTCGGCGCGAAGCGCCCGGCCAGGTGCGCGAGCGCCGCCAGCGCGCAGCATGCGTTGTGCAGTTGCACGTCGCCGTAAAGCGCCGGGTACGGCAACCCCGTCACGCCGCCGCGGCGCGACGCAAAATCCCAGTGCCGCGCGTGGCGGCGGTAGCCGAAGTCCACGCCGATGCGCTCGACCACGACGCCGCGCGCGACCAGTTCCTCGACGGCGCCACGCGGCGGGCGCGGGTCGCCGTAGATGCACGGTCTGCCGGGACGGGTGATGCCGGCTTTCTCGAAGGCGATGGACTCGCGGTCGCTGCCGAGCCACTCGACGTGGTCTATGCCGATGCTGGTGATGACCGCGACGTCGGCGTCGACGACGTTGACCGCGTCGAGACGCCCGCCGAGGCCGGTCTCGAGGATGACGACGTCCGGCGCGCAGCGGTGGAAATGGTACAAAGCGGCCAGCGTCCCGACCTCGAAGAAACTCAGGCTTATATCGCCGCGCCGCCGTTCGATGACCTCGAACGCCTCGCACAGCGCCTCGTCGCTCGCGCACTCGCCGCCGACCTTGACGCGCTCGTTGTAGCGGTGCATGTGCGGCGACGTGTAGCTGGCGGCGGCGCGGCCGCGTGCGCGCAGCATTGATTCGAGCATCGCCACGGTCGAGCCTTTGCCGTTGGTGCCGGCGACGGTGATCACCGGCCACGCCGCCGGCAGCAGTCCGGCGCGGCGCGCGACCTCGCGCACGCGCGCGAGCCCCAGCTCGATCCTGGTCGGATGCGCGCGCTTATGCCGGCGCAGCCACGCGTCCAGGTCGTCGCGCGCGCGCGCGCTACGCGAGACCGCGGTGCTCATCGCCGCACCATCAGCAGCGCCAGCACGTTCGACACGCGCGCGCGCATCTCGGCGCGCGGCACGATCATGTCTATCGCGCCGTGTTCGAGCAGGAACTCGCTGCTCTGGAAACCCTCGGGCAGCTCCTCGCGCACCGTCTGCCTGATGACGCGCGGGCCGGCGAAGCCGATCAGCGCGCCCGGCTCGGCCACGATCACGTCGCCCAACATCGCCAGGCTGGCGCTGACGCCGCCCATCGTCGGGTCGGTCAGCACCGACACGAACGGCAGACGCACGCGCGCCAGACGCGCCAGCGCCGCCGCGGTCTTCGACATCTGCAACAACGACACCAGCGCTTCCTGCATACGCGCGCCGCCGCTCGCCGAAAAGCACACCAGCGGCACGCCGTCGGCGATGCAGCGTTCGACGCCGAGCTTGAAGCGCTCGCCGACGACCGACCCCATCGAGCCGCCGATAAACGCGAACTCGAACGCCGCGACCACCAGCGGCGCACCGTCGAGACTCCCCTTGACGACGACCAGCGCCTCGCTCTCGCCGCTTTTGCGACGCGCCTCGGACAGGCGGTCGCGGTAGCGGCGGCTGTCCTTGAAACGCAGAAAGTCGGTGGATTCAAGCCCGGCGCCGATCTCCTCGCGCCGGCCCTCGTCGAGAAACACGTCGAGGCGTCTGCGCGCGGACAGCCGCAGGTGATGGTCGCAGCGCGGGCAGACCTCGAGGCTCTGCTGCAACTCCGGACGGTAGAGCACCGCCTCGCAAGCCGGGCATTTGCTCCACAACCCTTCCGGTATCTTGCGCCCGGCGGCGCCCGAAGTGCGGATCTTCGACGGGATCAGTTTCTTATACCAACTCATCGGCGCAAATTATACCCGCACCCGACAAGCAACCGCCCCGCCCTCCTGGGTCCATCATGCCCGCGGAAGCGGGAACCCGGTCGGGAAACCCGGCGGCGACACCGCCTCTCCATCGAGAAGATCTACGTGATAGAACCAGTCACAAAGAAGCCCCCCGCCTGGAGAGGCTTCCCTGATCCCCCCTTCGGTATCCTTTACACGTTCCTGTCAAAGTAGCCCCTGTCCTTGGCCATCCTTCCTATCGAGGCGGCGCTGAACTTCCCGTGCAACCTCTTTGAAATCTCCTCGTGCGAGACCCCCTCGGAGAGCCAATTCCGGATCTTTCTCCTGTCACAGGCTTCACATTTCTTGCCCCTGCCCTGCGTACGCCACAGTTTTTTATTACTTGGGTCAAGTATCTGTCGTATCTCCAGAACTATCTTTTCCAGAGACTCTCTTTCCGCTTTATCCATTTTGGTTACCTCCCTTGTTGATAAAGACGTTCAAGCGGCGTCTATTGCGCGACGCAGCCCGGTGGTGAAGTCGCCCGCGGCGGACAGCAGGCGCTCTCGCTCCCGGTCTTCGCCGCCGACGCCGCAGTCGGCGATGACGCGCACCAGCGCGCTGCCGACGACGACGGCGTCGGCGACGCGCGCGATTTGCGCCGCGGCGGCCGCGTCGCGGATGCCGAAGCCGACGCCGATCGGCAGTTTCGTCACGCGCCGAATCGCGGCGACGCGCGCCTCGACCGCGGCCGTATCGAGGCGCTCGGAACCGGTCACGCCCTTCAACGACACGTAATAGAGGAAACCGCGCGCCACCGACGCTATGTATTCGACGCGCTCGGGCGTGGTCGTGGGCGACAGCAGAAACACGGGATCGAGCGCGCGCGCGCAAAGTGCCGCGCGCAGCTCCGCCGCTTCCTCCGGCGGCAGATCCACGGTCAGCACGCCGTCCACGCCCGCGCCCGCGGCGGCCTCGGCGAAGCGCGCGACGCCCATGACCTCGATCGGGTTGGCGTAGCCCATCAGCACCACCGGCGTGGCGTCGTCGCGTTGCCGAAACGCGCGCACTACGTCGAGCACGCGCGCCAGACTCGCGCCGGCCTCGAGGGCGCGCTCGCTCGCGGCCTGGATCACCGGCCCGTCGGCCATCGGGTCGGTGAACGGCACGCCCAGCTCGATGACGTCGGCGCCGGCCTCGGTCAGCGCGTGCATCAGCGGCACGGTGTCGTCCAGCGACGGGTCGCCGGCCATGATGTACGGCACCAGCGCCTTGCCGCCGCGCGCGGCCAGGCGCGCGAAACGTTCGGCGATGCGACTCACAACGAGAGCCCCTCTATGCGCGCGACGACGTCGAGGTCCTTGTCGCCGCGCCCCGACAGGTTGACGATGATCGAATCGCCGGCGTCGTAGCGCGTCGCCAAGCGCCCGGCGTAGGCGAGCGCGTGGCTGCTTTCGAGCGCCGGGATGATGCCCTCGCGGCGCGTCAATTCATGGAAGCCGGCCAGGGCCTCGTCGTCGGTCGCGCTGACGTAGCGCGCGCGCCCGCGGTCCTTGAGCCAGGCGTGCTCGGGACCGACGCCGGGGTAGTCGAGACCGGCCGAGATCGAATGCGTCGGCAGGATGCCGCCGTGCTCGTCCTCGAGCAGATAGGTGCGATTCCCGTGCAGCACGCCGCGACTGCCGGCGGCGAGCGGCGCCGAGTGGCGCCCTCCATCCAGCCCCTCCCCGGCCGCCTCGACGCCGTAAAGCTCGACTTCGGCGTCGTCCAGAAACGGGTGGAACAAACCCATCGCGTTCGAGCCGCCGCCGACGCAGGCGACGAGCGCGCGCGGCAGCGCGCCGGTCTGTTCGAGGATCTGGCGCCGCGCCTCGCGCCCGATCACCGCCTGAAAGTCGCGCACCATGACCGGGTACGGGTGCGGCCCGGCGACCGTGCCGATGATGTAAAAGGTGTCGTCCACGTTTGCGACCCAATCGCGCAGCGCCTCGTTGAGCGCGTCCTTCAGCGTCTTCGAGCCGCTCGTGACCGGCACCACCTCGGCGCCCAACAGTTTCATCCGATAGACGTTCGGGCTTTGGCGCGCGATGTCCTCGGTGCCCATGTAGACGACGCACGCAAGCCCGAGGCGCGCGGCCACCGTGGCCGCGGCGACGCCGTGCTGGCCGGCGCCGGTCTCGGCGATGATGCGCGTCTTGCCTAAGCGCTTGGCGAGCAGCCCCTGGCCGAGCGCGGCGTTGATCTTGTGCGCGCCGGTATGGTTCAGGTCCTCGCGCTTCAGGTAGATCTGCGCACCGCCGTACGCCTCGCTCAGGCGGCGCGCGTGGTAGAGCGGACTCGGGCGCCCGACGTAACGCGCCAGGTCGTCCTCGAGCTCAGCGGCGAACTCGGAGTCGTCCTGGTAGCGCGCGTAGGCGCGCTCGAGTTCCTGTAACGGCCATACCAGCGTCTCGGCGACAAAGCGCCCGCCGTAAGGCCCGAAGTGACCGGTGGCATCGGGTTGCATCGTCGGTGAATTATAGGAGAAGGCGGAGGTCATCTTACATGGGTTCCCTGTAGGAGGGGCGCGGCGGATCGGCGGGCACGCGCAGAGCCTGCGCGCGCGACGGCGTGGTCATCGGGCGCACGCCGCATCGGCGGCGCGCACCGCCTCGACGAAGCGGCGCATCGCGGCGTGATCCTTCACTCCCTTGTCGCGCTCGACGCCGCTGCACAGATCCACCCCGTACGGACGCACGCGGCGCAGCGCGTCGCCGACGTTGGCGGGCGTCAGGCCGCCGGCCAGGATGTACGGCACGGCGCGCGGCACCGGCAGGCGCCGCCAATCGAAGGTCTCGCCGCGACCGCCGGTCTCGCCGGGGCGATGCGCGTCGAACAACAGCGCGCACGCGCGCGGCGCGTGCTCGTCCAGCGCGGCGGCGCAGTCGCCGGCGCCGCCCATCGCCAGCGCCTTGATGTACGGCAGCCCGAACGACGCGCAATAGTCCGCGGACTCGGCGCCGTGAAATTGCAGGTAATCGAAATCGAGCGCCTCCACGACGCGCCGCACGTGTTCGCGTTCGGCGTCGAGAAACAACGCGACCGCGGCGACGAACGGCGCGCGCGCGGCCAGCAGTTCGCGCGCGCGCGACGGCTCTATGCAGCGCGCGCTCTGGCGGTGGAACACGAGACCGACGGCGTCCACGCCGAGTTCGCAGGCGCGCGCCACGTCCGCGGCCTCGGTCATGCCGCACATTTTTATGCGCGTGCGCATCAGCCGCGCAAACGCCCGCGCACCCATTCCGGCACCGACGCCAGCGCCGCGTCCAACGCGGCCGGATCGCCGCCGCCGGCCTCGGCCATGTCGGCGCGCCCACCGCCCTTGCCGCCGACCTGGCCGGCGACGGCGTTGACGAGCGTCCCGGCCTTGATGCGCGCGGTCGCGTCCTTGGTTACGCCGGCGACCAGTCTGACGCGCCCGTCCTCGACCGCGCCTAATACAATCGCGGCGCTGCCGAGGCGCTCCTTGAGTCTATCCATCTGCGTGCGCATCGCCTTCGGGTTGGCGTTTTCGACGCGCGCCGCGAGCACTCTCAGGCCCTCGACCTCGACCGCCTTGGCCGCGAGCGCGTCGCCGTCGCCACCGTCGGCGCGCGCGTAGCCGGCCTCGATCTCCTTTTGCAGACGGCGGTTGGCGCGCACCAGTTCGGCGGCCTTTGCCGGCAACTCCGGCGCGCGCGCCTTCAACACGGCGCACAGTTCGGCGATACACGCTTCGCGCGCCTCGACGTAGTCGAGCGCACCGGCGCCGGTCAACGCCTCGACGCGGCGCACGCCGGAGGCGACGCCGGACTCGTGGATGATCTTGAACAGGCCGACGTCGCCGGTGCGCGTAACGTGCGTGCCGCCGCACAACTCGACCGAGAAATCACCGATGCGCAGCACGCGCACCGTATCGGCGTACTTCTCGCCGAACAGCGCGACGGCGCCTTGGGCAAGCGCCTCGCCCTTGCCCATCCATTCGATCTCGGCGGCGATATTGGCGCGGATCTTCTCGTTGACCAGGCGCTCGACGCGGCGCAGTTCGTCGGCGCCGAGCGGCGCACCGTGCGCGAAATCGAAGCGCAGTCTGTCCGCCGCCACCAGCGAACCCTTCTGCTCGACGTGCGCGCCCAACACTTGCTTCAGCGCCGCGTGCAGCAGATGGGTGGCCGAATGGTTGCGCACGACCGCGGCGCGGCGCGCGGCGTCCACTTGCGCGCGCACCGCGTCGCCGGCGCGGCAATGGCCTTCGGCGACGATGCCGACGTGCTTGTGCACCGGATTGTGCAAGGAACCGCTCTTTTGCACGTCGCGCACCTGGAATACGCCGTGCTCGCCCGCGATCTCGCCGCGGTCGCCGACCTGCCCGCCGGACTCGGCGTAAAACGGCGTGTTGTCGAGCACGACGACGCCCTCCTCGCCCTTGTGCAGCGCCGCGACGCGCTCGCCGCCGCGAAACAGCGCGACGATACGCCCGTCGTCGCGCAGCGTGTCGTAGCCGCTGAACGAATGCTCGAGGTCGTCCATCGGCGGCACATCGTCCGCCGCAAGGTCGAAACGGCTGGCCTTCCTGGCGCGCTCCTTCTGGCGGCGCATCAAGCGCTCGAAGCCGTCGTAATCCACCTCCAGATTTTTCTCGCGCGCGACGTCGGCGGTCAGATCCAGCGGAAAACCGTAGGTGTCGTACAGTTTGAACGCCAGCTCGCCGGGCAGCACGCGCTGCGACAAGCCGGCAAGATTTTCTTCCAACACGGCGAGGCCCTGCCCCAGGGTCTCGCCGAAACGCTCTTCCTCGTCGCGCAGCACGCCGGCGACGCGCGCGCGCGCGCGCGCAAGTTCCGGATAGGCCACGCCCATCTCCGCCGCCAGCGGTTCCACCAGGCGATGGAAGAACGGCTCCTCGATGCCGAGCTTGCGCCCGTGGCGCAGCGCGCGACGAATGATGCGGCGCAGCACGTAGCCGCGCCCCTCGTTCGACGGCAACACGCCGTCGGCGATCAGAAAGCCGCACGATCGGATATGGTCGGCTATCACTTTGAGCGATGCCTTAAGCGGCGCCGACGCCGCCGCGGTACCGTCGCCGGCGAGCGCCGCCGCCGATTGCATCAGCCTGCGAAACAAATCGGTGCGGTAGTTGTCGCTCGTCCCCTGCAATATCGCGGCCAGACGCTCGAGGCCCATGCCGGTGTCCACCGACGGCCTGGGCAGCGGCTGCAATTCGCCGTCGGCGCCGCGTTCGTACTGCATGAACACCAGGTTCCACAACTCGACGTAGCGGTCGCCGTCGGCGTCGCCGCCGCCCGGCGGCCCGCCCGCGACGCGCGCGCCGTGGTCGTAGAAGATCTCGGTGCACGGGCCGCACGGGCCGACGTCGCCCATCGTCCAGAAATTGTCGGCGCCGGCGATTCTCGAAAAGCGCGCCTCGTCCACGCCGATTTTTTTCAGCCACACGTGCGCGGCCTCGTCGTCGTCCTCGTACACCGTGATCCACAGTCTCTCCGGCGCCAGCGCCGCCACTTCGGTCACGTATTCCCAGGCGTAGGTGATCGCCTCCTCCTTGAAGTAATCGCCGAAGCTGAAGTTGCCCAGCATCTCGAAGA